>NZ_PYUK01000007.1:0-335607 GCF_003097365.1 Pseudomonas sp. B1(2018)
GGCTACTCATCGAGGGCCGAGCGTTGTTACAGCAACGCTCACAACGAGCCCGAATACATTAGCGCAAGCCAGCTTTACCGAAAACAGCCAAAGAGGTTGCAGGAGATGGGCTGACCATACATTTTGTATCAGGCAAACACGAAATATTTGCGCACGGTCTCCACCACTTCCCAGGTGCCTTTCATCCCGGGCTCGATGACAAAAATGTCGCCAGCGCGCAGGTGGATCGGCGCCATGCCTTCCGGGGTGATGATGCAGTAGCCTTCCTGGAAGTGGCAGTACTCCCACTTCACGTATTCCACGTACCACTTGCCGGGCGTGCAGATCCAGGTGCCCATGATCTTGCTGCCGTCTTCACTGGTGTAGGCGTTGAGGTTGACGGTGTGCGGGTCGCCTTCGAGCTTTTCCCATTTGCAGGCGTCGAGCACGGGCAGCGGGTGGGTGTCGCGAAGAACGGTAATCGGTGCGGTCATGATGACTCCGGGCAGTGGGCTCAAGAACTGAAGTCGCACCCTATAGCGCCTGTCCCTGGGTCAGTTGTCTGTGCTCGACACTGAGCTGTCCAGAAACGCACAGCCCTCAAAGACGGGTCAACGTACAGTCGAGCCTGGATTGTTCGAGACTGTTTTCGAACTCGACCAATTGCGCGTGCTGTTGCGACAACACCGCTATCCGTTCGGCGATTTCCTGTTTCTTGCTGGCGATGACCTGATGGGCCCGTTCCCATGGCAACTGCGGGCCCTGATGTCCGGCGAAGGCTGACTGCAATTCCTTGAGTCTGAAACCCAGCTGCTGGGCACATTTGATGAAGATCAGCAGATCGACGCTGTGCTGGTCATAGATGCGGTACTTGCCCTGACGTCGGGCGGCAGGCAACAGGCCAATCGACTCGTAGTGACGGATGCTTTTGACAGTGGTTCCGGAACGTTGCGCGGCTTGGCCGATGTACATGGGAAGGTCCTTTTCTCCGAGGATAAAGCTCGGCGCATTATCGACCGACTCAAGCGCTGGCGATAGCTTCGGCCTGGCGTAACCAGGCCGCATGCCGGTCGGCGCTGGCGCCGAGAATGGGCCCGAAGGTGAGGGTGCGGGTTGGCTTGATGCCACAGAATTCCAGTGTGGTTTTACGGACTTGATGCAAACCGGGCATGCGATAGATCCAACGGTAGTACCAGGGCGGTGTGTCCATGGTCACCAGCAGGTGGGCGGTTCGGCCGTGCAGGAGTTTGTCGGGGAAGGCTTTGCCCTGGCGATACTTGAAGGCAAAACCCGGCAAGAACACCCGGTCGAAAAAGCCCTTGAGCAAGGCCGGTATGCCGCCCCACCAGATCGGATAAACCAGGGTCAGCTGTTCGGCCCACAGAATGTCGGCCTGGGCGTTATGCAAGTCGGCCTCCAGCGGCTGGACCTGTTGATAACCTTCGCGCAGCACCGGGTCAAAATCCAGGTTGCCGAGAAACAACTGACGCACCTCATGCCCGGCGCGTACGGCCGACAGTGCGTAACGCTCGGCAAGGGCAGCGCAGAAGCTGTTGCTGGACGGATGCCCGAGGATCACCAGTATTCGTTTACCCATCATCGCTGTCCTTGAAGATCAAACCTCAAGGATAAAGTCTGCCCCTCAGGGGAGAGTCAAGGCATGCAGCAGGGCCTTGGCATAACCGGGCAATGCGGCGAAGTCCCGTGCACAGAGCAGCAGTTTGCGTTGGCCCCAGGCTTCCTGCAGGGCGAGGCTCTTGAAGGACAGTCCACCGGACCCGCGCTCGACCGCAGCCAGCGGCACAATCGCCAGGCCCGCGCCACGGGCGACCATGCGCATCACGCCATCAAAGCCATCGGCGCGGATGCGGATCTGCATGCGCAGGCCGGCGTGCAGTGCCTGTTCTTCGAGATACACCGCCAGCGCGCTGTTGGCATTCAGGCCGACGTAGTCGTGATGCAGCGTGTCGGTGAAGCTCACCGAGGTTGCCTGTGCCAGGGGATGTTCGCGGGGCATGATCAGCACCAGCGGATCATCGCGGAACGCTCGGGTCTGCAAGTCATCGGTGTCCACCGCGTCGGAAACGATGCCCAGGGCCGCCGCGCCCTGGCGCAATGCGTGGGTGATGCGGGTGCTGGGCAGTTCCTGCAGGTCGATGTCGAGGTTAGGGTGGCTGTGCAGGAAGTCCGCGAGCAACTCCGGCAGGTACTCGGTGATCGCCGTGGTATTGCACAGCAGCCGCACCTGGCCTTTGACGCCCTTGGCGTATTCGGCCAGTTCCTGTTGCAGACGTTCGGCCTGTTGCAGCAGAACCCGGGCGTGCCGGGCGAGGGCATCGCCGGCCGGCGTCGGGCTGACCCCGCGACGGTTGCGCTGAAGAAACTCGACGCCCAGTGAGGCCTCCATGGCGCGAATTCGTGCGCTGGCCGCTGCGAGTGACAGATGACTGCGTGCGGCGCCGGCGGTGATGTTGCCGGTGTCGAGGATGTTCAGGTACAGGCGTAGGTCGGTCAGGTCGAAGTGCATTGTCATCCCCGGTTTATTTGCTGTCTGGACTGGCCCCTTCGCGGGCAAGCCCGCTCCCACAGTGGTTATGTGTCGTTCACAAATCCCCTGTGGGAGCGGGCTTGCCCGCGAAGGGGCCAGTCGCTTCAGCGAAATTCTCAGCCTCTGTCAAAGCAAGAGTCAACCTCAGTATATGGCAGATTTTCAATCAACCCCCGCGGGCCCACCATAGCCCCATGAATACACTCTCGGCGTTTTACCAGAATCTCGGATTGGCCTTGTCACTGCTGGTGATCGGCACCTTTGTGCTGGCCGGCATGATCAAGGGCGTGATCGGCCTCGGCTTGCCAACAGTTGCCATGGGACTGCTGGGGCTGGCTATGGCCCCGTCACAGGCAGCCGCACTATTGATCATTCCGGCAACGCTCACCAACGTCTGGCAACTGGCATTCGGCGGGCATTTGTCCGGGTTGGTCAAACGACTGTGGCCGATGTTGCTGGCGATCTTCATCGGCACCGGCGCAGGCACGCTGTGGATCGGCATGAGCGGTGGCCATTGGGTGGTGCGAGGGTTGGGCGCTGCGTTGTTGCTGTATGCGCTGAGCGGATTGTGCCTGCCGACCTTGCGCGTAGGCCCCCAGCGTGAACGCTGGCTCGGTCCACTGTGTGGCCTTCTGACCGGCGTCATCACGTCGGCCACTGGCGTGTTCGTGATACCGGCGGTGCCCTACCTGCAAGCGCTGGGTTTGAGCCGGGACGAACTGGTGCAGGCGCTGGGCCTGTCGTTCACCGTCTCGACCCTGGCCCTGGCCGGTGGCTTGTTATGGCGCGGCGCGCTCGGCGGGGGCGAGTTGAGCGCGTCGCTGCTGGCGCTGATCCCGGCCATGCTCGGCATGTGGCTGGGGCAATCGCTGCGCCAGCGGATCAGCGCCCTGTGGTTCAAGCGCGTGTTTTTCGTTGGCCTGGGTGTGCTCGGCGGCCATTTGCTGATCAGCGGCTAGCGGACGACGGGCTGATCATGTCGATGGCGCGGATTTCGAAATCCCGTTCCAGATATTCATCGCGCTGCTCGAGGAACTGCTTCATGTGCGGCAGGTTCGAGTGCACGTCCAGATGGGCCTGGGACTGCCAGATCTCGTAGAAGATGAACAGGGTCGGGTCCTGTTTGTCGCGCAGCATGTGGTATTCGATGCAACCGGGTTCGGCGCGGCTTGCTTCCACATAGCCGCTGAAAAACGCTTCGAAGGCGTCGGATTTTTCCGGACGGGTCTTGGCGTGCAGGATGAAGCCCTGGATTTCACTCATCTACATCTCTCCTCAGGTCAGAATGGGCGCCAGTCTAAGGCAACAATCGCCTGTGGATTCGTGCTTGTGGGTCAAATGAATTTTGCCAAATCGACGCTTATTCCGCGCGAGGCCGACCGGTACTCTGCCGCCATCGAATTCCCGACCCTTCCCGAGACCTTCCATGAAAAAAGTCCTGTTGCTCAACGGCGGCAAACAATTTGCGCACTCCGACGGCCGCTACAACACCACCTTGCATGAAGCCGCGTTGAGCGTGCTGGATCGCGGTGGTGTGGATATCAAAACCACCTTCATCGACGAGGGCTACGACGTCGCCGAAGAAGTGGCCAAGTTTCTCTGGGCCGATGTGATCATTTACCAGATGCCCGGCTGGTGGATGGGCGCGCCGTGGACCGTGAAGAAGTACATCGATGAAGTCTTCACCGAAGGTCATGGCAGCCTCTACGCCAGCGACGGCCGCACCCGTTCCGACGCCTCGCAAAAATACGGCAGCGGCGGCCTGATCCACGGCAAGCAGTACATGTTGTCGCTGACGTGGAATGCCCCGCAGCAAGCCTTCGACGACCCGACCGATTTCTTCGAAGCCAAAGGTGTGGACGCGGTGTACTTCCCGTTCCACAAGGCCAACGAGTTCCTTGGCATGACCGGTCTGCCGACGTTCCTCTGTGTGGACGTGATGAAGCGCCCGAACATCGAGGGCGATGTGGCGCGTTATGAGCAGCATTTGACTGAGGTGTTTGGCCTGAAGGCATGACGCTCGGCTACTATCGATACCTGAAGCGAGCGCTGAACTGTGGCGAGGGCGCGCTTTTGTGGCGAGGGAGCTTGCTCCCGCTGGTGCGCGAAGCGGACCCATAACCGGCGCATGCGGTGATTCAGATACTGCGCGTTTGCTGACTTTGCGGCGGCTCCGCCGCCGAGCGGGAGCAAGCCCCCTCGCCACAATGGTTCCTCTCAACTCAAAAGAAGCGGCGCAGGACTATCGATAAGGGACACACGTGAAAGCCAGATCCGATGAATTGCAGATATTCGTCTGCGTGATTGAATGCGGGTCGATTTCCGCGGCGGCCGAGCAGGTCGGGCAAACGCCTTCGGCGGTCAGCCGTACGCTGTCGCGGCTGGAGGCCAAGCTCGACACCACCTTGATCAATCGCACCACGCGACGCATGGACCTGACCGAGGAGGGCAAGTACTTCTTCGAGCACGCCAAGCGCATTCTCGATCAGATGGACGAGCTCGAAGAGCGCCTGTCCTCACGCCAGCAAACACCGTCCGGGCGCCTGCGGATCAACGCGGCATCCCCCTTCATGCTGCACGCCATCGTGCCCTACATCGATGAATTCCGCAGGCTCTACCCGGACATCCAGCTGGAACTCAACAGCAACGACTTGATCATCGACCTGCTGGAGCAGAGCACCGACATCGCCATTCGCATTGGCACCCTGACCGACTCGACACTGCATGCCCGCTCCCTGGGTTGCAGCCCGCTGCACATCGTCGCCAGCCCGGCCTACCTGGAAAAGCACGGCACACCGCAAGCCGTGGCCGACCTGGCCGACCATACGCTGCTGGGGTTCACCCAGAACGAAGGCCTCAACCAATGGCCGCTGCGTTACGTGCATGGCGATCGCTGGCCGATCCAGGCCTCGATCAGCGCCTCCAGCGGCGAGACCATCCGCCATCTGGCACTGGACGGGCAGGGCATCGCCAGCCTGTCGCACTTCATGACCATCGAGGACATTCGTGCCGGACGCTTGAAAGTGTTGCTGGCCGAATTCAACAGCGGCTACCGCCAGCCGATCAATGCGGTGTACTACCGCAACTCGCAGCTGGCCTTGCGGATTCAATGCTTCCTGGATTTTATCCAGGGCAAGTTGGCGGATTATGCGAGCGCGGATTTCAAAGGCTGATTCGTGACTCCTGCGCAAAAGTGAATTGGGTCAGAGGGCATTTTTCGGCAGTGATCGCTACCGGATACTCCTTGCATCACTTATCCACGCAGGGAGTTTCTCCATGAACGTATTCGTTACCGGCGCTGCCGGATTTATTGGCGGTTCCATCGCCACGGGCCTGGTCCAGGCCGGCCACGCTGTCACCGGTCTGGTGCGCAGCGCCGAACAGGCCGATGAGCTGCGTGCACTGGGCATTTCTGCGGTGGTGGGCAGTCTGGACGACCGCGACCTGTTGACCGATCAGGCGCTCGCTGCCGATGCAGTGATCAACGCGGCCAGCAGCGATCATCGTGGCGCCGTGGAAGCCTTGCTCGATGCCTTGCGCGGCTCTGGCAAGGTGTTCCTGCACACCAGCGGCTCGAGCATTGTCGGTGATGCCTCGGGCGGCCAATCCAGTGATGTCATCTACTTCGAAGACGACCTGCCGGAACCGACCGTCGACAAGGCGGCGCGCGTGGCCATCGATAAGCTGATCCTGGCGGCAGCCATGGAAGGTGTGAACTCGGCAGTGATCTGCAACACCTTGATCTACGGCCACAGCCTGGGCGTCCATCGCGACAGCGTGCAGCTGCCGCGCCTGCTCAAACAGGCGCGCAAAAGCGGCGTGGTGCGCCATGTCGGCACGGGCCGCAACATCTGGTCCAACGTGCATATCGAAGACGTGGTTGCGCTGTACCTGCTGGCGCTGACCAAAAATGTACCGGGCACGTTCTACTTCGTTGAAAGCGGTGAAGCGTCGTTCATCGACATGACCACGGCGATGGCCCAGGCGCTGAATTTGGGCGAGCCACAGGACTGGCCGCTCAAGGATGCCGAAGCCGAGTGGGGCTACGAAATGGCCAACTATGGTCTGGGTTCCAACAGTCGGGTGCGCGGCAAGCATGCGCGGGAACTGTTGGGGTGGGTGCCGAAGCGCGCTTCGGTGATTGAGTGGATTCGCGACGAGATGGTTTGAGTTCGCTTTAGACCGCGTCATCGTTCATCGCGGGCAAGCCACGCTCCCACAGGTTTTGTGTTGTTCGCCCATTTTGTGAACGACACAAAACCTGTGGGAGCGGGCTTGCCCGCGATGGCATTTTCGATGACACAGATGATGGCCGGTCGGCCCTCGATTCCGTAACATCCGCACACTCTTTTTCGTCTCTCCCTGTGTGCGGTCCCCCCCCATGAAAGCAAAACGTCTACGCGCCGATGTCCTGGCCGGGCTTACCACGTCCTTCGCCCTGTTGCCCGAGTGCATCGCTTTCGCCCTGGTGGCCCATCTCAATCCGCTGATGGGGCTCTATGGCGCGTTCATCATCTGCACCCTGACCGCGCTGTTCGGCGGGCGGCCGGGCATGGTGTCCGGCGCGGCCGGCTCGATGGCCGTGGTGATCGTCGCGCTGGTGGTACAACACGGTGTGCAGTACTTGCTGGCCACGGTGTTGCTGGGCGGGCTGATCATGATGGCGTTCGGGCTGCTCAAGCTCGGCAAGCTGGTGCGCATGGTGCCGCACCCGGTGATGCTCGGCTTCGTCAACGGCCTGGCGATCATCATTGCCCTGGCGCAACTGGAGCACTTCAAGGACGGTGAGGCCTGGCTGAGCGGCACGCCGCTGTACATGATGCTCGGCCTGGTCGCGGTGACCATGGCCGTTGTCTACGTGCTGCCGCGCCTGACCCGCACCGTGCCGCCTGCGCTGGTAGCGATTCTCGGTGTGGGCCTGGCGGTGTATCTGCTTGGCTTGCCAACCCGCACCCTGGGCGACATGGCGCACATAGCCGGTGGCCTGCCGACGCTGGCGTTGCCGGACATTGCGTGGAATCTGGACACCCTGCGCATCATTGCGCCCTACGCGATCCTGATGGCGCTGGTCGGGTTGCTGGAAACCCTGTTGACCCTCAACCTCACCGACGAAATCACCGAGAGCCGTGGCTACCCGGACCGCGAGTGCGTGGCGCTGGGGGCGGCGAATGTGGTGTCCGGTGCATTCGGCGGCATGGGCGGTTGCGCCATGATCGGCCAGACCGTGATCAACCTCAGTTCCGGCGGCCGCGGGCGCTTGTCCGGGGTGGTGGCCGGGGTGTGGATCATGCTGTTCATCCTGTTTCTGTCGCCGCTGATCGAGCGCATTCCATTGGCCGCGCTGGTCGGAGTGATGTTCGTGGTGTCGCAACAGACCTTCGCCTGGGCCTCGTTGCGGGTGCTGAACAAGGTGCCGCTCAACGACGTGCTGGTGATCATCGCGGTGACAGTGATTACCGTGTTCACCGACCTGGCCACCGCGGTGCTCTGCGGCATCATCATTGCGGCGCTGAACTTTGCCTGGCAGCAGGCCCGCCAGCTGTATGCCGACAGTCATCTGGAGAACGACGGCAGCAAGCTGTACCGGGTGCATGGCACGCTGTTCTTCGCCTCGACCACACCCTTTCTCAATCAGTTCGATCCGGCCAACGACCCGGCGCAAGTGACCCTGGATTGCCAGCACCTGAGCTTCGTCGACTACTCGGCCATCGCCGCGCTAGGCACCTTGCGCGAGCGCTACGCCAAGGCCGGCAAGCACTTGCGAGTGCTGCACTTGTCCGAGCGCTGCAAGAAACTGCTCAAGCGTGCCCGGATGCAGCACGACTGAGGTCAGATCATTCGATCTTTCCCACGCTGAGCGGGGAAAGATCGGCCTGTCGGAGATGAAAATTCATACAGCCGACTTTCATAATTCGCGACACGCCATGCCTCTGTGCGACATCCCTTACCTCTGCACGAAAATTACTTTCACCTCGTTTGAAAATCGCCTGCCGAAATGTTTTAAGAGTTTCACAAATATTTCGACGTGACCCTCTCGAGGAGTACCGCATGACCCTGTCCTTCGGCTATTGGCTGCTGGTGTATGCCGCCGTTGCCATCATCGCGCTGATCGTTCTGATCGCCCGTTACCGGCTCAATCCGTTCATTGTCATCACCCTGATTTCCCTTGGCCTGGCGCTGGTCGCCGGGATGCCTCCGTCCGGCGTGGTGGGGGCGTACGAGGCCGGTGTCGGCAAAACCCTGGGGCACATCGCACTGGTGGTGGCGCTGGGCACCATGCTCGGCAAGATGATGGCCGAGTCCGGCGGCGCCGAGCAGGTGGCGCGGACCTTGATCGACCGCTTTGGCGAGAAGAACGCGCATTGGGCGATGGTGACCATCGCGTTTCTGGTCGGGCTGCCACTGTTTTTCGAAGTCGGTTTCGTCTTGCTGGTGCCGATTGCCTTTACCGTGGCGCGGCGCGTGGGCGTGTCGATCCTGATGGTCGGCTTGCCGATGGTCGCCGGACTCTCGGTGGTGCATGCGCTGGTGCCGCCACACCCGGCGGCGATGCTGGCGGTGCAGGTGTATCAGGCGTCGGTGGGGCAGACGTTGATGTACGCGATCCTGATCGGCATTCCGACCGCGATCATCGCCGGTCCCCTGTACGCCAAGTTCATCGTGCCGCGCATTCAATTGCCGGCGGAAAACCCGCTGGAGCGCCAGTTCCTCGAGCGTGAACCGCGCGACAGCCTGCCGGGTTTCGGCATCACCATGGCGACCATCCTGTTGCCGGTGGTGTTGATGCTGATCGGCGGCTGGGCCAATCTGATTTCCACGCCGGGCAGTGGTTTCAACCAGTTCCTGCTGTTCATCGGCAACTCGGTGATCGCGCTGTTGCTGGCCACCTTGCTGAGCTTCTGGACCCTCGGCCTGGCCCAGGGCTTCAACCGCGAATCGATCCTCAAGTTCACCAACGAATGCCTGGCGCCGACCGCGAGCATCACCCTGCTGGTGGGCGCCGGCGGTGGCCTGAACCGGATTCTGGTGGACGCCGGCGTCACCGATCAAATTGTCGGCCTGGCCCACGAGTTTCACCTGTCGCCGCTGTTGATGGGCTGGCTGTTTGCTGCGCTGATGCGCATCGCCACCGGTTCTGCCACTGTGGCCATGACCACCGCTTCAGGCGTGGTCGCACCGGTGGCCATTGGTCTGGGTTATCCCCATCCGGAGCTGCTGGTGCTGGCGACGGGCGCCGGGTCGGTTATCTTTTCCCACGTTAACGACGGCGGTTTCTGGTTGATCAAGGAATACTTCAACATGACCGTTGCCCAAACCTTCAAGACCTGGACCGTGCTCGAGACGTTGATCTCGGTCATTGCCTTCGGACTGACCGTTGGCCTTTCCTACCTGATTTAGCCGGAGCCACTTGCATGGACATCCTCTACCAGATCCGCGCCCGCCAGGATTCCTTCAGCGCCGGTGAAGGACGCATCGCCCGCCTGATGCTCGACGACGTAGGCTTCGCCGCCTCCGCCAGCCTCGATGAACTGGCGCTGCGGGCAGAGGTCAGCAGCGCCACGCTGTCGCGTTTCGCCCGTACGGTCGGCTGCAAGGATCTGCGTGATTTGCGTTTGCAGCTGGCCCAGGCCAGCGGTGTCGGCAGCCGGTTTCTCGACCCGGCGGGCACCCCCGAGCAGTCGGCGTTCTACGGGCAGATTGTCGGTGACATCGAATCGACCTTGCGCCAGCACCTGGCGGCATTCGATGAGTCGCGTTTCGCCGATGCGGTAAAACTGCTGGGCAAGGCGCGGATGATTCACGCCTTCGGCATGGGCGGCTGCTCGACCCTGTGCAGCGATGAACTGCAAGTGCGCCTGGTGCGCCTGGGCTATCCGATCACGGCGTGCCACGATGCGGTGATGATGCGCGTCACCGCCGCCAGCCTCAGCGCCGAACAGGTGGTGATTGTCTGCTCGCTGACCGGGATCACCCCGGAACTGATTGAAACGGTGGAGCTCGCGCGCAACTACGGCGCGCGCATTCTGGCCATCACTCGCGGCGATTCGCCGCTGGCGCAACTGGCCGATATCGTCCTGCCGCTGCAAAGCGCCGAAACCTCGTTCATCTACAAACCCACGGCGGCGCGCTACGGCATGCTGCTGGCCATCGATGTGCTCGCCACCGAGCTGGCCCTGGCCAACCCTGAAGACAATCAAGAACGTCTGCGGCGGATCAAACTCGCCCTCGACGAATACCGCGGCGGCGACGATCACTTGCCGCTGGGAGACTGACATGCAGTACGACACGCTGATTCGCAACGCCCTGATCATCGACGGCAGCAACAGCCCAGGCTATCCCGCCGACGTGGCCATTATCAACGGGCGCATCGAGCGTATCGGCGACTTGCGCGATGCCCGTGCCAACGAAGAAATCGACGCACAGGGCCATGTGCTGGCGCCGGGTTTCATCGATGTGCACACCCATGACGACACTGTGGTCATTCGTCAGCCGCAGATGCTGCCCAAGCTCAGCCAGGGCGTGACCACGGTGATCGTCGGCAACTGCGGGATCAGTGCTTCACCGGTGAGTTTGCGCGGGGATCCGCCGGATCCGATGAACCTGCTCGGCACGGCCGCTGCATTCGTTTATCCGACCTTCCGCGACTATCGGGCGGCGGTCGAAGCGGCGAACACCACGCTGAACGTCGCCGCGTTGGTGGGTCATACCGCGTTGCGCAGCAACCACCTCGACGATCTGTTGCGCACCGCCACAACCGAAGAAATCGCCGCGATGCGCGAGCAACTGCGCGAGAGCCTCGAGGCCGGTGCGCTGGGCCTGTCCACCGGCCTTGCCTATGCCAGCGCCTTCTCGGCGTCGACCGAAGAAGTGATGCAACTGACCGAAGAGTTGACCGCGTTTGGCGCGGTCTACACCACCCATTTGCGCAGTGAATTCGAGCCGGTGCTGGAGGCCATGGACGAGGCGTTCCGGATCGGTCGCCATGCGCAGAGCCCGGTGATCATTTCCCACCTCAAATGCGCCGGAGCCGGTAACTGGGGGCGCAGTCCGCAATTGCTGGCGTCCCTGGAAGAAGCAGCGAAATCACACCCCGTGGGCTGCGATTGCTATCCCTATGCCGCGAGCTCATCAACCCTGGACCTCAAGCAGGTGACCGATGCCCACCGCATCACCATCACCTGGTCGACGCCGCACCCGGAGATGGGCGGCCGCGACCTGAT
Source organism: Pseudomonas sp. B1(2018) (assembly GCF_003097365.1). Lineage (NCBI taxonomy): Bacteria > Pseudomonadati > Pseudomonadota > Gammaproteobacteria > Pseudomonadales > Pseudomonadaceae > Pseudomonas > Pseudomonas sp. B1(2018). Next base: position 11,749 of record NZ_PYUK01000007.1, read on the forward strand.
GGACATCGCCGCCGAATGGAACCTGTCGTTGCTCGATGCCGCCCGCCAACTGCAACCGGCCGGTGCGGTGTACTACGGCATGGATGAGGCGGATGTGCGCCGGATCCTCGCGCATCCGCTGTCGATGGTCGGCTCCGACGGCTTGCCGGAAGACCCGTTCCCACACCCACGCCTGTGGGGCGCATTCCCCAGGGTGCTCGGACATTTCAGCCGTGACGTAGGACTGTTCCCGCTGCACACCGCCGTGCACAAGATGACCGGGCTGTCGGCGGCGCGTTTCGGTTTGAAGGAACGCGGTGAAATCCGCGAAGGCCATTGGGCCGACCTGGTGTTGTTCGATCCGGCGACCATCCGGGATGTGGCTGATTTCAACGATCCACAGCGGGCGGCACAAGGCATCGAGGGCGTATGGGTCAACGGTGTGTTGAGTTACCGCGATGGCCAGGCCAACGGGAGCAGGGAAGGGCGGTTTTTGGCGCGGCAAGGGGATTTGCGTGACGGGTTTCATTGATTGAGTCGGGACGAAAAGATCGCTCCCTGTAGGAGCTGCCGAAGGCTGCGATCTTTTGACCTGTATCACATAGTGGCAATGTGCAATTAAAGAATCCCCCCACCCAGCCGAATTGCTGACATCAAGCCCGGCCATCATTGCGGTTCGGCGGTTACGTATTTTGTAGGAGCGAGCTTGCTCGCGATGGACAAAAGAGCGCCGCGTTTATCCAGTAGAGACGCGTCATCGTTAACGACCATCGCGAGCAAGCTCGCTCCTACAGGTCTTTCATTGTCTGGGAGCAATCCGATGAGCTTCGGCAAAACCACTCCGGTCCTGCGTATTTTCGACGAAGCCAAGGCAGTGGAGTTCTACGTCGACTTCCTCGGTTTCAAGATCGACTGGCAACATCGACTTGAAGCGGATTTCCCGCTGTACCTGCAAATCTCCCGTGGCGATTGTGTGCTGCACTTGTCCGAACACCATGGCGACAGCACGCCGGGTTCTGCCCTGCGGATCGAGACGGATGAGCTGGAGCAATTTCAACAGCAACTGTTGGCCAGGGAGTACAGGTTTTCCCATCCACAGATACAGGCCATGCCGTGGGGCAGCCAGGACATGACCATCGCCGACCCGTTCGGCAATCGGCTGGTGTTCACCAACGCGATCAGTCTCTGAGCCTACAATCCCTGAGCCTTCAGCCTTCGTTCGGCACCCGGTGGGTTTGGCGAAACTCGCCGGGCGGCATCCCGCGTCGGCTTTTGAACGTGCGGTGAAACGAGCGGGGTTCGGTGAAGCCCAGGTATTGGGCGATGTCCTGGATCGGCAAGGTGCTGTTGAGCAGGTAATGCTCGGCCAGTTCCTGGCGCAGGTCATCGAGGATCTGCTGGTACGACGTACCGGCCTGATGCAGCTGGCGTTGCAGCGTGCGCACGGACACGGCGAGATGCTCGGCCACCTGCTCCTTGCGTGGCAGGCCCTCCTTGAGCAGCTGGCGCAGGATGCTTTTGACCCGCTGTTCCAGCGACGCGTCCTCCAGTGTGGCCATCAACCCCTGGGCATGTTCTTCCAGCGTGCGCAGCAATTGCGCATCGGCCTGGCGCAAGGGCAACTGCAAATACGGCAACGGCACAATCAGCGCCGAATAAGGCTGGTCGAACAGTACCGGGCAGTCGAAGAACTGCTCGTACTGTGCCAGCGTCGTGTCGGCCGGGCAGGCATGTTCCAGCCAGACGGCGGCCGGCGACAGTTGCGTGTCGGCGATCCAGCGCGCGTATTGCAGCCAGGAGCCGAGCACGTTTTCCACCAGGTGCCGGCGAATTCGCGGGCGTTGATGGCGGCAGGTCCAGATCAGGTGCACGTCGCTGCCTTGCACCTCGGCGCGGCTGACGCCCATGTCTCCCACCAGTTTCTCGAACGGCATGATGCGGCTCATCGCATCGCCCAGTGTCGCGCAGTTCATGGTGATGTAACCCAGCACGCTCCAGGAGTTGGGCAACACAAAGCGCGCGGCGTTGAGACCGAACAACGGATCGCCCGAGTGTTCGCAGAAATAATCGAGCAGCCGTTCATGGGCTTCACCGGGCAACCGCAGGCTGTTGTCGCTCAACTGCTGTGCCTGCAACCCGGCAGCCGCCAACGCAGGCTCGATGGCCATGCCCAGTTGTTCGGCATGACGCAGGTATTTGAGCAGCGGCGGAACGGAAGTGAAGCCCAGGGATTGCATGATCGTCTTCCTTTGATCAAGGCCCGCGTGCGCGGATGAATGCCCTGAAAGGTAATTTGAAACCACGGCTAAAGTAAATGGCTGACGCCTGCGCGACGTTTGACTCAATTGGCTACTCGAACTGGCCCGATGCGACCGTGACACTTTCCGGCGGCTGACTAGTATGGGGGCCTGAAATATCACTGATAAGAACCGCAAAAGGACACACGCATGCGACGCTGGAACGGCTGGGGAGATGCAACCACGGTGGTCGAACTGCCGGCCCAGGGCGCGAGTTTTCTCGCCCGGCGGGTGGGTGACGGTCGAGCACTGCCCGACGCGACGCTTGAGACGGCATTGGCCCGCGTGCCCCCGTCGCGGTTGCAGCAACACTTCCTGTACAGCGTGGATGCCCATGATCGTTTGCTGCATGCTCGCGGCCAGAGCCTGCCGGACTGGCTGGCGTTGCGTGAGGGCGAGCTGGGCAATTATCCCGACGCCGTGGCCTATCCCACGAGCGCTGAACAGATTCGCCGTTTACTGCTGCTCGCCCATGAACAGGACCTGTGCCTGATTCCCTATGGCGGCGGCACTTCGGTGGCCGGTCACATCAACCCGCCGAGTTCCGCGCGGCCGGTGGTGACGGTTTCCCTGGCCCGCATGAGTCGCCTGCTGGACCTCGACGAAGAGAGCCTGCTGGCCACCTTCGGCCCCGGCACCAGTGGACCGCAGGTGGAAAGTCAATTACGCGCCCGTGGTTACACCCTGGGGCATTTCCCGCAGTCGTGGGAGCTGTCGACCCTGGGCGGTTGGGTCGCCAGCCGCTCCAGTGGCCAGCAGTCATTGCGCTATGGGCGAATCGAGCAATTGTTCGCCGGCGGGACCCTGGAAACCTTTGCCGGACCGTTGGACATTCCCTCCTTTCCGGCCTCGGCGGCCGGCCCTGATCTGCGCGAACTGGTGTTGGGCTGTGAGGGCCGTTTCGGGATCATTTCCGAGGTGAAGGTACGGGTCAGCGCACTGCCCGCCGATGAACGTTTCTACGGAGTGTTCCTGCCCGATTGGCCCAAGGCGCTGCAAGCCATCCGCCAGTTGGCCCAGGCGCGCGTGCCGCTGTCGATGCTGCGCCTGTCCAACGCGGTGGAAACCGAAACACAGCTGGCGCTGGCCGGTCACCCGCAGCAGATCGCCTGGCTGGAAAAGTACCTGGCCCTGCGCGGCGCCGGCGAGGGCAAATGCCTGCTGACGTTCGGCGTGACCGGCAACCGTCGGCAAAATGCGCTGTCCCTGCGTCAGGCCCGGCAGCACCTCAAGGCGTTCGGCGGGGTGTTTACCGGGACCTTGCTCGGCAAGAAGTGGGCGCAGAACCGCTTCCGCTTTCCCTACCTGCGCGAGAACCTGTGGAACGCCGGTTACGTGGTCGACACCCTGGAAACGGCCACCGACTGGAGCAACGTCGATAACCTGCTCACGCTGATCGAGAGCAGCCTGCGCGACGCCTTGGCGGCGGAGGGCGAACGGGTCCACGTGTTCACCCACTTGTCCCACGTCTACGGCGAAGGATCGAGCATCTACACCACCTACGTGTTTCGCCCGGCGGCGGATTACCCCGCCACCCTGGCGCGCTGGCAGGCACTCAAGCAGGCGGCCAGCCAGACCATCGTCGACAACCACGGCACCATCAGTCACCAGCATGGCGTGGGCAAGGACCACGCGCCGTACCTGCTGCGCGAGAAGGGCGCGCTGGCGATGGACACCCTGCAGGCATTGAGTCGGCACTTCGATCCGGCCGGGCGACTGAACCCTGGCACGCTGTTGCAGGAGTGACGGCCATGAGCCTGGACTGGAACGCGGCGTGGCGTCAGCAGGTGCTGCCGACGCTGGCGGCTGAAACCTGGGACCTGATCGTCATCGGCGGCGGCATCAGCGGCGCCGGCATCCTGCGCGAAGCCGCGCGCCGAGGGTGGCGTTGCCTGCTGCTGGAGCAGCGCGATTTCGCCTGGGGCACCTCCAGCCGCTCTTCGAAAATGGTCCATGGCGGCTTGCGTTACATCGCCAAGGGCCAGTGGCGCCTGACCCGCGATTCGGTGCGTGAACGCCAGAGGCTGCTGGACGAAGCGCCGGGGCTGGTCGAGCCGATGAGTTTCATGATGCCGCATTACCGTGGCGGTTTTCCCGGACCGCGGGTGCTGGGTGGTTTGCTGTCCATTTATGACGCCTTGGCCGGGCGGCGCAGCCATCGCTTTCATGACGCGCAGCAACTGCGGTATCTGGCCCCCGGGGTGAAGGACCATGACCTGCTGGGCGGCACCTGTTTTGTCGATGCGCTGACCGATGATGCCCGCCTGGTGATGCGCGTTCTGGGCGAGGCCCGGGCCGACGGCGCCGTGGTGCTCAACGGCGTGCGCGTGCAGCAATTGCTGCGTGAGGAGGGACGCGTTTGCGGGGTTCAGGTCGAAGACTGCGAGGGGGGCGGATCACTGACAGTGCGTTGTGGGGTGTTGGCCGTGGCCACCGGCGCGTGGGCCGAGCGCTTGCGCCTGCCCGATGCGCCTCGCCAGTTGCGCCCGTTGCGTGGCAGTCATCTGTTGTTGCCGGGCTGGCGCCTGCCCGTGGCGCAAGCCTTCACCTTCCTGCACGAGCGTGACCGTCGACCGGTGTTCGTTTTCCCCTGGGAGGGTGCCACGGTGGTCGGCACCACGGACCTCGATCATCGCGAGGATCTGGATCAAAGCGCGAGTATCAGCGCCGAGGAGCTCGACTATCTGCTGGCGGCTTGCACTCAACAATTTCCCGGCGCTGAAGTGGTCGCAGCCGATGTGCTGTCGACCTGGTCGGGCGTGCGCCCGGTGGTGGGCAACGTGGCGGGTGAACTCAAGCCGTCGAATGAAACCCGTGAGCATGTGCTGTGGCAGGAGCCGGGTTGCGTGACCCTGGCCGGCGGCAAGCTGACCACCTTTCGCCCGCAGGCGATCGAAGTGCTCAGGGCCTGCGCGAGCATGCTCGAGCGGCCCTTCAACGATGACGCCGCGCCGGTGTTCGCCGTCGTGCCGCCGCTGGCGATACCGGGGCTCAGCACCAGCCAGTGGCGGCGCCTGGCCGGGCGGCATGGCCGTGACCTGCCGAGGCTGGCGCGACTGATCGCCCGATTGGGCCATGAAAGGGTAGGCAGCACGGACACCTTGTGGGCGGAACTGGCCGTTGCCTGCGAGGCGGAAATGGTTCTGCATCTCGATGACCTGCTGCTGCGCCGCACCCGTCTGGGCCTGCTGCTGCCGCGCGGCGGCGAGGATTGTTTTGCGGACATTCGCCAACTCTGCCAGCCACGACTGGGCTGGGACGATGAGCGTTGGCAGCAGGAGATACAGCGATATCGGGCGTTGTGGCAACGCCATCACGGATTGCCGGATGCCACGCATTGATGCCCATTGAAGAGAGCTCCATGGATAACCACCCGAACAAGCGTTACCTGTTGGCCATCGACAATGGCACCCAGAGCGTGCGCGCGCTGCTCTTCGACCTGCAGGGCAATCTGCTGGGCAAGGGCAAGGTCGAGTTGCAGGCCTATTACTCGGCACAACCGGGGTGGGCCGAGCAGGACCCGGAGTATTACTGGGAAAAACTGGGTGAAGCCTGCCAGCAGGTGTGGCAGCAAACCGGGATCGATCGCTCGCAGATTGCCGGTGTGTCCCTGACCACCCAACGCGGCACGGTGATCAACGTCGATGCCCAGGGCAAGCCGTTGCGCCCGGCCATTCTGTGGCTCGATCAGCGTCAGAGCGAAGTCGAAGGCGGTATCAAGGGACCGTGGGGCTGGTTGTTCAAACTGGTCGGCGCGCAAGCCACGGTGGACTACTTCCGCGCCCAGGCCGAGGCCAACTGGATCGTCCGCCACCAGCCTGAAGTGTGGGCGGCGACCGACAAGTTCCTGCTGCTCTCGGGGTTTCTCACCCATCGTCTTTGTGGGCGCTTTGTCGATTCCGTGGGCTGTTGCGTCGGTTACTTGCCCTTCGACTTCAAACGCCTGAAATGGGCCGCACCCACCGACTGGAAATGGCAGGCGCTGGCGGTGCGTCCCGAGCAACTGCCAAGCCTGCACAAGCCCGGTGAAACCCTCGGCTACATCAGCGCCGAGGCCAGCCGCCACACCGGCATTCCCGAGGGGCTGCCGCTGATTGCCGCGGGGGCCGACAAGGCCTGCGAAGTCGTGGGTTCCGGCGTCGTCGACGCCGACACCGTGTGCCTGTCCTACGGCACCACGGCGACGATCACCAGCACCCGCTCGCGCTACCTGGAAATCGTCCCGTTGATTCCGCCTTACCCCGCGGCGGTGCCGGATCAGTTCAACTGCGAGGTGATGATCTATCGCGGCTACTGGATGGTCAGCTGGTTCAAGAATGAGTTCGGCCTGCGGGAAATGCAGCAGGCCAAAGCCCAGGGCGTGGAGCCCGAGCAACTCTTCGATGCGCTGGTCGAGGCCGTGCCGCCGGGCTCCATGGGGTTGATGCTGCAACCCTACTGGTCGCCCGGCATCCGCGAGCCGGGTGTGGAAGCCAAGGGCGCGATGATCGGCTTCGGCGACGTGCATACCCGCGCACACATTTACCGGGCCATCCTCGAAGGCCTGGCGTATGCCTTGCGCCAGGGCATGGAGAAGATCGAGAAGCGTTCGGGTGTCTCCATCACGCGCTTGCGCGTCGCCGGTGGCGGCTCCCAGAGTGATGCCGCGATGCAACTTACGGCGAACATTTTCGGCCTGCCGGCCGAGCGTCCGCATGTCTACGAAGCCTCCGGCCTGGGCGCGGCCATTTGCTGCGCGGTGGGGCTGGGACTGCACGCGGATTTCCCCACGGCGATGGCCGCGATGACGCGGGTCGGTGCGGTATTCCTTCCGCAACCCGAGGCGCAGCAGGTCTATGAGCGACTGTACAAAGAGGTCTACCTGCGCATGTATCGACAGCTCAAGCCGTTGTACCAGAGCATCCGCAAAATCACCGGTTACCCCGCTTAGGAAAATACCCGGGAACCCTGTGGGAGCGAGCTTGCTCGCGATGACGGCAGTACATTCGATATCAATGGTGACTGACCCACCGCCATCGCGAGCAAGCTCGCTCCCACATTGTCCGTGGTGTTTTTTGCGTCGTGCATGTGGCGCTATCGGAGAACTTTTCTGGTGAGATTGGACAGTGTCAGGGGCAGGGGCGGTTGTTAGGCTCAACCCTCACTGCACATCCAATAAGAACCAGGCAATGAAGCTGACATTCCTCCTGTTGCTGCTTTGTGGAACGGCGCCGACGGCGTGGGGCTGGTCCAACCATACGGTGGGCAGCTACCTGGCGTTGCAGGACCTGCCGGCCTTGCGCGACGCACCGCAGGTCGAAGTCGAGCCGCTGGAGCAGTTTCTCTCGCAACAATACGAGGCCGTGAGCGCGTTGCTCGACGAGCAGGAGCGCTTCGCCCGCGAGCACTTCGCCCAGTACCCGCCGCGCCCCGACAACCTGCGATTGCCAGCCGTGCCTGGGGACAATCTGCGCCACGACTTTCTCACCGCACTGCGCATCAATCCACAGATTCATCTGGCGATGGTCATCCAGCCGATGCCGGGCAAGGATCAACCCGAGCGTGAACACCTCAAGGCCGAGCAGGTCATGGTCGAGCAGACCCTGTCACCGTGGAATCGCCAGCGCTTCATCGTTGTCGCTGACCACGAACAAGTCGCGCCCCTGGCCGTGTTGGCCAGCGCTGCCGATGAGCCGGACTACGGTCACGACATCAACCTGTTCAGCGACAACCCCGGCGACGTCGGCGCGCTGTACGGCTTCGGCTCGCAGCCGTTCGGTGATGCGCGGTTTCAGTACAGCTCCCAGGCTCCGTTCCACATGGGGTTCTTCCATGAGAGCCCGGTGGTGTACGCCGCTGCCGGATTTCTCGAACGCAGTTGGCCTGACTGGCGCGCCTATCAATACATGGGATTGGCGCGACTGGCCTTTGCCACCGGCCATCCGTATTGGGGTTATCGCTTTCTCGGCTGGGGCCTGCACCACATTCAGGACCTGACCCAGCCTTATCACGCCAAGCCATTGCCCGGTGTCGACCTCGCCAGTCTGCTTCTGCTGGAAGGCAAGGCACTGGCCGGTTTCGCGGCCGACAAGCAGGCGTCCATCGAACGCGTTGCGACCCGGCACATGGAAGTGGAGAAGTATCAGTCGAGCTGGTTGCGTCGATTGCTGCGCACGGGCCAGCCCCATCCGATGCTCGACGCCTATGCCGATTCCGCCCAGGACGCCCGTTACCCGCCGTACTCGGTGGACTACCTGCGCGAAGTGGTGAGTGCCGAGTCCGTCGACGAGTCCGCAGCGTTCGATGAAGCCATCGGCCAATGGCTGGACACAGCACCGATCACCGGCGATTTCAGCCGCGGTAATCAGTTGCAGCGCGAAGACTTCGACCATCCGGCACTTAACCGACAGCTGTTCAAACTGCTGGGACATTTCGGCGCGCACAGCCGGATTTATGCCAGTGCGGGATTGGCGCCCCAGCCATCGCAGTAACGCACACAAAAACAATAATCCAGGGAAAGAGGAACAGATCATGAGCACTCGATTTCGCCTGTCTGGCGCGGCGCTTCCCGGCGTGGGTCTGGCAGGGCTGCTGCAACTGTGCGCGGTCGACGGCGTGCAGGCCGAGGAGTTCAGCGTGCTGGACAACCAGGTCACCGGTTCATTCGACAGTACCTTGTCTTATGGCCGCTTGTGGCGGGTCCAGGGCCGGGACAAGAACAACGACGACGTCAACACCAACGACGGCAATCGCAACTTCGACACGGGGCTGGTTTCCGAGGTGTACAAGATCACCTCGGAGCTCGAGGCCAACTATCAGAACTACGGGATGTTCGTGCGCGGTACCGCGTTCTACGACACCCAACTGATGGACAAGCGCAACGATTACTACGACAACAACAACCCGTCGCAACCCAGTCAGAGTTACCCGCAGGACGACCATTTCACCAGCCAGACCCGCGACATCGCCGGCAGCCGGGTGGAGTTGCTCGACGCCTACCTCTATGGCAATTGGGACGTGGCGCAGATGCCGGTCACCGCACGTATCGGGCGCCAGGTGTTCAACTGGGGCGAGGGGATTTTCTACCGTGGCGGGATCAACACCACCAACCCGGTGGATGCGGCCAAGTACCGTTTGCCCGGGGCCGAAGTCAAGGAAGTGCTGGTCCCGGTGGAAGCACTGAGCTTCAACATCGGCCTGACCGACAGCCTGACCATGGAAAGCTTTTACCAGACCAACTGGAAGGAAACCCGCATCGACCCGGTCGGCACGTTCTACTCGCAGACGGACCTGTTCGCCGACGGCGGCAACACCGCCTACAACAACTTCAGCGGTACCGCGCTGGACACTCCGGTGCCAGGCTTCGGCAACGTGATCGATCTGTACAGCGCGCTGGGCAACAACCCGCTGCTCAACCAGGCCCTGAGCACCACCGGCCTGTATGCCAACGGGGTCACCCCGACCTTTGGCAACACCGTCAAGGTGGCCACGATCGGCAAGGATTTCAACGCGCGCAACGACGGCCAGTTCGGTTTCGCTTTTCGCTACATCGCAGAAGCACTCAACAGCACCGAGTTCGGGTTGTACATGGTCAACTACCACGCCAAGGAACCGACCATTTCCGCCGATCTGGGCGGGTACCAGGGCATCGACATGAATGCCCTGACCAACCTGTTGACCGGTGTCGCCGGCAGCCAGGCGGGGCAGTTGGCCAACGGCCTGGCGACCGTGGATGTGCTGGGCAATATTCAGGCGCACCGGCGCTACGCCGAAGACATCCGCATGTACGGCTTCAGTTTCAACACCACCCTGGGCCAGGCGTCGGTGTTCGGTGAAGTGGCGTATCGGCCGAACCTGCCCATCGGGGTCGCCGCCACCAACGACCTGATCGGCGACCTGGCCAACGGTGCCGCCGCAGCGGCGGGCGGCCAGACCATCAACATCGGCGGGCAGCAGGTCACGCTCGACAGCCAGATCAATAACGCCGAGCGGGTGGAAGCGTTCAACACGTCCTTGGGCACCATCTACAACTTTGGCCCGAGCCTGTCGTTCGACTCGATGTTCGGCGTATTCGAGCTGGCGTCCGAGCACCTGCGCGGCAGCAGCCTGCAGTACACCGCTTATGACGGCAGCAACCGTTACTACGCGGGCACCGGCAACTTTTCCTATGTGTCCGGTGGCGAGCGCGACGACCAGGTCAACCGCAACTCCTACAGCTACACCGCGATGCTCAACGGCACCTGGAACGACGTGTATGCCGGGGTCAACGTCTCGCCTTATGTCGTCTACAAGGATGACTTCGAGGGCAACAGCTATCAGGCGGGCAACGTCATCGAGGGCCGCAAGGCCTACACCCTGGGGATCAAGGCCAACTACCAGAACAGGCTGGAGGCCGAGCTGCAGTACACCGAGTTCTATGGCGGCGGGCAGGACAACGGCCTGCGTGACCGCGACAACATCGGCTTCAACCTCAAGTACTTCTTGTGAAAGCTCATCTCATCCCCCTGTGGGAGCGGACTTGCCCGCGATGACGGCAGCACATTCGACATCAATGTTGGCTGACCCACCGCTATCGCTGGCAAGCCAGCTCCCACAGGTTTTTGTATTTCGGAGAACGATCATGTTTCACACTTCACGACTGACCAAGACCACCCTGGCGCTGTTCCTGAGCCTGGCCGCCGGCAGCGCGCTGGCCGCGGTCACGCCCCAACTGGCCGAACAACTGAAAACCACCCTGACCCCAATGGGCGCCGAGCGTGCCGGCAACGCCGCCGGGACCATTCCGGCCTGGACCGGCGGCATCACCCAGGCGCCGGCGGGCTACAAGCCTGGCCAGCATCACCCGGACCCCTATGCGGCGGACAAGCCGCTGTTCACCATTACCAAGGCCAACCTTGAACAGTACAAGGCCCACCTCAGCCCGGGTCAGATCGCCCTGTTCAACAGCTACCCCGACACCTTCCAGATGCCGGTCTATCCTTCACGCCGCTCTGGCTCGGCGCCGCAGTGGCTGTATGACAACACCTTGAAGAATGCCACCGCGACCAAGCTGCTCGATGGCGGCACCGGATTTGCCGATGCCTATGGCGGTGTGCCGTTCCCGGTGCCCAAGGACGGGGTCGAGGTGCTGTGGAACCACATCACCCGTTATCGCGGCATCTATGTGGTCCGTCGTGCCTCGGAAGCGCCGGTGCAACGCAACGGCAGCTTCGCGCTTGTGACCTCGCAGCAGGAGGGGCTCTTCAACTATTACCGCCCGGGCGGGCAATTCGCCGACCTGAAAAACATCCTGTTCTACTACCTGGCCTTCGTGAAGAGCCCGGCCCGCCTGGCGGGTGGTGCGGCCTTGGTTCACGAGACCCTGGACCAGCTCAAGGACCCACGTCAGGCCTGGGTCTACGATGCGGGCCAACGCCGTGTGCGGCGGGCGCCGAACCTCGCCTATGACACCCCGATCGCCTCGTCCGACGGCCTGCGCACGGCGGACGATACCGACCTGTTCAACGGCTCGCCGGACCGCTACGACTGGAAGCTCAAGGGCAAGCAAGAGGTCTACATTCCCTACAACAACTACAAAGTCGGCAGCCCCGAAGTGAAGTACGCGCAGCTGCTCACACCGGGCCACCTCAATCCGCAATACACCCGTTATGAGCTGCACCGGGTCTGGGTGGTCGAAGGCACGCTCAAGCCGGGTGCGCGGCATATCTATTCCAAGCGTGTGCTGTTTCTCGACGAGGACAGTTGGGGCGCCGCCTTGGTCGATCAATACGACGGGCGAGGGGAGTTGTGGCGGGTGTCGATGGCCTACCTGAAAAACTTCTACGACCTGCCCACCACCTGGAGCGCGTTGGACGTATTCCATGACCTGCAGGCGCGTCGTTACTACGTGCAGAACCTGGATAACGAAGAGCAGGGCACCGTGGACTTCACCCAACCGGTGCCGGAAGACGCGTACTTCATGCCGTCGGCATTGCGCCAGCGTGGGACGCGGTGATATTGGCCATTCGGAAGATTGCCGGGTTTTGGTTTGCCAGAATGTGCTAGCCTGCAATCAATGATTTCATTGATTGCAGGAGGCATCATGGCCAGCATCACAATTAGAAACCTTGATGAGAAGCTCAAGGAGCAACTGCGCATCACAGCGGCTCATAACGGACATTCCATGGAAGAAGAGGCTCGCCTGATTCTGGGCAGGGCCTTGGCGACTGTTGATCGCGCCGGTGGACTTGGAAGTAGGATCCGCAATCGTTTCAGCACTCTGGGTGGAGTCGAGCTTGATCTGCCTGAGCGTTCAGAGAAAGCAACGGCGGTGGATTTTTCTGAATGATAGTGCTCGATACCAACGTTCTTTCAGAGTTTATGCGAGTCGAGCCTGAAAGCCGGGTGCTTGCCTGGGTTGATGCGCAGCCGGCGATGGATCTGGCAGTCAGTGCGGTAACGGTGGCGGAAGTACTCCACGGCATCGCGCGCCTGCCTTCGGGCAAGCGCAAACAAAAACTTGAAGCCCATGCCATGGCAATGTTCGAAGAGGACTTTGCTGGCAGGATTTTGCCATTTGATGCGCATGCCGCTGTTGAGTACGCAGCGCTGACAGCGGGTGCTGAAGCAAACGGGCGTGCAGTTTCAATGGCAGATGCGCAAATTGCCGCCATTTGCCGAAGCCATGGGGCTGCCATAGCCACCCGCAATGTTCGAGATTTCGGATTTTCCGGGATTGAAGTCATCAATCCTTGGGAGGCCTGAACATCTTCGCTGACAGGTAGATTGCCATCGCGGGCAAGCCACGCTCCCACAGGGTTTTGAGTCGTTCACAGATTCTGTGTTCGACACCTTACCTGTGGGAGCGGGCTTGCCCTCGAATGGGTCTTTCAATCACCGCAGGTATACGGTCAAACGCGGAAGTGGCTCACCATCTGCTGCAATTGACCACCTAGCCGCGCCAGCTCAACGCTGGACTTGGCGGTCTCATCGCTCGCCGCAGCCGTCTGCTCCGACACATCGCGCACGTTGATGATGCTGCGGCTGATCTCCTCGGCCACGGCGCTTTGCTGTTCGGCCGCCGCGGCGATCTGCTGGTTCATCGACTGGATGTTGGACACCGTGCGGGTGATGCTCTCCAGTGACTCGCCGGCCTTGCGGGTCAGGGCCACGCTGCTGTCGGTGAGGACGCGGCTGTTGTTCATCACGGCGGACACTTGTTGCGTGCCGTTCTGCAGGCCGGCCACCAGGCCTTCGATTTCCTCTGTGGATTTCTGCGTGCGCTGGGCCAGGCCGCGAACCTCGTCGGCCACCACGGCAAAACCACGACCGGCTTCACCGGCGCGGGCCGCTTCGATGGCGGCGTTGAGCGCCAGCAGGTTGGTCTGTTCGGCCACGGCCTTGATCACGTCCATGACGCTGCCGATCTTGTCGCTTTCCTGTTGCAGCACACTCATGGCCTCGGTGGAACGCACCACTTCGCTGGCCAGGCGCTCGATCTGGGCGATGGCTTCGTTGACCACTTTGTCGCCTTCACGGGCTTCGCCGTCCGCCGCCGCAGCGGCTTGCGAAGCTTCTTCGGCGTTGCGCGCGACTTCCTGCACGGTGGCGGTCATCTCGTGCATGGCGGTCGCGACCTGATCGGTCTCGACTTTCTGGCTGTTGACCCCGGCGCTGGTCTGTTCGGTCACGGCCGACAGTTCCTCGGCGGCGCTGGCGATCTGGGTCACGCCGTCGCGGATGCCGCTGATCAAGTCGCGCAGGGTCACGCCCATGCGTGCGATGCCTTGTTGCAACACGCCGAGTTCGTCACGACGGGTGACCAGCACGTTCTGGGACAGGTCACCGCTGGCGATGCGGTCGACCACCGCCAGGGTTTCGCGCAATGGACGGGTGATCTGGCGCGTGATGACCACGGCGGCAATGATGCCCACCAACAATGCCAGCAATGTGCTGATCAGTTGCAGCGTGCGTGCCTGGGCGCTTTCGGCGTCCCGGCGGTCGAGCTGGATCTGATACAGCTGATCACTCTGGGACACGATGGCGGCGCCCTGGTCGGTCATTTCCTTGCGCGCCTGCACCGCGTCGTTGCTGGCGGCCTTGTAGGCCTGCAAGGCATTGCGGTAGTTGCCCAGCGCGGTTTCCAGCTGACGCAGGGCGTCTTGCTGGGTGTCGGCGAAATGCGCATTCAGCGGTTTCAGGCTGGCGATGGCGGTGTCCAGTTGGCCGACCGCTTTTTGCTCGGTTTCGGTATTGGTGGTGGCGGTGTAACCACGTACTTCGTAACGCGCCAACAGGAACGCTTCCTTGGCCGCTGTAATGGCCTGGAACTGTTCGAAGCGCTGGTCGCTCAGGGGCATTTGCTGCACGCGGGTGTTGATGTCATTGATCAGCGAGTTGGCGGTTTCGGCGTTGACGCTCATGGCGTCGCGGGCGCTGTTGCCGGCGCGATAAGCGTTGCGCATCTTGCCCAGGGATGTCCTGTAGGCCTCAATCACGGTGCCCTGTTCCCGGAGCAGCTTGAGGTTTTCCGGGCTCTTGAACTTCGCCAGCAGGGCCTGTTGTTGGGCCGAGAAGGCGTCGAGGGTGGTTTGCACGCCCTGCGCGGCGGTTTCGTCGCCGTTGGTCAGCATGTATTGCAGGCGGACCACACGCAGCTTGGTCAGGCCGGCGTTGAGCTGGGTGATGTCGCTCATCCAGTTGCTGCGGTCGATCAACCCGCCCAGGCTGCTCCAGCCGGTCAGGGCGAGGACGCAGGTCAGTGCCAGCACGAGGCCAAATCCAAGGCCCAGTTTCAGGTTCACGCTGATGTTGCCGAACCAGCTATTCATCAAATTCCTCCAGGAACGTAGTGCTTCTTTGTTGTCGGTTGGCTGGAAGATTGTTTTTTTTGGGGGCCGCCAAGCTGTGTAAGCAGGATGTATCGGCAGCAATGGCGGGAGCTGAAAGGATTTTTCCAAACGGATTCTGTAACAAGATTTTTACAGTGCTTTTAAGCTTTTTTTCACATGTGTTTCACCTGCCACCGACGCACGCTTCTTTAACCTCCCGGGATCTAATGAGGTGGTGCGTGCCGGCGAGGCGGCTTGATGTGGAATTGAGACTGAGTCTTTTCGGGATAAAACGCTCGATCGATCTGAAGCGCTTCGCCCGCTATCGCAACGCTGCGGTGGTGTTGGCCTCGGCGCTGCTGGTGATTCCGTTGACCTTTTTTTTGCTGCGTCCCGCCACTGCACCGGACCTGGCTCACGGCAATGTGGCCGGTGCACAGGCTTTGATGACTGGATGGGCCAAGGGCGACGTGATCGTGCTGGTGCGCCACGTCGAGCGTTGCGATCACTCCTCGGCGCCTTGCCTGGTTGGCAATGACGGCATTACCGAGCGCTCTCGCAGCATTGCCGAGAGCCTCGGGGCACAGTTCAAACACCTTGGCCTGGGCAAGGCCGACATCTATCACAGCCCGATCCTGCGTACGGCTCAGACGGCCAACTTCATGTTCAACAAGGTGGGCACGGGAGAGGACTGGCTGATCAGTTGCAAGGGCACCATGCTGCGTGACGCGCTTGCGCATAAAGTGGCCGGGCGTAACCTGGTTCTGGTGACTCACAGCGAGTGCATGGAGCAACTGGAAAAAGAGCTCGCGTTACCGCCTTCGACCCTGGGTTATGGCGCTTCGCTGTTTATTTCCGCCGAAACCCCACAGACTCCGCACATGCTTGGCTTTATCGAAGCTTCCGACTGGAGCTCGGTGAGCACTCATTGAGTTTTTCCTTCCTCTTTCTGAATCAGGATTCACAATGCTGACCGCCTCTCGCTACCGCTTTTACTGGGTGAATTTCGGTATTCCGCTGGCCTGCGCGGTCGTGGTGTTCCTGATGTTCGACATGACCAGCATCGACATCGCCTTCAACAACTATTTTTTTGACCCGGTGACGCAGACGTACCCGCTGGACCAGGTCCACCTGTTCGAAAAAATCACGCATAAATGGGCGCGGATCATCCCGAACTGGACTGGCGAAATTGCGATTATCGGTGCCTTGCTGTCGTTTCTCTGGCCGCGCCTGAAGGCTGAAAAACATTCGAAAATCATCGCCTTCCTGGAAAAAATCAAAGTCGCACCGGTGCTGCGCTTTGCCACCCGCCACCGTCGCGATTTTCTCTACGTGGTGTTCGCGTTCTCCATCAGCACCGGTGTGATTCACTATCTCAAGGGCCACACCAGCGTGTATTGCCCGATCGAGACCACCCTGTACGGCGGCAAAATGGAGCACGTCGAGTGGTACGAGAATTTCGACCTGCTGAAAGTTGCCGGTGAAGGGCGCTGCTGGCCGGGCGGACATGCCTCGGGCGGTTTCACCATGCTGGCGTTGTACTTCGTGGCGCGCCGTTATCGCTGGCGCTATTCCAAGGCGATCATGTACGGCTCGCTGACCCTCGGTTTCATCTACGGCACAACGCGGGTGCTGCAAGGCTGGCACTACATGTCCCACACCTTTTGGGCCGGGATCTTCGTGTGGCTGGCGTGTTTGCTGACGGCGCTGGCGTTCTACGGGCGAGCGAGGCTGGAACAGCCGGTGCTCTCCAAAGCGCAACAACCGGTGCCGGCGGCTCAGACTCAGCCAGTGAATTGAGTGGGCGTAACAACTGCACCGCGGCGCACAGACGCCTCGGCTTGGGGGAATCCCAAGGGAAAACAGATAACGAAATATCTGTAGGAGCAGCCGAAGGCTGCGATCTTTTGATCTTGATCTTCAGCAATCTCCAGATCGCAGCCTTCGGCAGCTCCTACAGGGGAACGTGCACCACCAAACAATGAGGTCGAGCGTTAGTTCGCCTCGCGGTGCTGTAAAAGCGAAGCCATAGGCGGCAGTTACCGCAGAAATGGATAGGTATGCTCCCCGAAACAACCAAAAAAAAAGCCCGCGGGAGGGCGGGCAAACCGTAGTTTCTTGAATGAGCGAGCGAAATGTACAGGCTGGCGCGAGAGGGTGGGGTGAAGAAAAATTCATCTCGATCAAAGCCCCGCACCAGAGCCTGCGACACCGCTACGGCAAATGATCCGCAGCAAAGTCGGCTTCCGACCGCGCACGTAAACGGCCCTTGCGGCAAGCCTGCTGGAATCGCTCGAAATCGCGCTCGTTCTGCTCGGTATAGCCCTTGGCGTATTTGTAAAGCGCATCAGCCAATGCCTCGCTCTTGCCGATGTAGCCGCTGATCACCGCCGCGTGCCCGGAAGCCTTGGCATGGGCCCGAGCCAGGGCCCGGCCGCAAAGCCGGCCATAGGCCGCGAAGGCATCGCCATCGAAAGTCTCGAGTTCGGCGGAAATTTTCATGTCGCGCAATTGCCGCACATAGAAATGCCGCCCGCTGGGGCCGGTGGTCCAGCCGAGGAACAGGTCGCTGGCCGATTGCATCAAGCGTTGACCCTCAACCACCCGCTGCCCTTCATGCCGCACCCGCGACCTGGCCTTCACGTAGCCGGCGAGCACCGAACGCCGCGCTTCCTTGAATTGCAGGAACAACGGGAACTGCTGATCGTCGGTCAGCAGCGCCACCAGGCAACGGGTGCCGACACTGCCGACGCCCACCACCTTGAACGCCATGTCCTGCACATGAAAACGCGAGAGCAGATCACGGCGGTCCGCTTGCAGGGTGCCGCGATAGTCACGCATGAAGGTGTCGTAGAGCGGGCGCCAGTCCGAGAGGCGCAACCAGTCATCATCGGCGTCCAGCAGCGTGGTGTTCTTGTGCAGGTGGAAAATTTCCGGCAGGTCATCGCGAATGATCAGACGCCCATGGGCGTCGCGTTCGCTGATTTTTGGCAGCAGTTCGGCATGGGTGCGACGCTCGGCTTTTTCGATGGCGCGTTCCACGTGCTCCAGAGTGCTTTTGTTGGCCTGCGCCAGCAGGTCGTCATAGCTGATGGATTCGTACCAGGTTTCCAGCGAACTTTGTTCGGCGCATTCGAGCATGGTTTTCTGATAGGCACTCACCACCTCATGGCAGATGCTTTCTTCAACCGACTCGCCATGGCGCAAGTCGCGGGCGGCCACCAGAAAACTCGCCACCAGGCGTTTCAAGTCCCACTCCCACGGCCCGGGATGGGCTTCATCGAAGTCGTTGACGCTGAACAGCAGGTTGCGTTCCGGCGTTGCGAAACCGCCGAAATTCATCAAGTGGCTATCGCCACAAATCGGCGAAACCAGCCCCATGTTCGAAGTGCCCGCCAGGTCATGGGCCTGCAGCAGCGCATTGCCGCGATAGAAGGTGAACGGCGACACCAGCATGCGCCCGTAGCGCAGCTCCACCAGCGATTTGACGCGTCCTTCACTAGACGCCTTGATCAGCGGAATCGGGTCGCGGTCGACATTGCCCAGGGACGCTTGCGAACTGCGCGAGCACTTCTTGCGTGCATCCTTGCCTTGCTTAAAACGGTCGGTGAGGGTGGTCATGGGGGCCTATTCGAGGGGGGGACAGGGCGATTGCGGATTGAGTGTAGAAGGGCTTTGCGGGTTCGTGTTTGCCCGGCGGCTCACCTGTCTGGCATCGGCATGTCTCGATCCCTCTCAAACCTCTGCTTCGTCGAGTGGCGCGATGTTGTCCAGTGCCCGGTTCACCAGCAGTTGCGCCAGCACGGCCAACTGCTGGATCGCCAGGGCGATGTTGCGACGCGAACTCTCAAGATCGCAGGCAAGGTCGGTGCTCATGACGTTGAGCGAGGCGAGGGTTTCGCTGGCGTGGGTGAGCAGGGACGGCGTGTCTATGTTGGGGCGGATGGTGAAGACGTGGCTGACGGGGTCGAGGTGATTGGGGTTGCGCAGGCGGGCGCTGATGGCGGGTTCGGTAGTTTTGGAGAGGTTGGATAAGTCGGGTGATTCGGTAGTTGAGTCTGGTGAAGTGTCTGGCGGGTTGGGGCTATGTTTTTTCAAGATTGTGCTCCGTCTTTGGTTGAAGGAGCTGCCAACTATCTGCTGTCAATCAGATGTGGGTGGCAGCTGTACGCGGGTTGACAGACCGGAGAGCACAAAACCGGTGCATCCGAAGATGCCCCACGCACAGCCACCATAAAGACAGAACGCGCGGAAGCATGCCGTTTTATCAGGAGGAGTGGAAGGTTGCTCTTCAGCCTGTCAAAGCCGATCGCTGATGTGCAGCGACCCAAGAAGGCTATCGTCGAGAAGCTGCGTCCGCCAGTTCATGAAAGGCGATGCGTTTTGCGGGAAATGTCCTAGGACGCGGTGAAGTCACAGGTCGCTCGATCTCACCGTGTGCTTGAAATGATGCTCCCAAAGCCTGACCCCCAACCCTCCCGTCCGGTCCAGCGACGACCCCACCGTCAAATCCGTAATCAAGGTTGGCTGCAAGCCCGCATCAAACAGCGCAAACCCCGCCGCCAGGCAGCAGGTTTCGGTCTGCAGGCCGCACACCAGCACGCGCTCGACGTTCAGGCTTTTCAGGTAGTCGATGGTTTGCGGCGTGGGGGCGTAGCCGTGCTTGATGAAAATGCGGTCGGCGGGGATCAGGCTGTCATCGTCCGGCGCGGGGTGCCAGCCAAGCTGTTTTTCGAAGGGGGTTATGGACTCGTCGTGACGCTCGACCGTGGCGACACTGGGCAGGGTGCCGAGGAGTGGCTGGATACCTTCGACCAGCCACTGTGGTGGGGCGAAGCTGGGTTGTACGTCGATGATCAGGAGGGCTTGGCGCATGGGTTTCTCCGGGAGAGAGGGTGGTGACGCGGGGACCTGCGGTTGGAAAACATCCGGGCGGTTTCGCTGGCTTCTTCGCGGGCAAGCCCGCTCCCACAGGGTGCGGTGTGAGGCATGAATGATCAAACCCCGGATGCAATAAGGCCTGCACTGGGTGTAATGCGGTTCACTTAAGGACGAACACTGTATCTGTGGCGAGGGAGCTTGCTCCCGCTGGGGCGCGAAGCGGCCCAAAAAATGGGACTGCTGTGCAGTCCAGCGGGAGCAAGCTCCCTCGCCACAGGATGCTTATTGTTCGCTCTATCTCTTAAGTGAGCAGCATTACGCACTGGGCGGGCCTTGTCAGCTTTGATGGGTGGGCCGGGTCAATGGGTTACCACAATGCGATGTCATAAGTCAGGTACAGGCGATAGTTATCTCGATCGCTGGCGTAGGTAGAACGATAAGTGGCTTTTCGCACTTCGATGCCTACGCCTTGGAACGCGCTGCTCTGTATGACATATCGCAGATTGGTGTCGGATTCCCACTCCCGGGCTTCGCGTCCTTTGTAGTCCCCGTTCTCGCCCTTGTAGTAACGGGTCATCAGGCTCAGGCCAGGCACAAACGCAGCGAAGTCATAGTCGTAGCGCAGCATCCAGGTCCGCTCACCGGCCTGGATGAACTTTCCGACGCCGGCATTGGAAAACGAATAGACCGTCGACACGCTGGTGTAGGGCAATGCCGTATCGCCGCTGACTTTCTGATAACCCAGGCCAAGTGCATGGCCGCCGAGGCGATAGGTGAAAAGGCCGCTGAACATATCGGCATCCACCGCACCATTGCGTGCCTCACCGGCATCGCCACTGATGAAGTAGCGCAAATCGCTGGTCAGGCTGCCACTGCCCATCGGTTGTTTATGCACCAGACCGAAAAACTGCTGCCGGTAGAACTCACGCATCTCCCCGTAATACCAGGTGCCGCTGAGGGTGGGCGTGAACTTGTAGGTGGCGCCGGCAAAATCAAAGTCAGTGCCTTTGCTGCCGGTGTAGCCCTGTGGATAGATATCGACGCTGTCGGTGGAGTTGCGCTGCTTGAACTTGTCCAGATGACCGCTGTGCAAGTACAGATCGCGAATGCCGCTGTATTCGATTTGCGTACCGCGAAAGGTTTGCGGCAACAGGCGCCCATCGTTGTAGACCAGCACCGGAATCCTCGGCATCAGGTTACCGGCCTTGATCACGGCCTCGCCGATTCGCATTTTTGCAGTGATACCCAGGCTGGAAAAACCATCCGCTGCGTGGCCATCGTCGTGCACCGGCAGCAAACCGGTGCCCGCATGGGTCGGGCTGGAGTCGAGCTTCAGGCCGGCCAGGCCCAGCGCATCCAGACCGAACCCCACCGTACCCTCGGTGTAGCCCGATTGCAGGTTGAGCAAGAAACCCTGCGCCCACTCTTTGCGGTCCTCGCCACCGTCGCGATAGCCATCGTTGAAGTAGTAATTGCGCAAGGTCAGTTTGCCTTGGGAATCCTCGAAAAATCCTTGGGCCATCAGCTCTGGCGACAGACCCGCCAGCAATCCTGCGGACACAATGCCGCCTCTCGTGAACAGTCCACGCATGGTGTTTTCCTCAGCCCCGCATTATCGGTTTTATGGGCAGTCGCAAAGGTCCCGGAATCGGGATGGGTCTCGATTTTGTTGGCCTGCGAAGCTGGACTCAGCGGCGCATTGCGGCGGACACTAACGGCTCCACAGCGCGTCCACAACGTTATGCGAGAAGCGCATCAGGCTATGCGAAAGCTGGTTTTTCGCGGGCGTGCACCGTTGCAAAACCAGGGGAATCGGCAGCGTGAATATCAAGCAACTCGAGGCTTTCAAAGCCATCATGGCCACCGGTTCGACCATCGGCGCCGCCACTCGCATGGGGCTATCCCAATCGGCCGTCAGCCGCTTGCTCACGCAGCTGGAAGAAGCATTGGGCTTCGCCTTGTTCCTGCGCAAAAAGGGTCGTTTGATGGCCACGCCGGAAGCTGAAGAGCTGCTCGCCGAGGTCAGCGGTCTGGTGGATGGCATGCAGCGCATTCAACGCATGGCCGATGAGCTGCGCATCGGTCGCTCGCACAAGAGCCTGCTCAAGGTGGGCGTGCCGACCAGCATGACCCAGGAGCTGCTGCCGAAAATCGTTGCCGAATTTCTCAAGAGTCACGACGACATCGTCGTCGAGTTGCTCACCGGCTCGTACGACACCATCGAGCGCGCCGTGCTCGACCGGTCTGCCGATCTCGGCTTCGTGCGTTTGCCTACGGAACTGTCCGACTTCGACATTGAACCGGTACTGGAAACCGAAGGCGTCTGTGTCATGCCCGCGGATCATCCGTTGACCCGCCATGCAGTGATCGACGTGCAGCATCTGCGCAATGTGCCGCTGGTGTTGCTGGGCCGGCAACGGGCCTTGCGCGCCGAGCTCAATCAGGTGTTTCGAGCCGTCAACCTGACACCGCAAGTGCGCATCGAAGTGCATTCGGTCGGCGCCGCCTGCAGCTTTGTCGCCGAGGGCCTGGGGGTGTCGATCGTCAATGGATTACTGGCCAGTCACTTCACTCATTTGCCGGTTGTCACCCGACCTTTTCGCCCGACACTGCGCTACGAATTCGGTCTGGCATTCCGTCGGGACGAGCAGCGCCCACCGATGGTGAGTGCCTTTGCCGCCCATCTCAAACAGCGTCTGAACGAGTCGATGAAGACCGTCCACGCATCACAAAACGCATAGCCCGACCCGCTCCACGCATAACGTTGTAGCCCCTTGGCGTTTGCCCTAGTGTCTGCCCCATCGAAACATTGACACTCAAAATAAAAACACCAAAGGGCTCACCGCCATGTCCCAGATCGACCTCGCACAACCGGGTGCCGCCGAAAGTCAGACGCAACCCGTCAAGCCGACCGTACGCAAAACCATCAACCCGGCCATCATCCTGCTGAGCATCGTGTTGCTCGCGGTCGGGTTCACGTATGCAGTTAACTCCGGCAGCTTCCAGCGCCAGAACGGGCTGGTGGTACCGGGGTCTTATCAAGTCCTGGAAAAGAGTCATTCCCTCACTCATCTGTTGGCTGTCGAACCACGCACAGCCAAGGATGCGGTGGCCCGCCCGGTGTCGCTGATCGAAGGGTTCATGGCGATCCCGCAGGGCATCGAGAAACGCGCCGGACTGATTTTCATGGTGCTGTTCATCGGCGGCATGTTCGGTGTGCTGAACAAGGCTGGGGTGATCGACGCCGGGCTCGAACGCCTGCTCGGCATGACGCGCGGCAACATCTACGTGCTGGTGCCGATGCTGATGCTGGTGTTCTCCGCCGGCAGCACCTTCATGGGGTTGGCCAAGGAATTCATCCTGATCGTGCCGCTGATGGTCGCGATGGCCAATCGACTGGGGCTGTCGAACCTGATCGGGCTGGCCATCGTCTGTATTTCAGTGAAGATCGGTTATCTGGCATCGATCACCAATCCGGTCGCACTGTCCGTGGCGCAACCGATGGTCGGGCTGCCGATTTTCAGCGGCATGAGCATGCGCATTGCCGCTTACGCGTTGTTCCTCGCCGTTGGCATTGTCTTCGTGCTGTGGAGCATTCGTCGACACGGCTATGACGCCAGCGCGGTCATTACCTTCGAAAGCCAACCGCTGCCGTTGCGCCATTTGCTCAACCTGCTGGTGCTGGCCTTCGGCGTGGGCTTCATGGTGTTTGCGTCAAACCGCTGGGGCTGGAAGTACCACGAACTGTCGGCGTTCTATCTGCTGCTGAGCGTGATCTTCGCAGCGATCCACGGCATGGGCGCCAGCACCGCCGCCAGTGCTTTTGTCGACGGCATGAAAAAAGTCCTGATCGCCGGTGTGTTGATCGGTCTGGCGACTGCGGTGGAAATCATCCTCAGCACCGGTCAGGTGCTCGACACCATCGTCAACGGCCTGGCTAGCGTGGTCAGTGATCATGGCCCGGTGGTTTCGGCCTACGCGATGTTCTTCTCGCAGCTAGGCCTGGATGTGCTGATCCCGTCCACCTCCGGTCAGGCGGCCGTGACCATGCCGATCTTCGGCCCACTCGGCCAACTCTCCGGTGTCAGCCCGCAAACCACGGTGTATGCGTTTTTGCTCGGCAATGGCCTGACCAACATGATCACCCCGACCTCCAGCGGTCTGCTGGTGCTGCTCGCCACCGCACAAGTCGGCTGGGGTCAGTGGGCGCGCTACATCTTGCCGTTGTTCCTGATCTATACCGTGCTGGCGATGGTGTTGCTGGCGGTCGCAGTGACCACCGGTTACTGAGTTCCAAGGCGTCCACCCGCAAGGGGATGGGCGCCGGTTTCCACAAGGTTCTGATATGACTTCGCTGAACGAACAGGCATTGCCCGCCATGCGCTTGCTGCGTGACCAGATGATCCGTCTGCGTGACGGCATTCACCTCGCGACCGATATTTACCTGCCAACCGATAGCGCAGGCCCGTGGCCGGTGGTGATCGAGCGCACGCCCTACAACAAGAACAGCCCCTCGCGCTCGGAAAAACAACTCGACGCCCAGCACATCTCCCGCGGGGCCATGGCCGAGCGTTTTACCGCGCAAGGCTTCGTGGCGATCTTTCAGGATTGTCGCGGGCGCTACGCCTCCGAAGGCGTATTCACCAAATACACCTCGGAAGGCGAAGACGGTTTTGACACCCTCGCCTGGATCGTCGAGCAACCCTGGTGCAACGGGCGAATCGGCAGCATGGGTTTGTCCTATGCGGCCCATACGCAATTGGCGATGGCCTGCCTGCATCCACCGGGACTGCAAAGCATGGTGCTCGACTCCGGCGGCTTTGCGAACGCGTTCCAGTGCGGCATTCGCCAGGGTGGCGCGTTCGAATTGAAACAGGCGACGTGGGCCTGGCGGCAGGCCAAGGAAAGTCCCGCCGCGATCGCCAACCCAAAGATCCGCGAAGCCCTCGAGCAAGAAGACATACACCAGTGGTTCGCCCGCATGCCGTGGCAGGCCGGATACTCGCCGATTCGCCATGTTCCGGAGTACGAAGCCTATCTACTGGAACAATGGGCGCAGGGTACTTTCAGCGATTACTGGCGCAAGCCCGGCATCTATGCCGAAGGACACTACGACCACCTGCCGGATATTCCGGTGCTGTTCATGTCCAGTTGGTACGACGCGTATGTCAGCTCGACGCTGGCCAACTACCGTGCCTTCAGCCGCCACAACCGCAGCGCCCAGCATTTGATCATGGGACCGTGGCTGCACGGCGATCGCAACATCAGCCATAGCGGCGATGTCGAGTTCGGTGCGGCGGCCAACTTCGATGGCAACGTCGCGCGCACCTGGCTGGATTGTCGACTGGACTGGTTTGCTCGCTCGCTCAAGGACCAGACCGGCGAGGCTGCGGCCACGGCGCCGGTCCAGGTATTTCTGATGGGCGGGGGCGATGGTTCGAAAGATCAGCACGGCCGACTGCAACATGGCGGACGCTGGTTGAAGAGCTCGCAGTGGCCGCTTCCGGGCAGTCGGTCCCTGAACCTGTACCTGAACGAACAGCGCCAATTGAGCACGGAACCGCCTTCAGCATGTGAGTCGAGCCTGATCTATCGCGCCGACCCCGATCATCCGGTGCCGACCATCGGCGGCGCACTGACCTCCGGTGCTCCGGTATTCGTCGGTGGCGCATTCGATCAACGTGAGCGAGCGGATTTTTTCGGTACCCAGGGCAATGACCGGCCATTGGCCGAACGTGCCGATGTGCTGAGTTTCCAGACCCTGCCATTGACCGAAGACATGATCGTCGCCGGCCCGCTAAGCATTGAACTGTGGGTGGAAAGCGACGGCCTCGATACCGACTTCACCGCCAAACTGGTGGACGTTTATCCGGATGGCTATGCGATGAACATCACCGACGGAATCGTGCGCTGCCGTTACCGCGACTCGTGGGAGAAACCGCAGCTACTGACTCCGGGGCAACGGGTAAAAGTCGTGATCGAGCCGTTTGCCACCTGCAACCTGTTCAAGCGCGGGCACCGCGTGCGCCTGGACATTGCCAGCAGCAATTTCCCGCACTTCGACGTCAATCCCAACAGCGGTGAGGCCGAGGGCCGGGCCTTGTACAAGCGCATCGCGACCAACACGGTTCATATGTGCGCAGACTTCGCCTCACGCCTGGTGCTGACTACTCTTGCACCCGAAGTGCTGGCGGATCTGGATTGTCAGGCTATCGATTCGGATTGATGCAGGGCGGCCGGGGTTGCTGTTTATCAACCGGGGCTGAGAAAAAAAGGTTCTTCACGCATTTCCGGGAAATTGTAGGAGCAGCCGGTCGACGCTCGATTGCTGGCGATGGACTCAAGTGCGCCGCGCTTATCCAGTTCACACGCGTTATCGTTAACGACCATCGCTGGCAATCAGGCTGTCATCGTCCGGCGCGGGGTGCCAGCCAAGCTGTTTTTCGAAGGGGGTTATGGACTCGTCGTGACGCTCGACCGTGGCGACACTGGGCAGGGTGCCGATGAGTGCCTGGATACCGTCGACCAGCCACTGTGGTGGGGCGAAGCTGGGTTGTACGTCGATGATCAGGAGGGCTTGGCGCATGGGTTTCTCCGAGGGAATGGCAGTGATCAAAATATTGTGGATGGTCTCGCTGGCCGCCTCCTGCACTTAGCGGCCTTGCGTGAATGTCTATGTAACCCTCTCGTCAGATTTCACCTGCCACAAAGTGCTTTTGTGAGTTGGGAGCGTACGATGCAATACAGGTTCTCGCTGAATTCCCGCTTGAGTGAACGAAGCGACTGAGCGGAATGGAGTTGGAGAAACATCATGATTCCCAAGCACTATTTGAAAGCCCTGGCGACGCTACTCATCGCCGCTGGTGTGCAGTGGGTGATGCTACCTGTCTACGCGACCGAGCAGGGTGAACAACGGCGTGAAGCTCGCGATACCAGGCAGGAAGGGCGCTCCACTGCTCGGCAAACCAAGGATGCCTGCAGAAAGGGCAGTGACAAGAGTAACGTGGAATGTCGTCAGGACAAGCGCAGCACCAAGCAGGATACCCGTCGCACAGCCCGGGACATCAAGTACTGATCGTTGGCGTGGGTCCTGTTTCAGACTGTTGTAGGACCTGCGATACAGCCAGAAACAACAAAGCCCACACAGGGTGGGCTTCGTTGGTGTCTCAATTGGTGGGCCGGGGTAAGTTGAATTGGATTTTTAGATATTTGATTTAATTGATTAATATCAATTTTTTGTATTTCTTTGGAATACCGATTGGAATACCGAGACAAGCTGGAATGAGCAATATGCTTCGTTTTCGTATCTTGCAAAGGACGGCCAAAAGGATCATCTGTTTACTCGAAGCCGGGCAAGCTGAGCATGCCGCCCTTGGTACGTTTGCCAAAGCCGGTGGGCATTAGGATTGTGTGTTTTTTCATCTCTGCGAGTACCGCCAACCATTCAGTTTTGCCAAAACGCAGCTTGGTGTCATTCCAGCTATGCGTGACTTCCTCCACGATGGCTTCATCGGAAATCGGGCGGCCTTCGAGAATAAAGTCGTTCCAGGCGGCATAGAGCGTCACAGTCATTTCGCAACGATCTGTATCCCAGTCCCGCATTAGTTCGATGACCTGCTCAATGGTGGCCCGCTCAGCGACCGACCAGGCGCTGCTATATGCCTGCCGATGCTGCCCTGCTTGGGAAAGTGGGCGGTAAGCATGGCCAACCGTCTCGCGCTCGATGCGCTCATACCACTGATGGGTTTGCATCTCACCTTCGACCTTATTCATCAACTGGCGATCGTGGGGGCCGGCGGCGTCGCGCAGGTAGTTACCTTGGATAACGGCAAGCCTGGCTGCGTGTTCAGCCAAGTAAATCACCTTCTGCAACTTGCGTTGACCGAAGGTGCGTTGGCTGTGCAGCCGATGAGTGACCTCTGCGGCTAGGAGGGTGCGGGCTACTTGCCTATCCGTGGCATTAGGAGTCTGTTGGGCATCTTCAGCGAGGGAGCGTTCGACCAGAGTGCTGGCCAACTGTTCGTGCAACTGGCGGGCCTGGGTTAGGCGGGTTTTGAGTTGGTCGCAGAGAGCCATTAGTTGGTCGACTTTGGCGACGATGCGGTGTTGTTCGGCGAGGGGAGGCAGCGGCAGTGCAATTTTCTTCAGGTCGCGTAGATAAATTGCAGGCTGCGCCGTAGATCCAGATGCATTAACTAGCTGGCGAAATGAGTCGGGTGATTTAAGGGTAATCGATAGAAAATCGCTGAGAACATGCTCAGATGGCTTGATCAATATCACACTACCTAAGAGACAAAATCTCTCACGTACATTGACCTTACACATTCGTCCAACAGTTGCCCCGCGACTAACTATGAGTAAATCACCGTACTGAGGGTCGCATCTTTGTAACGCCTTTTTTGCGGTCTCTTCAGAAATGAACAATGGATTTTCCAGCGAAACCCCATCATCTCGAATGTCTTTAGCCGACAGGAAATAAACACCTGTTTTTTCCGTATCTGGCTTGAAGTGTTCGCCATCGGTAATTTTCATCGAAAACTCTTCAGGCTTTACCCATGTCCAAGCTGGCGGCAGCAAGAACGGGCGTTCTTCATCAACGATCTCGTCCAGAGGCTTATGCTTTTTAAGTTTCCCTTCCGCCACCAGCCGCGCCTTTTCCTCAGCAATCCGCTTAAGCAGCTGACTGGCCGGCTCATCGCTGGCATCCTGCGGCACCAGTTTGCCCATCACGGCCAGTTGCAGCAGGGTTTGTTTGAGGGCGTCGATGCTGGGTTCGGTGGTGAACAGGGTGTGGAAGTGTTCGGCAAGGCGTTGCCAGTTGGTGGCGAAGTCGGTCGCGTCGCTGGCTTGGGTCAGGCTGTCGAGCAGTGCCTGCACCAGTTGGGCGTGGGCGCTTTCGGCGTCGGCCTGCTGGGCTTCCAAGCGGTCGCACAGGACCATCAGCTCATCGACTTTGGCGACGATGCGGTGTTGTTCGGCGAGGGGCGGTAAACCAAATGGTCTGGCGAAGAGCTTTTCGTAAACAAGGCTCTGGACCGTAGTTCCTTGTTTGACATCTTCCTTCAAAATGACGCGCTCAGTGCCACGCAGCAAAAGCTGCACATAGTTTGATGGCTGAGGTTGGAACGGTGAAATCGCTTTTAAGTCTTGGTTTATCGTGCAAGGCACTGCGGTTATTTGAGCGGGTAGCTTCCGTTTTAGGATGCCGCTTCGGCCCACTAACAAAATAGAGCCAAGTGGCACTAACTCCAGGCTGGTCTTTTCCAGTGCTAATTGCGTGACCTTTAGCTCGCTATCTGTTATGTCACCATCATGCATGTCCTTAGGGGAAACCCAAGGGATGTCACCATTCCAAAACCCTGGTTTTGACATCGATGGTGTACTGCCACCTCGCATAGCTGCGATCTCGTTTAGGGAGGTCCAACACCATCCCGCAGGCAAGTCAAACGACATTTTTTCTTCAGCAATCTCCGCCAGCACCTTCTGCTTTTTGATCTTTCCCTCCGCGACCAACCGCGCCTTTTCCTCGGCTATGCGCATAAGTAACTCACTGGCCGGCTCATCACTCGGGTCTTGCGGCACCAGCTTGCCGCGCACCGCCAGTTCCAGAATCAACTCACGCAGCTTCTTGATGCCATTGGGCGCACCGGCTAACAGCGGCAGGTTATCGGTGAGCAACGCCGTCATATCTGGCGCTCCAGAGCTTCAGCCAGCACGGCCTTGAGCTGATCGCGCAGGTCGCTGATTTCGCCTTGCAGCGTGGCGTAGTCACGTAGCAACTCGACGGGGTTGTGGCTGATCTGCTCGCCGATATGCGGGTTTTTGCAGTCCAGGTTCCAGTTGCGCGCTTGTAGATCTTTGACGCTGACCTTCCAGGCAAATTCGTTTTCTTCCCGCGCAGCAAAACCGTCGGCCTCTTTACCCCACCAAGCTTCCTCCACAGTGAACTCTTCGATGCGCATGGGGCGGGTCTTGGAGTAGTTCTTCACACCTGTCGGGTATTGGTGCTCGTAGAACCACACCTGTTTGGTCGGTGTGCCCTTGGTAAAGAAAAGTAGGTTGGTCTTGATGCCGGTGTAGGGGCTGAACACGCCGTTAGGTAGGCGAACGATGGTGTGCAAGTTGCACTCAGTCAGCAGCTTTTCTTTGATGCGGCTTTTGATGCCTTCGCCAAACAGAAAGCCATCGGGCAGCACCACGGCAGCGCGACCACCGTCCTTGAGCAGCTGCATGATCAGCACCAGAAACAGGTCGGCAGTTTCGCGGGTGCGAAAGGCCGCGGGAAAGTTTGTTTCGATGCCATCTTCTTCCATACCGCCGAACGGTGGGTTGGCGACGATGCAGTGCACGCGCTCGCTCGGTCCCCAACTGATCAGCGGTTTGCTCAGGGTGTTGTCATGGCGGATCTGGCTAGGCACCTCGATGCCATGCAGGATCATATTGGTGGTTGCCAGCAGGTGGGGCAGTGGCTTTTTCTCCACACCAAATATGCTGGCCTGCAGGGTGCGTTCGTCTTCGGCGGTTTCTACATAGCGGCTGCGTTTGTGCTCGATGGCACAAGTGAGGAAGCCGCCTGTCCCGCAGGCCGGATCCATAACCTTTTCGTCCAGCTTAGGATCGACCATGCGCACCATAAACTCGGTGACCGGACGCGGGGTGTAGAACTCGCCAGCGTTGCCTGCGTTCTGCAGGTCGCGCAGCAGTTGCTCATAAAGGTTGCCGAACTCGTGACGCTCCTGAGCCTTGTTGAAGTCCACGCCTTCCTGAATCTTATTGATTACCTGCCGTAGCAGCTGCCCGGATTTCATGTAGTTGTATGCGTCTTCAAACACGCTGCGCACCACAAAGGCCGAGGGCGTGTTGCTGTACTCTTGCAGGTTCTGCAACTGGGGGAACAGGTTATTGTCGATAAAGTCCTTCAGCGCATCGCCGGTCATGCCTTCCGGGTCGGCGGCCCAGGTGCGCCATCGGCAGCTCTCGGGAATGGGCGAGCGGTAGTTGTCGTCCATCAGCTCCCATTCCAGCTCGCGGTCATCGAAGATTTTCAGGAACAACAGCCAAACCAACTGGCCAATGCGTTGGGCGTCGCCGTCTACGCCAACGTCTTTGCGCATGATGTCCTGGATGGACTTGATGGTGGAGCTAATGGACATGAAGTTCTCTCAACGCGTACCGCAAGGGGGGCGAAATTCTACCGGATAGTGGGGACGACCGCTTTGGCATGTCGTCGGTGATTAGCCCTTAGCTTGCGTAAAGCTCGTCTTCCAGTTCGTGAATAGCCTTGTTGTAGCCAGCCTTGCCGCCAAAGGCCTTGACCAACTCGATGGGCGCACCGATTTGACTGAATGGGTCAAGCTGCAGGATTTTGATGTCCTCAATATGCTCGATGCCGGTATCGGCGTATTTATCCAGCAAGGCCTCCAGTACTTGGCGGGCTGCGCCAGAGTACTTGGCGAAATAGTTGCGTTTTTTCACCTGCTCGGCTCGCTCGCGCCGTGATAGGGCAGGCTGATCGAATGCGACATGGCAAATAAGATCGAACGGATCGAGCGGCTTGCCCTGTTTCTTTTCCACTTCTTCGGCCAAGGCTTCCCACATCACACCCTGGACTGCCATCTCCTCAATGATGACTTTCTTTTGGTCGGAATCACTCCAACGCCGAAGGAAGTCATCCAGCGAGGCGAATTGCTTTTGCACGCAGGTGCGGGTGTAGTCGTGCAGCGATTCGGTGATCAGTCGGCCATCCGGGCCGTAGTACTGCACACGCTCGGCGATGACGTAAATCGGGACGTTGTCGATGACGTATTTTATGCGTTTTTTGCCCTCATCTTCGCCGGTAAATTCCAGGTCATCGCTCTCGTTATCGTTGCCTGCGCTGATGCCGTCTTCATCGGCAAGCGGATCGTCCGGCGGTACGGGCGAGTCATCACTGTTGGGGGCGTAGATCACCACCGGGTCGCCGTCGAAGGCTGGGTCCGCAAATAGCTCGGTAGCCTTTTTGAAGTCCATGATGGTGAACCAGTACTTGCCGTAGTCCTCATTGATGCGAGTGCCACGACCGATGATTTGCTTGAACTCGGTCATCGATTTTATGTGCTGGTCGAGCACGATCAGCTTGCAGGTCTGAGCATCGACGCCGGTGGTCATCAGCTTGCTGGTGGTAGCAATCACCGGGTAGCGCTCTTCCGGGTTGATGAAGTTATCCAGCTCGGCCTTGCCTTCCTGGTCATCACCGGTGATACGCATGACGTATTTGCGATTCTCGGCCACACGCTCGGGGTTGAGGTTGACCAGGGCCTGACGCATGCGCTCGGCGTGATTGATGTCGTCGCAGAAGACGATGGTTTTCTGAAAAGGATCGGTGGCCTTGAGGAGTTCGGTGACTTTCTGCGCCACCAGTTGGGTGCGGGCCTCAATAACTAGGGTGCGGTCCATATCCTTGAGGTTGTAGATGCGGTCTTCGATCAGCTCGCCATTTTTATCGAGCATGCCTTTGGGTGGCCGCCAGCCTTGCAGGTCTTTGTCGAAGTCGATGCGCACCACTTTGTAGGGAGCGAGAAAGCCGTCTTCGATGCCTTGCTTCAAGGTATAGCTGTAAATCGGTTCACCGAAGTAGGTGATGCTGGATACCTCTTTGGTCTCCTTCGGTGTGGCGGTAAGGCCGACATGGGTGGCGCTGGAGAAGTAATCGAGGATCTCACGCCAGGCTGAATCCTCGGAGGCGCTGCCACGGTGGCATTCGTCGATCACGATTAGGTCAAAGAAGTCGCGGGAGAACTGCTTGTAGATGTTCATTTCTTCATCAGTGCCGGTGACGGCCTGATAGAGCGACAGGTAGATCTCGTAGGAGGTATCGATCTGGCGTTTGGCGATTTTGGTCATCGCCTGGCCGAAGGGCTTGAAGTCGTTGTTCTTGGTCTGGTCGACCAGGATGTTGCGGTCGGCCAGAAACAGGATGCGTTTCTTCTGTTTCGATTTCCACAGCCGCCAGATGATTTGGAAGGCTGTGTATGTCTTACCGGTGCCCGTAGCCATCACCAGCAGGATACGGTCTTGGCCGCGCGCTACCGCCTCGACAGTGCGGTTGATCGCATTCATCTGATAATAGCGAGGCATGCGCCCGGAGCCGTCGTCGTAGTAGGGCGCTTCGATTTTGTGCTGGGCAGTATTATCCAACCCCTTCCACTGGCAGTAGCGCTGCCAAAGTTCGGCAGGGCTGGGGAATTGATCAAGGGTGAGCTCGGTTTCTACCTGGCTGCCTGTGCCACTGCGGTCATGAAACAGAAAGCCATCGCCATTGCTGGAGAATACGAACGGCACGTCCAGCGCCTCTGCATAGCCGAGAGCCTGCTGCATGCCGGAGCCAACGGAGTGCTTGTTGTCCTTCGCCTCAATCACAGCAATAGGTAGGTTGGCCTGGTGGTAGAGGATGAAGTCTGCACGGCGTGCTTCACCCCGGCTATGCAGTTTGCCCCGGACGATAATGCGGCCTTTGGTAAAGCTGACTTCCTCGCGCACCTGCTTGTGCATGTCCCACCCAGCTTTCTGAATGGCTGGGGCGATGTACTTGCTGCAGATGTCCCGCTCGGAAAGCGACTTTTTGTCCATAACCCCAATTCCCTTTCAAGCCGGCCTGGTCGCTCCATTCCGGCACTACTGATCGTGCTCGATGAGCGTAAATGTACCTTGTTTGATGCTGGCGCGGGGGAAGATCAGGCTTTGGTGATTGAAGTTGTAGGCAAGATAAGCTTAGGCCATAACACGACTAGTGTTTCGCGTCGTCCCGACAGTACTTTTATCTTGGATCGCGCACTAGGGCGGGCTGAAGATGGCTAGGGTGAATAGTGCCACAAGCGACTTGTTGGTACTGAAGTAGTTTTCGTTGGCGTGCCTCACCTATTTGGCGAAGCATGTTCGGACGTTCCCGATCCAGGTAGGCAGCTGGAAACAACGCTAGATCGTAGGGGATGGCGTCTAGTGCTGTGATTCCATATTCGACATACACACGTTTGCTGAGCGGTGCGGTCGATTCTGCCAGTAAACAAGCAGTCCGGAATGAGCATCTCCGTAGCTTGTACCGGGCGCGTCGAGAACTCCCATATCGCATGAGTGTGTACCGACGAACTGAGTATGGGGATGAAAAGCTCAGGACGCGGCTTTACCCGTGCCCCGCCAGTCGATAAGGTGACGGGCATCGCAGAATGATGGCAGGTGGCGTATTCCAGGGATGGCCCTCTAAAAGTGCTGGAGCTTAAAGTGCTGTCTTTGAGTCTACCTTCGGTTTCCCATCGCTTGTACGACACCCGTTTTTGAGTATTGGTTGGCCCTCCTTACCGTGGGCGCCATTGGGAGTGTTATGTATGAGTGAATTGGGCCAGGCGTTGCTGCAAGCAGTGCCGGAAGATGTCAGTAGCATCGGCAATCAGGCCCTTCATGGGAGACTAACCCAATTCCACGACACCCTCTTACCCCGCCTGATCTCCGGCAAATTACGCCTACCGGAAGCCGAATCCTTGTTGGAGAGCACACTTTGAGCCAGAACGTCAGCCAATTGTTCAAGGACTGGATGATCGCCACGGGCAAATCCCAAAACACTGCCAGCAACTACTTCACCGGTGTGAATATCGTCTCGAAAAATTGCGGCAGCGATGTATTTGAAATTGATGGTCTCGATGAGCTAGAGCGGCTCTACCGGAGTTATGGACCGAAGGGCGAGCATGCTGCGATCGGCGCCAGCAACAGCGGTAATGTACACAATGGGCTTAAGCAGTGGCTGGAGTATCAACGGTTTCAGAAACGCAATGATTCAGGTATCGGGTCGATGGTGATCGATGGCTACGCCGATCAACGAGTCTTGCAACTTTTAAACAAGGGTACTCCTGAGGGGCAGGTGTGGGTTTGGAGGTTGTTGAACTGTTTTCGCCAACGATACCCACAGGCCGATCACTGGACAGTGAACATCAACCCTGCGGATCTTCGTATTGGTGTTCGGAAGCAGAACGGCCTGAAAGGAAAGCCTGTTTTTAGCTTGTATTGGGACAGGGGGGAGATTCGTTGTTCTTTGCGAAAGGTAGCTGACCATCGCACTCTGATGGACGCCAACAATTTGGCTTGGGAAATTGACTCGAGTCTCTGCCCGACGCAGGCAGATATGAATAGTTGGCTTGAGTCTGTTGACAGAGTGCTTAAGGGAAAACAACTGACGCTGAGTGGAGCAGGTTTAGTGCCCCGAGACTATAGCCAAGCCGAGCAAGAGGAGCCCAACGTGACGACGGCCAATGCAGCGCCTGCCCTTAACCAGATTCTGTTCGGCCCACCGGGCACCGGTAAAACCTACGCGACCATTGAGGCGGCTCTGCAGGTGCTTGACCCTGTGTACCTCCATGAGCAGCAGGGCAATCGCCGTGCGCTCAAGCTGCGCTTCGATGAGTTGGCGGATCAGGATCGCATCCGCTTCGTAACCTTCCACCAGAGCTTTAGCTATGAGGACTTTGTTGAAGGGCTGCGGGCGACCCCTGACGAGGCAACTCAGCAATTGCGCTATGAGGTAGTGGATGGAGTGTTTAAGTCACTCTGCGAGGCGGCGGCCGCCAAGGTCACGCAGCAGGCTGAGGCACCGACCGAGGTTGGCCAGAGACGGATTTGGAAAATGTCGCTGGGCAACACCTTGGGCGAAGACGCCAGCATTTATCAGGAGTGCTTAGCCGGTGGTTATGTGCTGCTGGGGTACGGTGGTGCAATTGACTTTTTGGGGTGCGCCAACCGGCAGCAAGTCCAGGAGCGATTCGCTGCAGCTGGTGTGGTGCCTGCTAACCCCGCTACGGACTATGGCATCACCAGCGTGACTGCCTTTGTCTCCCGGATGAAGGTGGGGGATCTGATCATCGTGTCAGATGGCAACTTTAAGTTTCGCGCTATCGGCGAGGTGATGGGGAACTACCAGTTTAAGCCTCACTCAGAGTTTGACTCCGGTTACTCGCAAATGCGCCCGGTGAAGTGGTTGCGCCAATACCAGCCGTCGTTGCCGCACACTGAGTTGCTCAATGGACAGTTCAGTCAGATGACGCTCTATGAACTGCGTGATCCGACATTGAATCGAGAAAAACTCAAAGCACTATTAGGCGCCCCCGAGATGACCGCTGGCTCGTTGCTGCATGTAGGTCAGCGTTTTGGACAAGGGTATGTGGTGCGTAGTGTTGGGCACGATGTTGTAGAGTTCGATAAGCCCAGGGGCGGTATGTTGCCATTGCCGCTAAGTTTGTTGCGGCAGTTGTTGGCGCATGTTCGCAGCGGTGAGATTGACGTTGAGGATATTCGTCAGGGACGTGTATTTGAAAAAGTCGCCGAGGGTGAAATGGAGAAGTTCATCGTCAATGGCTATCAGAGCCTTTTTGCGGCGATGGTTGAGCAGCTTATGAAACCGCAGGAAAGCAGTGCAACGACAGATGCACGTGTACTCGTTATCGATGAAATCAACCGGGGCAATATTTCGCGCATCTTCGGTGAGCTGATCACTCTAATCGAGACATCTAAACGAGCCGGTGGGGATGAGGCTTTGTCTGTGGTGCTGCCTTACTCCAAGCACCGTTTTAGTGTCCCGAGCAATCTGTATCTAATCGGCACCATGAATACCGCCGATCGCTCATTGGCCGGGCTGGATATGGCCCTGCGCCGTCGCTTCGTGTTCCGTGAGATGCCGCCACGGCCAGAGTTGCTGGATGGAGTAGAGGTACAGGGGCTGAACATCGGCCAACTGCTGCGGGTGATGAACCAGCGCATCGAGGTCCTGCTGGACCGGGATCATTGCCTGGGCCACGCCTACTTTATGCCGCTTGAAGATGATGGCTCGCTGGAGCGCCTGGAGGCGATCTTTCGTAACCAGATTCTGCCGCTGTTACAGGAGTATTTTTTCGAGGACTGGCAGCGTATTCAGTGGGTTTTCAATGATCACCGCAAGCCGGCGCTTGATCGTTTCGTGGAACAAGACAAGCAGGATGTGGCGGCACTGTTCGGCAACATCAGCGTGCCGGTACAGGGGGCGGTATGGCGTATCAATGATGCGGCGTTCAAGCGTATTTCTGCATATATGGGTGTCATCGCGGCGAATACCCAGGTCGAGGAGTCAGCAAAAGCGCTAGAGGCGACGGGTGCGTGAGCGCGTTCGTCACTGTTCGTGAATACGCTCGCCTGACAACGGCCGATGTCGCGCCCGGTAGTCTGGACTGTGCGCAGATTTCCGAAAGCGCTTTCGACTGGCTGTGTGAGCTGAGTGCGAGCTTTAACCGCAATGGCGCCACGTTGCTGCAGGTTGAGGGGCGACGTGCGCTGAAGTGGGACTCCTATGTGGGCGTGTTGCAAACGCCATGTGGCACGCGCTTGGAGATTCTTCCCAAGCATCATGAGCAGGACGATTGCCTGGCAAAGAGCCGGCGTCTACTGCGCAAGCTGATTCAGCATGCTTTAAAGCTCAAGCCGCGTGAGGCCTCGGTGGCCAGCTTAGAGTTGTTCGACGCACCGCTTAGTGAGTGGGTGATGGGACAATTTCTTGCCGAGCTCGATTTGTTGGTCAAGCGCGGTGTGCGCTTCGACTATCGGCGTCTTGAGGAAGAACAGCGTTTTTTGCGTGGCCAGCTCAATGTGGTGGCGCAGATGCGACAGCCGCCGGGGCGACAGCATCACTTCCAGATCCGGCATGATGTTTTCCTGCCGGACCGAACCGAGAACCGCTTGCTCAAGCTTGCTCTAGAGCAGGTGGCCAAGAATACTCAGGATGCCTCTAATTGGCGCCTGGCCAACGAGCTACGGGCGATGCTGGCCGAGGTGCCTGCTAGCTGGCAGGTGAGCCACGATTTACGCGCCTGGAGTTGCGATCGGCTCATGGCGCATTACCAAGCGATCAAGCCATGGTGCGCGCTGATCCTCAATCAGCAAATGCCTATTGCCGTGAGCGGTGAGTGGCAGGGGATGAGTCTGCTGTTTCCGATGGAAAAGCTCTTCGAAAACTACGTGGAAGGCTGGCTCTTTAGTCGGCTGGTGCCGAGTGCGCGTCTTACCGCACAGGCAGCCCGGCATAGCCTGTGTCAGCACGATGGAAGCGCCATGTTCCGCCTGGAGCCGGACCTGTTGTTGCAGCGAGGCTTGCACACTTGGGTACTGGATACCAAGTGGAAGCGGCTGGATAGCGCCGACAGGTTGAACAAATACGGCTTGAGCCAGGCCGACTTCTACCAGCTCTTTACCTACGGCCAGAAGTATCTCGCCGGGCGTGGAGAGCTGGCGTTGATCTATCCGCGAACCGCTCAATTTTCGCAACCTTTGCCCCCCTTTGATTTCAACCCAGAGTTGCGGCTTTGGGTGTTGCCATTCGATCTTGATGAAGACGTACTTCTGGCAGGCGAAGGGGTAGACTTCGCGCGCTGCTTAAACCAGGCCGCCCATGTATGGCCGCAGCTGGCTTAAAAGGACAAGCGTATCCTGCGCAAATACAAATACCCGCCGGATTAACAGGAGAGGCGGCTCAACTGGTGCAGGCGCAGGCTGAGATGCTATGTGAGGCTTGGATGTAAGACCGATTTGCTGTTTGAAAATTTTGTGGTTTAGAAGTCGAAAAATATTGTTCAACTGAATGAAATGAACGAGAAGTAGGGCGCCGGGTTTATGCTTGCGCCCGAGGGTTCGCCGCTAGCCATTTAACGGTGAAACTCAAAGTTTAAAAAGAGCGGGGCACATTGTAAGGCTTCGAAGGTTGCTAAATGCTCATATCATTTTCAGTCAATAACTCGCGGAGCTCTCTTTGCAATTCTGCCAAGCGATCCTCTAGTTCTCTCTGTTTTCTAGTAAGATCAGGGAGTGATGCTTTTTGCATTTGCTGAGTGAGCATGTATCTTGAGATATTTAAGATGTAACTGTTGCGCTCTAACTCATCAGTTGTTATGAGTTTTGAGATGCCTTCGATTTCCTCGAAGTTTTTATATTTTTCTATAGTTGAGCTGAATAGATGTTTTAGCGAGGTGGGTAGGTCATCGCTTATATGTTTTTCTGCTTCAGCTGAGTCGATTAATAAAATAGGCTTGTTGGGGGCCCCTGGCTTTTTTAATACTAAGATGGCAGTTGGGATTCCAGTATTTTTTAGCATTCCTGCAGGAAGAGAAATTACTGATTCAATTATTCCAGCTTGGATGATTTTCTTCCTGATGGCTCCTTCTACTCCACTCCGAAAAAGAACCCCGTTTGGAATGAGTACAGCAGCGCGGCCACCCGGCTTAAGTGATTTTATTATCATTTGTAAAAAAGCGAAGTCAGCATTGTTTGGAGGAGGGGTGCCGAAGTCGAAATATGAGCAGGTAGCACTTCTCTCGTAGCTATCTGTAGCAAGCGAGAAGGGGGGGTTAGCAAGTACTATATCGTAAGCAGAAACCTCTAAAGTTTGGAGTGAGTCTGAGGTACGAATATCGCTATCGATAATTCCATGCACGATGCAATTTATTCTCGCAATCCGTGCAGCCGATAAATTTATCTCCCTCCCGTGGACTTGGAGTGGCGCATTACTTTTAGAGTTCAACGCTTTGGTATTTGCCGAAATTAAAAACCCACCGGATCCGCAGGCAGGGTCGTATACACTTTCTCCTCCCCTTGGCTCGACGATTTCTACCATCATCTCCACTAGCTCACGAGGGGTATAGGCCTCCCCGGCCTTCTTTCCTTGTATCTCTGAAAAACTCTGAATAATTTTTTCAAAGCAATCGCCAGCGACAGCAGGGAATTCATTTTTTGAAACTACGTCACATAGTTGGAGGCATGCTTGTGTAAAGGCGGTACCGTTTTCCTTTCCAGCGCGCGTTATTAAGTGTTCTATGGTTTCTCTAAGGCATAACTCATTTTTATAAGTGGCGTCAACCTGCTCCGCAGCTAGCAGAAGATTAGGGAGTAGATTGTCGTTATGTGGCGTTGGTATTGATTCTAAAAAATTTAGATCTATGTTTTTGGTGAGGCTACGCCGATGGATCGAAATAAAAAAAACAAAAAAAACGCTAACAAAAAAATCTTTATATTCTTGAGTGTCGAGATTGGTATTTGAGCAAAGGTCCGATATGATCGTGCCGATGATTGAATGATCAAGTTTATTCACGGGTCTTCTCTCAATAGTTTAGTGCAGAAAGTGTCTAGAATTTTTTCGCCGTTGTTGGTTAGTGACTCAAGGATTTTTTTTTGGGATATCCAATTTTTGTAAGCTTTGGCTATTTTTATCTGGGTGTGTAGGTTTGGTAGGGGTACTGGGAGATTTGATAAATCTTTTAGCCCTATGTTGGATATGACACTGCCTACTTTAAGGCGCGATATTTGGGAGCGGCCTTCGTTAGAGTTAAGGTACCAACATATATAGGCTGATTTAACGTCCGCCCTCGGCGCACTTAGAATCGCGATTTGATTCGTAGTGATAACAGGAAGCTCATTAGGTAATGTAATAAGGGCGGCTTCTATTCTATTCCCACGTAGGGGAATGAGGATATCATCAGAGTGCAATATATTTTTTGCTTTACCTAGTTCTACCGCAGCAAAGGGAAGAGTAGAAAAGTCAACGCCTCCTTCGCGGATATCCTTAATTTGAACTACTTTGTAACCGTCATTGCGGCTGCCGTCCTCTGCCTTACCCCTAAAGGTATGACCTGCGCGGACCTCCATAATTTCGGATAGCTTTTTGATATTCAATGACGTCTACCCATTTTCTTTGATTGCTCTAAGTGGGAGTTTACCCCAATGTACGTCGAGGAGTCCGCCCCGTTACCCGGTACGGTGTGCTCGTAGTGAAAGCTGAAATTCTGAAGTAGCCACAACCAGGGTAAAATCACGCTATAGAGCTTCGCTTTTTTCATTGTGGCTCCTAAAATATTAAAGCAGTACCGTCGGTACTACGATTGGTGTGAGGTCAATATAGCTTTGCTTAAGGTTGTCGTCAACAGTATCTGCGGTACTGCGATTGGTGTTTTAACGCCGCGAGGCAGAAATTCTCATCTTTAGGCCAGGTGTTCCCCCTCGTTCAGGGTGCGCGATCGCATCCAGATCTGCATTGCCAATCCTCGTTAACCTTCAGTTTTTCCCCCCGTCGTCCCGCTTCGGATGTTGAGTGTTATCAGAGGATCAAGGTCCCTGTGAGCTGTGAGGGTTGTCCACTAACGCGAGACTAGCGGCTCTTTACGACCGAGAGCTTGGGCATCTCCTGATCTGGCCTCCAGAGTACTTCCGAAAAAGTGGCCGGTTGGAGGCTGTGTTGGCTGACGAGAC
This sequence comes from Pseudomonas sp. B1(2018), assembly GCF_003097365.1. Classification (NCBI taxonomy): domain Bacteria; kingdom Pseudomonadati; phylum Pseudomonadota; class Gammaproteobacteria; order Pseudomonadales; family Pseudomonadaceae; genus Pseudomonas; species Pseudomonas sp. B1(2018). The sequence continues at coordinate 52,976 of NZ_PYUK01000007.1, forward strand.
GAATGCCCCGAGATCCTGAGTCGGGTGAAGGCAGTGAAGCGATGACCGGGGCGTGCCTGACTGTCAGTCAGGTACAGTCCATTCCGTAGGCTGCGGCACCATCCCCATCCCCTGCATTGCTGGTGCTAGTAACCTTTCGTATTTGTCGTGCTGATTGTCAGGAAGGGGCCGCAATGCCTTGTACGACATGGGCTGCAGCAGTTGTAGGAGCGCCCGTCTCTTTCCGAGAGAAAGAGAAGGGCGCAGGGTTGGCGCAAAAAAAGCTGGCCGAGCAGGTTCGTTGCTGAAGGACCGATGGGGTAGTGGATTGCCGCACTGAACGGATCGAGGTGCTATAAAGTTGTCGCTAGCCGCGCGTCTTGGCGTCTGGGATCTAACCTTTCGATATCTGTCCGGTATCCCCGCTCAACGCGTTTATCAACAGATCGGTGAGTGCTACTCAGTCCCGTCCGCTAAAGGTTGTCCTGGTATCCGAATTCCATGGAGCAATGAGTTCGGCTCGATGATTGAGGGCGGCGCTAGTTGTGCGGTGACTTGGCTATGTGGTTCATCACTACCGCTATGGTGGACATTGGCGCGGAGCCGAAAGCGTCATCGACCAGGTGATTCTCAGTAAATGTCGAGTCCGGTCTGTTGTTGGGTTTGCAATAGGCACTGATCATGCGGACTTTTGAGACTTTGCTTTTCCCGCCAAACTTTCCGATTCAGCGATCTTTGATCGCTCCGATCGGAGGATTCATTCGCTTTTTCTCGAGGCCACTTCGTTCCACCCCCCCCCATTTCAAATTTGATTAGCGCCCCGCCATCTTTATATAAGTCAGTAACTACCCTCGATCTCTATCGAGTGCAATGCGGCTTCAGCGTTACAGTCGAACTTGTCATAGTGCTATGGCTAGTGATGTGGCGACACCGGCGACAACACATGCAGGGCTGGGCTTGGAGCGTGGCGACGGAAGGGCGACAGTCGCCACTACTTGTGCGTTTCCCCCGTGATGCAAGACCGCCTTTTCGAGTGGGTATAAAATTTGGCGCACGGATCGCTGTCGTGGGCAGCACCAGCCCAGATAGCCAGAACCTTTAAGGTGGTTCTTCCCCTAGTGCGATTAGCGTCTGGCGGCTCGCACGGTCACTTCTCAAGAGTGATAGATGCCTACTCGACTTATCTGTCCACTTCGGCAGACGATGGACCTACCTCGCTGCGTTGCAGCAACCTCACCTCTCGGCACACTTCGTTGCGCCAATCCGTGCCCGTCTCGTTCTCCCGGAAAGAGACGGGCGCTCGTATTACTGCTGCAACCCACGCCGTACAGGGCATTGCCGCAGCTCTCTTCGTGACAATCGGCCTGACAAATCCGATTTGTTGCCATTCGCAATAACAGTGGCACCGGTGCGGCAGCCCATGGAAAGGCTACACCTGACTGACAGTCAGGCATGCCCCAGGCGTTCATGTTTTGCCTTCTCCCACCCAGAATCTCCAGGTGCCGAATTCGTCAGTCGGCAGAGCCTCCGCCCGCCCGCCTCTTCAGATGCGCCAAGGAGGCCAGATTTTCATGGGGTCATACCATCGCTCCCGGTCGTAAGGAGCCGTGCGTTCTGTGCCAGTGGATACCTGAGAAAAGCAAACGCCAGAGTACAGGTTCGTGCCTGATTCGCAGGGCGGAGTACGTTCACTTATAAAGACTTCGGTACAGGCATGTCCCCGTGTTTTTAATCAACAGCGGAGTGGGTGTAGGCGTTTGAGCCGCCAAAATACAGTCCAGCTTGGGAAGCACTGCGATGTCCTTGCTTACAACAGGCGCCGCCACTTTCACCTTGGCGTCAGACAACGTAATGCACAGATGCGCGTAGCTACCGATCTTCTTCAAACCGACATTTCTGTGCCGGCCAGGGCAGATCAATAATATATCCCCGAAGCGAAACTGACGGAACGCCCTCACGCTATACAAACCATTGGGCCCTTCGTAGGCCTCTAGCTGCCAGAGATTTTTATTAAAAACCCCCTGTGGGTAATCCTTTTCGTCAAGAACATAGCTTAGCTCGGTATTGTCCCTGATCTTGATCAGATTGCCTGCCGAATAGACCCACAAATCCAAAATTGCAGGAAGTAGAACGGCATTGGCAAAAACGCATACCAGCAGAGCAAGAGCCGCTCGACCGGTGCGTTGCAGCACGTTACCTTCCGATAAATAGAAAGACATAACAGGCGCTAGGTAAAGACACATGATCAACAAGCAGACGCCGATCGCCCCAAGCGCTTCCCAGCCGTTCTCTCCGCCGCGCCAAGCCATGATACCCAGTTGAGCTGGAAACACTCCGCTCATTGAAGTAAAAGCGAGCAATAGACCTAGCCAGCCAAGCCGAACGGTGCGATAGCCTTTTCTGCGCCAAGGTTTACGAGGCCCAGGCGAGAGCTCCAGTACTTTTTCCTTGAGTGACGCTTCGCTGCAGAGGACATGCCACGCTGCCCAAGCGGCAGCAAATGCCACAAATACGAAAAAGTAGCCAGGAGCAACGGCTATACCAAAGGTTGATCCCAGTAGGTTAAGCGAGAGTAGTCCGTATCCTCCACCGACAATAAGGCTAAATCGAAAGGCGAGCGTTTTTTCCAACTCCCTTCCAGGCGAACATTGCGTAATACACATCATGAAGGCTAATGACGGCACTGATACGATAACCAGCAGCGCAGCTAGAACGAGTAAAGTAAAAAACAACCAAGCTACAAGGTTCGATGGGTTTCCCAAAGAGCTCAGAATCAATTCTGGGTGATGGATAAGCCACAAATACTTGGTTAGAAGTGATATTGAAATTAATGTCGCTGCCAAGGGCAGCCACCATTTGATGTCGGCAAGCAGTCCAGACAGCGCTTGCCGGTAGCTGGTAGATCTCGATATCTCCGTTGGCGTTTCGGGTAGTGGATTTTGCGCGGAGGGTTGCTGGTCCACTTCACCGGTCATTAGAGAAGATTCCTTCCTTGGGGATCAAATGCCATTTGGTCGTTCTGGCTTTGCGAGGTGCGCAATTTTAATGGAACGGGACCCCTTGTCAAAACTCACTACCAATCGCCAGTTATGCCAGATAGCCGTACCCATCACTCCTAACTTTAACGCCCTCTCAAGGGAGCTGTGGCCCAAACACCCGTAAGCGTCCGGGCATCCCGTCTCGTGTAGCTAAGCCGGTTGCCAAATCGGCCAAAGGAGCTTGATGACTATCGGGGCCTCACTTCTGATAACGGCGTTGATTTAATGCTCGGAAATACATGTAGCGTGAATGAGCGCCAGTTGTCTTCGGCATACGTCGGGGTGACGGAATCCTTCTTAAATTCGAACCACGCGGTGGCTACGTTCTCGAACATATATTCCGTTTCCGCTCGTTTGGCTTCCTGCAGTTCATTACGCTGACCTTTGGGGTCGATGCCCTGTGCAAGCAGCTCTATGGCTTCACGGTCTTCTTCCTGGCTGGCGCAAGAAAAAACTTGGGATAGAGTCGAGTGCCATGTTTCTTGGTTAGCGCCGGGTAGCCGGGAATACCAAACCGCCTGGAACTCAAAAAACCTGGAAAGCACTCCGCGGCTCTAAAACCCTGTTTTCACTGGATTTCAGGCACAAAAAAAGACGTCCGTGGACGTCTTTGATTGATCATTTGGTGGAGCCGGGGGGATTTGAACCCCCGTCCGCCAGTACTCCGCTGTCGGTACTACATGCGTAGCCGTGTCTATTAAGTTAACCCTCAGCGACCCGACGGGCAGGGTGCTTTGGGCGAGTTGTGTAAGTTTTAGCCGCTTCGTCCACAACGTACTGCACGGCGATTCTGTTCTATATGACAATCACTTTGGGTTTACAGACATCCCCTGATGATTGCTGGACCCGAAGGTACCAGGAGGGAAGGGCTAAGGCTGCTTACGCAGCGAGAGCGTATTCCCCGTAGGTTTCGTCATTGGCAACTATAGGAAGTTGCAACAGTGGATTTACGAGTTCTGTTACCAACTCGGCATGCACCTAAAGTTTCGCAACCGGCGTCGAATCCTAAACGGCCCCGAGCCTGGTGCTCTGTGAATCAAGTGAGCAACAAGCCTGCACAGTGTACGTCAACGCGACTCAGAAGGCCAACCCGAAGGTAGGCCACCACACATCATGGGTTTGGCTGGTTGCTCTGTTTGTCAGCGAGTGCCAATGCCTGGGTGGCTTCGGTGACGCATTTTGTGTCGTCTCCGGAGGCTTGTGAGGCTTCGGCGCTGGACATCAGTCTCTTGATCTCCATGGCGGTGCTTCCGGAGGTCGCCGGCAGCGCGTTCACTTTGCCTTTGAGCTCTTGCAGTTTGCTCGTACACAGGTTGTTGTCCGCCGCCAATGCAGGAGAGGCCAATATTGCAGCGGAAATGAACAGACCAGCGAGTGTGGTGCGCTTCATGGATATCACCTTGAACGGATGGGGCCTACCTCAAAGACTACGATTCAACGCAAGAATTCGGTTTTTTCAGACAGCGTGCCAAGCTTTTCCCTCGATGCGGGCGGTTACACATTCCCAGACCCCGGATGCAAAAAAACCCGCCGTTGGCGGGTTTTGTTTTGCTTCGTATCGGATTACTTCCCGCCTTTTTTCGCGTCGGTGAGGGCCTTGATGACGTCGTTGGTCTCGGCGACGCAATCATCAGTGCCCTGCTTGGTGCCTTTTGCATGGTCGGCTTCGGCTTGCTCGACGGAGGCTTTTACCTGGTCAACCATTTCCGGAGGAATCTGTGCCTTTGCGTTTTCGATGGTTTGCAGATTGACCGCGCACTGATCTTTTTCTGCGGCAAACGAGGGGGAGGCGAGCATAGAGGCAGTAATAAACAAACCTAACAGCACAGAACGATTCATGTGTATCTCCTTGAGCTGAAGGGCCAGGCATTGCTGGCCATCAAATCGAGCTACCGAGTGTTGGGAGAGTCCCGCATTGGCGGGACTTGATCAGTGGACTGCGGTGGCACCTCAGGGTTCTGTTTTTTACTGTGGAGCTATCGATTCCGGCAAGTAGGTACATCTATGCACCTTCCTTGGGTCCTTCTATCAGGGCACCCTAGCCTGGGTAACGCGGTCCACCAGATAGACTAGTCCGTGGTAGTCAATGCCGCCATGTTGCGTCAAACCGATCTCACAGGTGCGGCTGGTGGAGATGCCTTCGCTGCATTGTTGCACCGCGTCCTTGAGCGTGCGCAGCGAATGGGCATTCAATTGCGGCGTGGTGAAACCCTTGTCGCCGGCGAAGCCGCAGCAGTGAATGCCTTCGGGAATGACCACGTTTTTGCTGCATTTGCGCGCCAGATCGATCAGCGCCTGACTTTCGCCAAGGTGCTGGGTGCTGCAGGTGACGTGCACCGCAATCGGTGCTTCCTGTGGTGTGAAGTCGAGGCGATCCATCAGGTGCGTGCGGATGAAACGCACCGGGTCGTAGAGGTCCAGTCGAACGTCGCCAAGGTCTTGAGTGAGCCGTAACGTACAGGGGCTGGTGTCGCAATAGATCGGGTCGAGCCCGCCGCGACTGGCGTGCAGCAAGGCGCCGATCAGTTCCTGGCGCTTGTGTTCGGCTTGTTCGGCGTAGCCTTTGGAGGCGAATGGCTGGCCGCAGCAGAGGTTGTCCAGATTGTCCGGGAAGACCACCTGGTAACCAGCCTTTTCCAGCAGCCCGCGGGTTTTGTCGTACAACGACACCTGCTCTTTATCCCCCGCCGCCGGCCCCATGACCCGCGACACACACGCCGCCAGGTACACCACCCGAGGGCGTTCGTCCGACACGGCAGGACTGAAACGGATGGCTTTTTCCGGCTGCGGCATGGCGTTGGTCCATTGCGGGACCTGACCTTTGGACAGCTTCGTCAGCGCCGCCGAGAGTTTTGCCAGGCGTGGCGCGCCCAACAACATCCGTGCGCCATTGGCGACGTGCAGGGTGAACCGCGCCCCTTGTAGCGCCGTGGCGAAATTTCCTTCAAGCCAGCTGGCGGTTTTCGTATGGGTTGCCGTGCGGCTACGGAGTTTTTTCACCAGCTCGCCGGTGTTGATGCCGACCGGGCAACGTTGCGCGCACAGGCCGGTGGCGGCGCAAGTGTCGATGCCCTGGTATTCGTACGCGGCTTCGAGTTCGGTGGTATCGATGCCGGCGCGTTTTCGCGCCTGAATGTCGCGCCAGATCACGATGCGCTGGCGTGGGCTCAGGGTCAGGCCCTTCGACGGGCAGACCGGTTCGCAGAAGCCGCATTCGATGCACTTGTCCACAATCTCGTCGGCGGCCGGCAAGGGCTTGAGGTGCTTGAGGTGGATCTGCGGATCTTCGCTGAGCACCACGTCCGGGTTGAGAATCCCGTTGGGATCGAGCAGACGCTTGAGTTGCCACATCAACTGGTAGGCATCGCTGCCCCATTCCAGTTCGACGAAGGGCGCCATGTTGCGTCCGGTGCCGTGTTCGGCTTTCAGCGAACCGCCGAACTCCACTGCCACCAGTTGCGCCACGTCGTCCATGAACGCCTGATAGCGTGCGACTTCTTCCGAGTTGTTGAAGCCTTGGGTGAAGACGAAGTGCAGATTGCCTTCCAGGGCGTGTCCGAAAAGGATCGCTTCATCGTAGTGATGTTTGTCGAACAGTTCGATCAGGCGATTGACGCCGATGGCCAGTTGTTCGACCGGGAAGGTGACGTCTTCGATGATCACCGTGGTGCCGGTCTTGCGCACCGCACCGACGGCGGGGAAGGTGTCTTTGCGGATGGCCCATAGACGGGCGTTTTCCCGTGGGTCCTCAGTGAAGTCGACCTGCTTTTCCACCGGGAACGTCTGCAGCGACGCCATGATCTGCGCCAGTTGTTCATGCAGCAGGGCGGACGACGCGGCGCGGGATTCGATCAGCAGGGCGCAGGCATTGTTCGACAGATGCTGTACGAAAGGCGGCATGCCGGGTTTGTCCTGCACTGAGCGCAGGCTGCGCCGGTCCAGCAGTTCCACGGCCGACACCGGTTGGCTTTTCAGTACGGTGACCGCGTTGCAGCAGGTCTCGACATCCGGGAAGACAATCAGGGCCGAGGCCTTGTTCGGGTGGTCGATCACCGTGTCGTAGGTCACCGCGCTGATGAACCCGAGCGTACCCTCGGAGCCCACCAGCAAGTGGCTCAAGATATCCACAGGCTCGTCGAAATCCACCAGGGCATTGAGCGACAGGCCGGTGGTATTTTTCAGACGGTATTTGTGGCGGATTCTCGCAGCCAGATCAGCGTTGGCGCGGGTCTCGCGACCCAGAGTCGCCAGGCGCTCCAGCAGTGCGGCATGGCTTTGGCGAAACGCCGCGACGCTGGTGGCATCTTCAGTATCGAGACGACTGCCATCGGCCAGTACCAGACGAATACCGGCCAGGGTGTGGTAGGTGTTTTGCGCCGTGCCACAGCACATACCGCTGGCGTTGTTGGCGACTATGCCGCCGATCTTGCAGGCATTGATCGAGGCCGGGTCCGGGCCGATCTTGCGTCCGAACGGCGCCAGCCAGGCGTTGGCCTGGGCGCCGATCACACCCGGTTGCAGGCGGATTTGCGTGCCCTGGTCGCGGATCTCGCGCGCGTTCCAGTTGTCGCCCAGCACGATCAGCACCGAGTCGCTGATCGCCTGGCCGGACAAACTGGTACCGGCGGCGCGGAAGGTCACCGGCACCTGATCGCGTTGCGCCAGTTGCAGCAGCGCCACCACTTCGTCTTCGGACTCGACGCGGATCACCAGTTGCGGAATCAATCGATAGAAACTGGCATCGGTGCCGAAGGCCAGGGTCGATAGCGGGTCGTCGAAACGTCGCTCTTGTGGAATCAGTTGCTGTGCATCTCGCAGGAAAGCGGCCGGTAGACTCATTGGTCCTCCAGGATCAACACCACAAGGTCTTTCGGACCGTGGGCGCCGTACGCCAGCACTTGTTCGATGTCGGCGGTCTTCGACGGGCCGGACACCAGCAACGCGTTGGTCGGCATGCCCTGGGCCCATTCGAACTCCTGCTGCACCTGATAGAAATTGTCGCGGATTTCGCTGGCCTTGAGCAGGGCGAAATGCACCGGTGGCGCCAGGCTCATCAAACGCGGTTCTTCCCGGGTCGGCCAGATAATCAGGCTGCCGGTTGCCGCGATGGCGCCGAGGCTGCCGGTCAGGCTCGCCGGGGTGTCGTTGAACAGCTCGGCTTTCCATTCTTCGACCGGGCGGTCGTAGGCCTTGAGCGTCGGCAGATCGGGATTATTCGCCCAATGCTGTGTGATGCGTTGACCGTGGGGCGTTGTCGGTGCGATCAGCAGGCTCGGCAACTGGCGATCCCGCAGCAATTGCGCCAACAGCACCGGCCACTCTTCACCGGAGGTCAGGTGGATTTCCGTGTGCACCGCTTCCATCAGTTTGCGCAGCTGTGGAATGCGTTGCTCAGGCGCGTAGGTGTAAGGCTGGGTCACCAGATCGACATCAAAGTTGTCGGCCACTGGCGTGGTGCCTGTCAGGCTTTTACGCAGTTTGGCGAGGATATTTTGCTTGGCGCTCATCGGCGGTCTCCCTGTTTGGCCAAGTGCTCGCGGGCCATGTCATGCAGTGAGCGGGCGGCGGGTTTCGGTGCGCTGTGGTTTTGTGTCCACGGGCCGACATTGCTCGGCGTGAGGGCGCGCAGGCGGGTGGCGAAGAAACCGAACAGGCGATACAGCGTCGGCGAACTGTTGAGTTTCGCCCAGGCGTTCCAGAGGAACCGTTCCTTGCGCGAATACTTGCTGCCCTGGCCACGCATCACTTGATGGGGGCTGTCCGGGGCCTTGACGTTTTCTTCCCGCAGACGCCGCAGCAGAGCAGGGATCGGGATTTTCACCGGACACACTTCGCCGCAGGCACCGCACAGCGAAGAAGCGCTCGGGTGATCCGGGACTTTCGCCAGGCCGACCATGTGCGGGGTGACGATTTTTCCGATAGGGCCGGGGTAAACCTCCCCATAGGCATGGCCGCCGATTCGGGTATACACCGGGCAATGATTCATACAGGCACCGCAGCGGATGCAGTTCAGGGTCTGGCGCAATTCACTGTCGGCAAAGGCCTGGCTGCGACCATTGTCGAGCAGTACCAGGTGCACTTCCTGCGGGCCGTCGAGTTCATGTTCCTTGCGCGGGCCGGAGATCATGTTGACGTAGGTCGTGATCGGAATGCCCAGGGCCGAGCGGGTCAGCAGCGACAGCAACGGCACCACGTCGCGCAAGTTTTCCACGACTTTTTCGATACCGGTAACTGCAATGTGCACGGGCGGTACGGTGGTGGTCATGCGCCCGTTGCCTTCGTTTTCCACCAGCAGCAGGGTGCCGGTTTCGGCCACGGCGAAGTTGACACCGGAGACGCCGATGTCCGCTTCGAAGAATTTCTGCCGCAAGACCTTGCGACCGATCTGAATGAGTTGGTCAACGTCCTTGGTGTATTCCACCCCAAGTTTGTCGTGGAACAAGGACGCGACCTGACCGGCATTCTTGTGGATCGCCGGCATGATTATGTGTGAAGGCTTCTCGTGGTCGAGCTGGACGATGTACTCGCCCATGTCCGATTCCAGGCATTCAATGCCCCGGTCAGCCAGGAAATGGTTCATTTCCATCTCTTCACTGACCATCGATTTGCCCTTGATCACTTGCCGCCCCTCGTGAGCGCGGATGATCGAGAGGACGATGCCATTGGCCTCGTCCACCGTTTCCGCCCAGTGCACTGTCACACCGTTGCGGGTCAGGTTCTGTTCCAGTTGCTCGAGCAGGTCGGGCAACTTGGAGAGCGCGCGGGCACGGATTGCATTGCCCAGTGCGCGCAAGTGTTCTCTTTCATGGGCATCGCTGAACGCCGCTGCCCGTTTGGTCATCAGTGAATCCATCGCCTTGCGAAAGTTGCCTCGCAATTGCGCATCACCCAGCGCGTTGTGGGCGCGGGTGCGGAAATCTTCTTCTACGGCAACCGTAGGAATAATCGTGGAGGTGCTCATCGAGCACCTCCGGTACGCTGCCAGAGGAAGCTGGCCAGATGCTGACCGCGCAACGCTTCCTGCTGTTTTTCCAGCGAGCCGTTGATGTTCATCAAACAGCCGCAATCGGCACTCAATACCTTGTGCGCGCCGGATTCCTTCAACGCCCGGGTCTTGTCAGCCACCATCGCGCCGGAAATGTCTGGCATACGGACGCTGAATGTCCCGCCAAAGCCACAGCATTCACTTTCGTGATCGTGATTGACCCGCTCCACATTGCTCAGCTGCGACAACAATTCGCGGCCGTGCAGGTGGGTGTTCATTTCGCGGCGTGCCGAACACGAAGTGTGCAGCGCCACTTTCACCGGCTCGCCGCTGTCCTTGAACTGCACCTTGCAGACAAACAACAGGAACTCGGCCAGCTCAAAGGTTCTGGCAGCCAGCGCCTGAACCTGTTTCAACGTGTGTGGCTCGTCCTTGAACAAGTCGGCATAGTGTTCGCGCAACATCCCGGCACAAGAGCCTGACGGCACCACCACCGGATAATCACCGGCGAACAGCGCCAGTTGCGAGCGCGCCACGGTCCGTGCCTGTTCGGTGTAACCCGAGGTGTAGGCCGGTTGTCCGCAGCAGCTTTGCCCTTGCGGGTACTCGACACGAATGCCTTCGCGTTCCAGCAGGTGGATCGCATCCATCCCGGCTTCGGGGTAGAACAAATCGACCACGCAGGTCCCGAACAGGTAAACCCGTGACGGTTTCTCGCTGGGGTATTGCCGAGGCTCGGGCAGTGGCGGGGCGACACGGGTCGCATTCGGCACAGCGTTGTAAAAAAGCTCGCTCATCAGGCGGTCTCCGGGTGGTCCCGGTTATTCGTCTGTTGAGGCTGCTGAATATAGAGCCGGAAGCTTTCAGCAGCCTTACAGACCGGGGTGTGAATTGCGGACGCCGGGGGCGTGGCCCGGCGTCGGTTTTTACCGTTTTGCTTGTAGTCCTTAGTGCACCAGCATGCCGGTGAACCAGTAGGCCTGGGCCAGGGTGATCAAGCCGACAATCGTTGCAAAGAATAGGCTGTGCTTGAGGGTGAAGCGGAACAGATCCGATTCCTTGCCCACCAGGCCGGTCGCGGCGCAGGCCACGGCAATCGATTGTGGCGAGATCATCTTGCCGGTCACGCCGCCGCTGGTGTTCGCCGCCACCAGCAAGGTGTCGTTGACGCCGATCTGGTGCGCGGTGGTCGCTTGCAGCGAACTGAACAGGGCGTTGGACGAAGTATCGGAGCCGGTGAGGAACACGCCCAGCCAGCCGAGGAATGGCGAGAAGAAGGGGAACGCCGCGCCCGTCGCAGCCAGTACCAGGGCCATGGTCGAGGACATGCCCGAGTAGTTGGTGACGAAGGCGAACGCCAGCACCATGCCGATGGACAGGATCGGCCAGCGCAGTTCGTAGAAGGTCTCCTTCAAAGTGGTAAGACCAGTTTTGACGTTGATCTTCAGCACCAGCATCGAGATCAGCGCCGAGAAGAAGATCGCTGTGCCAGTGGCAGAAATCGGGTCGAGTTTGAACACTGCCGGAATGGCCGTTGGCGTAGCCACGATCGGCGCGACCTTGATCACCATCTGGTCCAGATGCGGAATGGCGAAGTTGAACACGAAGCTGTACATCGAGCCGCCAGCGGCGAACATCGCCTTGAACGGTTTCAGGGTCCAGATCGTGACCAGTACGGTCAGGATCAGGAACGGCGACCAGGCCTTGAAGATTTCCCCAAGGCTGTAGGGCGAAGCCACGGTTGTGCGTTTCTGGCCGAAACCACCGACGCTGGCGCTCACCACGGAGGCCGATACAGCACCGACGATGTGCTGGCCGGCGGCGCGTTTTGGTTGCCAGACTTTCAGGAACAGGGTCAGGGAGATCAGTGCGGCCAGGGCCGAGGTGATGTCCGGCAGTTCCGGGCCGATGAAGTTCGAGGTGAAGTACTGGGTCACGGCAAAGCTCAAACCGGCCACCAGCGCGGCTGGCCAGGTTTCCCGCACGCCGCGCAGGCCGTCCATCATGAACACCAGCCAGAACGGCACGAACAGCGACAGCAGCGGCAGTTGGCGGCCGGTCATGGCGCCGATCTTGAAGGCGTCGATACCGGTCACTTGCCCGGCCACGATGATCGGAATGCCGAGGGCGCCGAAGGCTACGGGTGCAGTGTTGGCGATCAGGCACAAGCCGGCGGCGTACAGCGGGTTGAAGCCCAGTCCTACAAGGAGTGCGGCGGTAATCGCCACTGGCGCGCCGAAACCGGCGGCACCTTCCAGAAATGCACCGAAGCAGAAGCCGATCAGCAGCACCTGCAAGCGCTGGTCATCGGTGATCGACAGGACCGAACTGCGGATGACTTCAAACTGGCCGCTCTTGACCGTCAGTTTGTAGAGGAATACCGCTGCCACGATGATCCAGGCGATCGGCCACAGGCCATAGGCGAAGCCATACCCGGCGGCGGCGAGCGCCATATCGACCGGCATCTGGAAAGCGAAGATCGCCACCAGGATCGACAACGCCAGGGTGATGCTGCCGGCCACGTGCCCTTTGAGGCGGAACACGGCCAGGGCCAGGAAGAAAAACACGATGGGGATGACGGCGGCGAGTGCGGACAGGCCGAGGCTGCCGAGCGGGGTATAGAGCTGTTGCCAGGTTTGCATATGGGGTGGCCCCTAATTGTTGTTGGTCAGGCACTGATCAGCGTTCTTGGATAATTGGTAAGACCAATTTACAATCGCTGTTGGCTAGGGTAAAAGCCTTGTGGGCGGTGTGTCAATTTGCCGCCCTAAAACTTTTGTCGAATGCAAAGTGCGCAGGTCGTCCGTCTGGTATGACCAAATGCGTTGTGGCAGGTGCTGGCGCGGCGCCGATAGGCCAGAATAGAGCCCCGGCGAGTCGTCGGATCGTGGAGAAATCGAGTTATGGGGTTTGATCAGATTCGTCAGCGCCGTTTGTCTGACGATATTGTCGAGCAGCTTGAGGGCATGATCCTCGAGGGCACACTGAAGGCCGGAGAGCGCTTGCCGGCCGAGCGCGCGTTGGCCGAACAATTTGGCGTGTCCCGCCCTTCGTTGCGTGAAGCCATTCAGAAGCTGACCGCCAAGGGGTTGCTGGTCAGTCGCCAGGGCGGCGGCAACTATGTGGTGGAATCACTGGGTACCACCTTCAGTGATCCCTTGTTGCAGCTGCTGGAAAGCAACCCTGAGGCGCAGCGCGACCTGCTCGAGTTTCGCCATACGCTGGAAGCGTCCTGCGCCTACTACGCGGCGTTGCGCGCCACTGATGTGGATCGCGAGCGGCTGACCGCGGCATTCAACAAGTTGCAGGACTGCTATTCGCGCCACGAAGAGGTGAGCCGTGCCGAAGAGGGGGCCGCGGACGCAAGCTTTCACCTGGCGATCGCCGAGGCCAGCCACAATGCCGTGCTGCTGCATACCATTCGCGGGCTGTTCGACTTGCTCAAGCGCAACGTGGTGACCAACATCGGCGGCATGTACAAGCAGCGCACTGAAACCCGCGACATGCTGATCACGCAGCATCGGGAGTTGTACCAGGCGATTATCGAAGGGCGGGCGGAGCAGGCGCGGGAAGTTTCCAGCCGGCACATTCTGTATGTGCAGGAGGTGCTCGAAGAAGTGCGTCAGGAAGTGCAGCGTGTGGCCCGGGCGGAGCGGCGCAAGGGGATGTGATGTGGAGGGGGGGCGTGGCGAGGGAGCTTGCTCCCGTTCGGCTGCGCAGCAGTCGTCAGCAGTTTAAGTGATGGACGCCGTCAAGCGAGGGGCGCTTCGCACCCCAGCGGGAGCAAGCTCCCTCGCCACAATGCAGCAATCCGGCAGAAAAATCAGTCTTCCTTGCCCTTGTTGCGCACCGCACGCTGCAACTCGCGACCCGCGTCGCGTTCGCGCTCGGTATCGCGCTTGTCGTATTCCTTCTTGCCCTTGCCCAAGGCGATCTCGCACTTGACCATGTGCTTGCTCCAGTACCAGGACAGGCACACGCAGGCGTAACCCTTTTGCTGCACCGCAGCGGACAGCTTGTCCAGCTCGCGACGGTTGAGCAGCAGCTTGCGGCTGCGCACCGGGTCGGCGATGACGTGGGTGCTGGCGGTCGTCAGGGGCGTAATGTGACTGCCGAGCAGCCAGGCTTCGCCATCCTTGAGCAGGACATAACTGTCAACCAGTTGCAGCTTGCTTGCCCGCAGACTTTTTACTTCCCAGCCGGCCAGGACCAGACCAGCCTCGAACTTGTGCTCGATGAAGTAATCGTGTCGCGCCTTTTTATTTTGCGCGATGGTCCCTGTTGGGTGTTTCTTCTGTTTAGCCATAGGGGCGGCATTATAGGGAGTTACAACAGAGTCGGCTACGGGGTTGCTACGTGCTTGAGCAGGTTGATTGAATCCCGGACAATGCGGCCTCTTTTTTGAACGCTTGGGCGTGATAACGATGTCGACAGACAAGGTTTCTGTCCACGGCAGTTGGGCTAGCCGCTGGGTCTTCATACTCGCCGCGACCGGTTCGGCCGTGGGGCTGGGTAGTATCTGGAAATTCCCGTACATGGTCGGTGTCTATGGCGGCGGTGCCTTCGTGCTGATGTTCCTGGCCTGCATCGCGCTGATTGGCGTGCCGGTCATGCTGGCCGAAACGCTGATCGGTCGGCGTGCACGACAGAGCCCGGCCAATGCCTTGAAGGCGCTGGCGGTCGAGGCGGGGCACTCGGGCAAATGGTCCTGGGGCGCATTTGCCGGAATGATCACGGCGTTACTGATCCTGTCGTTCTACAGTGTGGTGGGCGGCTGGTCGCTGGATTACATCATCGACATGGGGCGTGGCGATTTTCAGGGTGTGACGGCGGATCAGGTGGGGGCTTACTTCGGCAATGTCATTGCCGACCCCTGGCGCCTGACACTTTGGCACACGATTTTCATGCTGCTGTCGGCGGTGGTGATCGCAAAGGGTGTGGTCGCCGGGCTTGAGCGCAGTCTGCGCATCATGATGCCGTTGTTGTTCGTGATGGTCCTCGTGCTGCTGGGCTACAGCATGACCACCGGTCATTTCATGGAGGGCGTGCATTTCATGTTCGACTTCCACCCCGAAAAGGTCCTGGACGGCTTGTTGCCCGCGATGGGGCATGCGTTCTTTTCCCTGAGCGTGGGCGTCGGCTCGATCATGATCTATGGCGCCTACATGCCGAAGAGCTCGTCGATATCGGGGACTGTCGTTGGTGTGGCGCTGCTCGACACCTTCGTTTCCCTGGTGGCCGGCCTGGCATTGTTTCCGATTGTTTTCGCGGCGGGCCTGAACCCGAGCGAAGGGCCGGGACTGATGTTCGTCAGCCTGCCGTTTGCCTTCGGCAACGTGGCGTTCGGGCAGTTGATGGGGGTGGTGTTCTTCGTTCTGGTGGCGGTTGCTGCCTGGAGTTCGGCGATTTCTCTGCTTGAACCGATGGTGGCCTATCTGGTGGAGCGCACTAAAGTGAGTCGTGCCTGGGTCACCTTCTGGCTGGCTTTCAGCTGCTGGTTCGTCGGCCTGGGCACGGTGTTCTCCTTCAATATCTGGAAGGAGGCCAAGTTCTTCGTGAACGAAGGCGGGATGTTCCACCTCTACCAGTGGGGAGCAACCGGTGGTCTCGACTTCTTTGGCGTGATCGATTTCTTCACCTCGCGACTCATGTTGCCGCTTGGCGGTTTGTGTTTCGTGGTGTTTGCGGGCTGGATCATGGGGCGTGAAGCGGTGCGCGACGAGTTGTCGATCCGCAACCCTGCGCTGTTTGGTCTGTCCTTGTTCTTGATGCGCTATGTGGCGCCCATCGGCATCCTCGTAGTGTTTGCCGCCCAGCTGTGGAAGTGACGCTGACATGACGACACATATTTCACGTTCGGCCTTGCTGCCGTACCCGGCACAAGCGCTGTATGACCTGGTCAACGACGTGGCGCGCTACCCGGAGTTTCTGCCGTGGTGCTCGTCGGCCGAAGTCCTGGAGAGCTCATCCGAGCATATGCGGGCGAGCGTTGGGGTGGCCAAGGGCGGCCTCAGCCAGCATTTCGTCACGCGCAACACCCTGGTTCCCGGGCAGTCGATCGAAATGAACCTCGAAGAGGGTCCTTTCACCCAATTGCATGGCATCTGGGTATTCAAGGCGCTGACTGACAAAGCCTGCAAGATCAGCCTCGATCTGTCGTTCGATTATGCCGGGCCACTGGTTCGTGCCACCTTGGGGCCGCTGTTCAATCAGGCGGCCAACACTCTGGTGGATGCGTTCTGCCAGCGTGCCAAGCAGATACATGGTTGAGGTCATGATTGAAATCGAGGTGGTCTACGCGGCCGTGGACCGTCAGGTGCTGCTGACGCTGACGGTGCCGGTCGGGACGAGCGTGCGGGCAGCCTTGCTTGGGTCCGCCCTGGCTGGGGAGTTTCCGGAGCTGGATCTGGCCAATTGTCCCGTAGGGATCTTCGGCAAGGTTGTAGCCGATCCAGAGCGTCGGCCTGTTCAGGCAGGAGATCGTATCGAGGTCTACCGACCCCTGTTGGCCGACCCGAAAGAGGTACGCCGACTGCGCGCGGCAAAAGCGGCCGAGGCCAAAGTGCGGAATCAGTGAGTGGCTTGAACGCCAGACAATAAAAAGCCCGGACATGCCGGGCTTTTTATTGCGTCGCAAATTATTGCGGCGAGGTGTCCAGAGGTTGCGGTGTCGGGACCGGAACGGTTTCTACGCCGTCGACGTCCTTCTGGATCTGGTCCAGCAACGAACCTGGCTTGACCGGCTTTTCCGGTTTTGGCTTCTCGACGTTTTCTGCCGGGGCAGCCACTGTCGTGCCGCTGTCCTTGCCGAGAATGGCTTCGTCACGGCTCACGCCTGGCATGAAATCACCGGAGAGGCTGACAAGCTGATCATTTGGGTTGAAGATAACGCTGATGCGTTCCTGTTGGCGTTCACCGCCACCCGGCTGCAGGCTGTACAGATAATCCCAGCGATCGGCATGGAACGTGTCAGTCAGCAGAGGGTTGCCCATGATAAACCGTACTTGCTTGCGGGTCATTCCCGGGCGTAACTGGTCTATCATGTCCTGCGTGACGACATTGCCCTGCTGGATGTCGATTTTGTAAACCCCGGGGAATGAACAACCGGCGAGTGCGAGCAGTCCCACAAAGGTGAAACTGGTTAGCAAGAGCTTGGTGTTTTGCATCGGTGGGCGACTTCCACTATCTTGGCTGGGACAACGTAAACGCCGATCATACCCGCATTAAGAGAAGCTGCGAAGCAGCATCGCGAGAAAGCTGACCATGGTTGAAAATAGCGAACTACGCAAAGCCGGCCTCAAAGTGACCCTGCCACGGGTCAAAATTCTGCAAATGCTCGACTCCGCCGAGCAACGCCACATGAGTGCCGAGGATGTCTACAAGGCCCTTATGGAGGCTGGTGAGGACGTCGGTCTGGCCACGGTTTACCGTGTTCTGACCCAGTTCGAGGCAGCTGGCCTTGTGGTGCGGCACAACTTCGATGGAGGCCATGCGGTCTTCGAACTGGACGACGGGAAGCATCACGACCATATGGTCAACGTCGAAACCAGCGAAGTGATCGAATTCTTCGACGAAGAAATCGAGCGGCTTCAGAAAGCAATCGTCGACAAGTATGGCTTCGAGATGGTTGATCACAATCTGGTGCTGTACGTGCGCAAGAAAAAGTAAGCATGTCGCGCGAACATCCGTTCGCGAAACGAGCGAAGGCGACCCCAGGGTCGCCTTCGTGCTTTCTGCGGTGCACAAGGTTTCTGTAGGAGCTGCCGCAGGCTGCGATCTTTTGATCTGTGCTTTTAGAAAGGGCAAAGTCAAAAGATCGCAGCCTGCGGCAGCTCCTACAGGGGGCGCTTCAGATTTTTGCGGTGACGACCATTTTCTTGGCGTGCGCCAGGGATTCCTTGGTCAGGTCTATGCCGCCCAGCATTCGCGCGACTTCTTCGACGCGCTCGTTTTTGCTCAGTTTGGAAACCGCCGTGCGGGTGGCATCTTCGCCGCGCACTTTATGCACAAATAAATGCTGATGACCTTGCGCTGCCACTTGCGGCAGGTGGGTCACGGTCAGCACCTGCCCACGCTCGCCGAGCCTGCGCAGTAACTGGCCGACGATTTCTGCGGTCGGGCCGCCAATGCCGACGTCGACTTCGTCGAACACCAGGGTCGGTACACGGGAGGTCTGTGCGGTGATCACCTGAATCGCCAGGCTGATCCGCGACAGTTCGCCGCCGGATGCCACTTTCGCCAGGGCCTTCAGCGGCTGGCCGGGGTTGGCGCTGACCAGCAGTTCTACCTGTTCGAGCCCGTTTGGCAGCAGTTCGTTGCCGCTGTTCGGGCGCAGTTCAATGGTGAAGCGGCCACCGGGCATGCCCAGTCGCTGGATCTCCTGCTCCACGGCGCTGGCCAGGCTGTTCGAAGCTTGATGCCTTAGATCGCTCAGCTCCCGGGCCTTTTCCTGATAGTGCCGGGCATAGGACGACAGCTCATCGCTCAGGCGCTCGATGGATTCGTCGTTGGCGTTCAGGGTCTCGATTTCATCCAGCAGTTTCTGCTGCATCTCGGCCACTTCAGTCGGCTGGATGCGGTGTTTGCGCGCCAGGGTGTAGATCGCATCGAGGCGTTCTTCCAGGTATTGAAGGCGCGATGGATCGGCATCGAAATTGTCGAGGAAGCGGTTCAGTTCGCCCACGGCCTCTTCAACCTGGATCTGTGCGCTGGTCAGCAAACTGCTGGCTTCGCCCAGGGCGCCGATCGAGCTGTTCACGCTCGACAGGCGGTTGAGGCTGGCGGTGAGGGCATTGAGTACATTTCCGGAATCACTTTCGCTGCATTGTTCGACGACTTGCCGGCAAATGCCCAGCAGGGTTTCGGCGTTCGTCAGGTTCTTGTGCTCCTGTTCCAGCTGCTCAAGCTCATTGTCACCGAGGCCAAGGTTTTCCAGCTCTTCGAGTTGATAGCTGAGCAATTGATGACGTGCACGTTGCTCGTCGCCGGAGTTGGAGAGCCGCTCCAGTTCCTGGCGGGTCTGGCGCCAGCGTTGGGCGGCGAGTTGAACCTGGCGGGCCAGATCCGTCGCGCCGGCATATTCATCGAGCAGGCGACGGTGGGTGTCGGTCTTGAGCAGGGATTGGTGTTCGTGCTGGCTGTGAATGTCGATCAGTAGCTCGCCCAGCGCCTTGAGATCGCCAAGCGGGCAGGGCGTGCCGTTGATGTAGCCACGCGAACGACCTTCGGATGTGATCACTCGGCGCAGGATACACGGGCCGTCGTTTTCGAGGTCGCGTTCGGCCAGCCAGGCGCTGGCTTCCGGAATGTCGGCCAGATCGAAGGTGGCCAGGATATCGGCCTTGTCGGCGCCCGGGCGGACCACGCCGCTGTCGGCACGATCGCCCAGGGTCAGGCCCAGCGCGTCGAGCATGATCGACTTGCCCGCGCCGGTTTCCCCGGTGATCACGCTCATCCCGCGATCGAGTTCGAGATCGAGATGTTCAACGATGGCGTAGTTGTGTACGGACAGGTGCACCAGCATATGGGCCGCTCCCAGGTGTTAGGTCTGGTTATTTATACAGTGTTTTGTTTCTGGCTGACAATGCCCCTCGTTAGCTCGATTCGATCGGTCCGACCAATCCCTTATCGCGAGCCGGCATGACAATGCGATTGTTTTTTGTAGGGTTAATCATCGGCGCCCCTTGAAGCCGGATTTTGCGGCCCCATATAGCTGGGCAGAAGCGCGAGTTGAGCTCGCGGACGATATTGAAAGGAGAAATCTATGGCTGACGAACAGACAGTGGATACGCAAAACCCAGACGCCAACCAGGCGCCCGAGGCTTCGGGTGAAGACCTGGCGGCTCGTGTACAAGTGCTCGAAGAGCAACTGGCAGGTGCTCAGGATCAGGCTTTGCGTGTAGCCGCCGATCTGCAGAACGTCCGCCGTCGCGCCGAGCAGGATGTGGAGAAGGCTCACAAGTTCGCGCTGGAAAAATTCGCCGGCGACCTGCTGCCGATCGTCGACAGTCTGGAACGCGGCCTGGAGCTGTCCAGCCCGGACGACGAAAGCATCCGTCCGATGCGCGAAGGCATCGAACTGACCCTGAAAATGTTCCACGACACCCTCAAGCGTTATCAGCTTGAAGCGATCGACCCGCATGGCGAACCGTTCAACGCCGTTCACCATCAGGCGATGGCCATGCAGGAAAGCGCCGATGTCGAGCCGAACAGCGTTCTGAAGGTGTTCCAGAAGGGCTATCAGCTCAATGGACGCCTGCTGCGCCCGGCGATGGTCGTGGTCAGCAAGGCGCCTGCGCCGGTTTCGCCTTCGATTGACGAGCAGGCTTGAAATCCGCCGCAAGGCCCCCATTTATAAGTCAAGCGTTTAAGTGCTACCGCAGTTAGCCACCACTGCTGCGGCAACCAAATCCAAAGTTTCGGGAGAGTGAACATGGGCAAAATTATCGGTATCGACCTGGGGACTACCAACTCCTGCGTCTCCGTGCTGGAAAACGGCAAGGCCAAAGTTATTGAAAACGCTGAAGGCGCGCGCACCACGCCGTCGATCATCGCTTATGCCAACGATGGCGAAATCCTGGTTGGCCAGTCGGCCAAGCGTCAGGCTGTGACCAATCCGCACAACACCCTGTATGCGGTGAAGCGTCTGATCGGTCGTCGTTTCGACGAAGAAGTCGTGCAGAAAGACATCCAGATGGTCCCTTACAAGATCGTCAAGGCTGACAACAGCGACGCCTGGGTTGAAGTGAACGGCCAGAAAATGGCGCCGCCACAAATCTCGGCTGAAATCCTGAAGAAAATGAAGAAGACCGCCGAAGACTACCTCGGCGAGACCGTGACTGAAGCGGTGATCACCGTTCCGGCCTACTTCAACGACAGCCAGCGTCAGGCGACCAAAGACGCCGGCCGCATCGCCGGTCTGGACGTAAAACGTATCATCAACGAACCGACCGCTGCTGCTCTGGCTTACGGTATGGACAAGGCCAAGGGCGATCACACCGTGATCGTTTATGACCTGGGCGGTGGTACTTTCGACGTTTCCGTGATCGAGATCGCTGAAGTCGATGGCGAGCACCAGTTCGAAGTACTGGCCACCAACGGTGACACGTTCCTGGGCGGTGAAGACTTTGACATTCGTCTGATCGACTACCTCGTCGACGAATTCAAGAAAGAAAGCGGCATGAACCTCAAGGGTGATCCGCTGGCCATGCAGCGCCTGAAAGAAGCCGCTGAAAAAGCCAAGATCGAACTGTCCTCGAGCCAGTCGACCGACGTGAACCTGCCGTACATCACTGCAGACGCCACCGGTCCTAAGCACCTGAACGTGAAGATCTCCCGCGCCAAGCTCGAAGCATTGGTGGAAGACCTGGTTCAGCGCACCATCGAGCCTTGCCGCATCGCAATGAAAGATGCCGGTATCGATGTTGGCGCGATCAACGACGTGATCCTGGTGGGCGGTCAGACCCGTATGCCACTGGTTCAGAAGCTGGTCACCGAGTTCTTCGGTAAAGAAGCGCGTAAAGACGTCAACCCGGACGAAGCGGTTGCCATGGGTGCTGCCATCCAGGGCGCGGTACTGGCCGGCGACGTGAAAGACGTTCTGCTGCTCGACGTCAGCCCGCTGACCCTGGGTATCGAAACCATGGGTGGCGTGATGACCGCGCTGATCGAGAAAAACACCACGATTCCTACCAAGAAATCGCAAGTGTTCTCGACCGCCGACGACAACCAGGGCGCCGTGACCATTCACGTGCTGCAGGGCGAGCGTAAGCAAGCTGCTCAGAACAAGTCCCTGGGCAAGTTCGACCTGGCCGACATTCCACCGGCTCCACGTGGTGTGCCGCAGATCGAAGTGACCTTCGATATCGACGCCAACGGCATCCTGCACGTCGGTGCGAAGGACAAGGCTACCGGCAAGACTCAGTCGATCGTGATCAAGGCCAACTCCGGTCTGTCCGACGAGGAAATCGAGCGCATGGTGCGTGATGCCGAGGCTAACGCCGAGGAAGACCGCAAGTTCGAAGAGCTGGCCGCTGCCCGTAACCAGGGCGACGCACTGGTTCACTCGACGCGCAAAATGGTGACCGATGCCGGCGATAAAGTGACTGCCGAAGAGAAGACTGCAATCGAAGCTGCTGTAGTAGCCCTGGAAGCCGCCGTCAAAGGCGACGACAAGGCCGCTATCGACGCCAAGGTTGAAGAGCTGTCGAAAGTCTCCGCTCCAGTGGCGCAGAAGATGTACGCCGAACAGGCTCAGCCTGCTGAAGGCGCTGCACCGCAGGGCGAATCGGCTGAGAAGGCTGACGACGTTGTCGATGCCGAGTTCGAAGAAGTCAAAGACCACAAGTAAGTTGTTGGTCGGCCGGTTGACTGCCTTTAGGCGGTGACTGGTAGGATGTCGCCGCGCGGGAGCTTGCTCCCGCGTTGGCGTATCTGGAATACGCGAATTTTTACAGCATGCGACAGCGTTCGCGTGCTGGCGGTATGGCCGGAAATGCTCCTGCTTTTCGAGCTGAAAGTACCGCATCGAATCAAAGACCAGGATCGTTGAATTGACGTGAGTTGGGTCCGGGCCTGTATTGGGGCTCAACGAGTTCGGCAGACTCAGGAGGGTTTTGCCGGACGTCCTCAAGAGTGCAAAGACTTATGGCAAAGCGTGACTATTACGAAGTGTTGGGTGTTGAGCGTGGCTCAAGCGAAGCGGACCTGAAAAAGGCTTACCGTCGCCTGGCGATGAAGCACCACCCGGACCGTAATCCCGATGACAAAGCGTCGGAAGAGATGTTCAAGGAGGCCAACGAGGCCTACGAGGTGCTGTCGGATTCCAGCAAGCGTGCGGCGTACGACCAGTACGGCCATGCCGGTGTCGATCCGAGCATGGGCGGCGGCGGTGCCGGTTTCGGTGGCCAGAACTTCTCCGACATCTTTGGCGATGTCTTCAGTGACTTCTTCGGTGGAGGTCGCGGCGGTTCCCGTGGCGGCGCTCAGCGCGGCAGTGACTTGCGCTACACCCTGGAACTGGACCTGGAAGAAGCGGTTCGCGGCACGACCGTGAATATCCGCGTTCCGACGCTGGTCAATTGCAAGCCGTGCGATGGCTCCGGTGCCAAGAAAGGTTCTTCGCCGGTGACTTGCCCGACCTGCGGCGGTATCGGCCAGGTGCGCATGCAGCAAGGCTTCTTCTCGGTACAGCAGACCTGCCCGCGCTGCCATGGCCAGGGCAAGATCATTTCCGATCCGTGCGATTCCTGCCACGGCGAAGGTCGCGTCGAAGAGTACAAGACCCTGTCGGTGAAAGTGCCGGCCGGCGTCGATACCGGTGACCGCATTCGTCTGTCCGGCGAAGGCGAGGCGGGAGCCCAGGGTGGCCCGACCGGCGACCTGTACGTGGTGATCAACGTGCGCGAGCACTCGATCTTCCAGCGTGATGGCAAGCACCTGTTCTGCGAAGTGCCGATCAGCTTCGTCGATGCGGCGCTGGGTGGCGAGCTGGAGATTCCGACCCTTGATGGCCGGGTCAAGTTGAAGATCCCCGAGGGTACCCAGACCGGCAAGCAGTTCCGTGTGCGTGGCAAGGGTGTCGCGCCTGTGCGTGGCGGTGGTGCGGGCGACTTGATGTGCCGTGTGGCGGTCGAGACGCCGGTCAACCTGAGCCGTCGCCAGCGCGAAATGCTCGAGGAATTCCGCAGTTCGCTGGCGGACGACAACAGCCATTCGCCGAAAACCACTGGTTGGTTCGAAGGCGTGAAACGCTTCTTCGGCGATTTGTAAGGAGACAGGCATGCGACGTATTGCAGTGATGGGCGCCGCCGGGCGCATGGGCAAGACCCTGATTGAAGCAGTGCAGCAGGCGCCAGGCGCCGGGTTGACGGCGGCAGTGGATCGTCCTGACAGCACGCTGGTCGGTGCGGATGCCGGTGAGCTGGCGGCTATCGGTCGCATCGGCGTGCCGCTGTCCGGCGATCTGGATCGGGTGGTGGACGAGTTCGACGTGCTGATCGACTTTACGCACCCGACGGTGACCCTGAAGAACCTGGCTTTCTGCCGTAAACACGGCAAGGCCATGATCATCGGGACCACGGGCTTCAGTGTTGAAGAAAAGCAGTTGCTGGCGGAAGCGGGCAAGGACATTCCGATTGTCTTCGCGGCCAACTTCAGTGTCGGGGTCAACCTGTGCCTGAAGCTGCTCGACACGGCCGCTCGCGTATTGGGCGATGATGTCGATATCGAAATCACCGAGGCTCACCATCGGCATAAAGTCGACGCGCCGTCCGGCACTGCCGTGCGCATGGGTGAGGTGATTGCCGATGCGTTGGGCCGTGACCTGAAGAAAGTGGCGGTGTATGGCCGTGAAGGCCAGACCGGTGCGCGTGATCGTGAAACCATCGGTTTCGCCACTGTGCGTGCCGGCGACATCGTCGGTGATCACACCGTGCTGTTCGCCGCCGACGGCGAGCGTGTCGAGATCACCCACAAGGCGTCCAGTCGCATGACCTTCGCCAAGGGTGCGGTACGTGCTGCATTGTGGCTGGACGGGCGCGAGCCTGGCCTTTACGACATGCAAGACGTGCTCGATCTGCGTTAAGATGCACCCGAAATCGGGCTCGCGCACCGCGTTTGAGCCCGGTTTTGTTCCGCCAAGCGACGTCCTGTCGCATTCTCCAGCCTTTAAGGCTCATTGGCGGTAGACCAAAAAGGCCTTTTTCTGTAAGCTACAGCTTTAGTGTGTCCACTAAAAGCGCGCAGAATAATTCAGTGAAGAAGCGGGGTGACGTGTCCATACGTCACTCCGCTTTTTTACAACCTGCGATCGCCCTTTCAGGCTTTATTTACGGGAGGTCTTCTTGACTAAGCCAGCCATACTCGCCCTTGCTGATGGCAGCATTTTTCGCGGCGAAGCCATTGGAGCCGACGGTCAGACCGTTGGTGAGGTGGTGTTCAACACCGCAATGACCGGCTATCAGGAAATCCTTACCGATCCTTCCTACGCCCAACAGATCGTTACCCTGACTTATCCGCACATCGGCAACACCGGCACCACGCCGGAAGACGCCGAGTCCAACCGCGTCTGGTCCGCTGGCCTGGTCATCCGTGACCTGCCTCTGGTGGCGAGCAACTGGCGTAACACGATGTCCCTGTCCGACTACCTGAAGGCCAACAATGTTGTGGCCATCGCCGGTATCGACACCCGCCGCCTGACGCGCATCCTGCGTGAAAAAGGCGCGCAGAACGGCTGCATCATGGCCGGTGACAACATTTCCGAAGAAGCCGCCATCGCCGCCGCCCAGGGTTTTCCTGGCCTGAAAGGCATGGATCTGGCGAAGGTTGTCAGCACCAAGGACAGCTACGAGTGGCGTTCGACTGTCTGGGACCTGAAAACCGACAGCCACGCGACCATCGAAGCCTCCGAGCTGCCGTACCACGTGGTTGCCTACGACTACGGCGTCAAGGTGAACATCCTGCGCATGCTGGTCGAGCGCGGTTGCCGCGTGACCGTAGTGCCTGCCCAGACGCCAGCTGCCGATGTGCTGGCGCTGAAGCCGGACGGCGTGTTCCTGTCCAACGGCCCTGGTGATCCGGAGCCATGCGACTACGCGATCCAGGCGATCAAGGACGTGCTGGAAACCGAGATCCCGGTCTTCGGTATCTGCCTCGGTCACCAACTGCTGGCCCTGGCCTCCGGTGCCAAGACCCTGAAAATGGGTCACGGCCACCACGGTGCCAACCACCCGGTCCAGGACCTGGACACCGGTGTGGTGATGATCACCAGCCAGAACCACGGTTTTGCCGTGGACGAAGCCACCCTGCCGGCCAACGTTCGTGCGATCCACAAATCGCTGTTCGACGGCACCCTGCAAGGGATCGAGCGTACCGACAAGAGCGCCTTCAGCTTCCAGGGTCACCCGGAAGCCAGCCCTGGCCCGAACGACGTAGCGCCATTGTTCGATCGCTTCATCAACGAGATGGCCAAGCGACGCTGATCGCTCGCCTTGATGTAGCAAAGCTTGAGGGTGGCCCCGCACCGGCGGCCCCCTCAAGGCTTCAGAGATTGAACAAGACGGCTTGCCGACTGACCTGCGGATTTGAGTGACAAACCCATGCCAAAACGTACAGACATTAAAAGCATCCTGATTCTCGGCGCTGGCCCGATCGTGATCGGCCAGGCCTGCGAATTCGACTACTCCGGCGCCCAGGCCTGTAAAGCCCTGCGCGAGGAGGGTTACCGCGTCATCCTGGTGAACTCCAACCCGGCCACCATCATGACCGACCCGGCCATGGCCGACGCCACCTACATCGAGCCGATCAAGTGGCAGACCGTTGCCAAGATCATCGAGAAAGAGCGTCCGGACGCGCTGCTGCCGACCATGGGTGGCCAGACCGCCCTGAACTGCGCCCTGGACCTGGAGCGCGAAGGCGTTCTGGAGAAGTTCGGCGTAGAGATGATCGGTGCCAACGCCGATACCATCGACAAGGCTGAAGACCGTTCGCGTTTCGACAAGGCGATGAAGTCCATCGGCCTGGCGTGCCCGCGTTCCGGTATCGCCCACAGCATGGAAGAGGCCAACGCGGTCCTCGAGAAGCTTGGCTTCCCGTGCATCATCCGTCCGTCCTTCACCATGGGCGGCACCGGTGGCGGTATCGCTTACAACCGTGAAGAGTTCGAAGAAATCTGCGCCCGTGGTCTGGACCTGTCGCCGACCAAAGAGCTGCTGATCGACGAATCGCTGATCGGCTGGAAAGAGTACGAGATGGAGGTTGTCCGCGATAAGAAGGACAACTGCATCATCGTCTGCTCCATCGAAAACTTCGATCCGATGGGCGTGCACACCGGTGACTCGATCACTGTGGCTCCGGCACAGACCCTGACCGACAAGGAATACCAGATCCTGCGTAACGCCTCCCTGGCGGTGCTGCGCGAGATCGGCGTGGAAACCGGTGGTTCCAACGTTCAGTTCGGTATCTGCCCGAACACCGGCCGCATGGTCGTGATCGAAATGAACCCGCGCGTATCCCGCTCCTCGGCGCTGGCTTCGAAAGCCACCGGCTTCCCGATCGCCAAGGTCGCGGCCAAGCTGGCTGTGGGCTACACCCTCGACGAGCTGTCGAACGACATCACCGGCGGCAAGACCCCGGCGTCCTTCGAACCGTCCATCGACTACGTCGTGACCAAGTTGCCACGTTTCGCCTTCGAGAAGTTCTCCAAGGCTGACGCGCGCCTGACCACTCAAATGAAGTCGGTCGGTGAAGTCATGGCCATCGGCCGTACCTTCCAGGAATCCCTGCACAAAGCCCTGCGCGGCCTGGAAGTTGGTGTTTGCGGCCTGGACGAGAAGGTTGATCTGGCCAATCCGGAAAGCATGAGCGTGCTCAAGCGCGAGCTGACCGTGCCGGGCGCCGAGCGTATCTGGTACGTGGCGGACGCCATGCGCGCCGGCATGAGTGTTGAAGATATCTTCGGCATGACCATGATCGATCCTTGGTTCCTGGTGCAGATGGAAGACCTGATCAAGGACGAAGAGAAGGTCAAGACCCTGGGTCTGACCAGTATCGACCGTGACCTGATGTTCCGTCTCAAGCGCAAAGGCTTCTCCGACATGCGTCTGGCCAAGCTGCTGGGCGTGACCGAGAAGGCCCTGCGTGCTCACCGTCACAAGCTGGAAATCTTCCCGGTCTACAAGCGCGTCGACACCTGCGCGGCCGAGTTCGCCACTGACACCGCTTACCTGTACTCGACGTATGAAGAAGAGTGCGAAGCGGCGCCATCGGGTCGCGACAAGATCATGATCCTGGGTGGCGGTCCGAACCGTATCGGCCAGGGCATCGAGTTCGACTACTGCTGCGTTCACGCGGCACTGGCCCTGCGCGATGATGGTTACGAGACCATCATGGTCAACTGCAACCCGGAAACCGTTTCCACCGACTACGACACCTCTGATCGCCTGTACTTCGAGCCAGTGACCCTGGAAGACGTGCTGGAAATCGTTCGCGTCGAGAAGCCGAAAGGCGTGATCGTCCAGTACGGCGGCCAGACCCCGCTGAAACTGGCCCGCGCCCTGGAAGCTGCCGGCGTGCCGATCATCGGCACCAGCCCTGACGCCATCGACCGCGCCGAAGACCGTGAGCGCTTCCAGCAAATGGTCCAGCGCCTGAACCTGCGTCAGCCGCCAAACGCCACCGTGCGCAGCGAAGACGAAGCCATTCGTGCCGCGGCCAAGATCGGTTACCCGCTGGTGGTGCGCCCGTCCTACGTACTGGGCGGTCGTGCGATGGAAATCGTCTACGAAGAAGAAGAACTCAAGCGCTACCTGCGTGAAGCGGTTCAAGTGTCCAACGACAGCCCGGTGCTGCTGGACCACTTCCTCAACTGCGCCATCGAGATGGACGTGGATGCGGTTTGCGACGGCAAGGACGTGGTGATCGGCGCGATCATGCAGCACATCGAGCAGGCCGGTGTTCACTCCGGTGACTCCGCGTGCTCGCTGCCGCCGTACTCGCTGCCGGCGCACATCCAGGACGAGATGCGCGAGCAGGTCAAGAAAATGGCCCTGGAACTGGGCGTGGTCGGCCTGATGAACGTGCAGTTGGCGCTGCAAGGCGAAGACATCTACGTCATCGAAGTCAACCCGCGTGCTTCCCGTACCGTACCGTTCGTGTCCAAGTGCATCGGTGTTTCCCTGGCGATGATCGCAGCACGCGTGATGGCCGGTAAAACCCTGAAAGAACTGGGTTTCACCAAGGAAATCATCCCGAACTTCTACAGCGTGAAAGAGGCGGTGTTCCCGTTCGCCAAATTCCCTGGTGTTGACCCGATCCTCGGCCCGGAGATGAAGTCGACCGGTGAAGTGATGGGCGTGGGCGACACCTTCGGTGAAGCGTTCGCCAAGGCCCAGATGGGTGCCAGCGAAGTGTTGCCGACCGGCGGTACTGCGTTCATCAGCGTACGTGATGACGACAAGCCACTGGTTGCGGGCGTGGCCCGTGATCTGATCAACTTGGGCTTCGAAGTGGTTGCCACTGCCGGGACTGCCAAGCTGATCGAGGCTGCAGGCCTGAAAGTGCGCCGTGTGAACAAAGTGACCGAGGGTCGTCCGCACGTGGTCGACATGATCAAGAATGACGAAGTCACGCTGATCATCAACACCACCGAAGGTCGTCAGTCGATCGCTGATTCGTACTCCATTCGTCGTAATGCCCTGCAGCACAAGATTTACTGCACCACCACCATTGCTGCTGGCGAAGCCATCTGCGAAGCGCTGAAGTTCGGTCCCGAGAAGACCGTGCGCCGCTTGCAGGATCTACACGCAGGATTGAAGGCATGAGCATAACGAAGTACCCAATGACCGTTCAGGGCGCTCGCGCCCTGGAAGAAGAGCACACTCACCTGACCAAGGTCGTTCGTCCGAAGCTCAGCCAGGACATCGGTACGGCCCGCGAGTTGGGTGACTTGAAGGAAAACGCCGAATACCACGCTGCCCGCGAGCAGCAGGGTATGGTCGAGGCGCGGATCCGTGACATCGAAGGCCGCATGCAGAACGCGGTGATCATCGATGTGACGACCATTCCTCACACCGGCAAGGTGATTTTCGGCACCACCGTCGAAATCGCCAACGTCGAAACCGATGAAAGCGTGACTTACCAGATCGTTGGTGAGGACGAGGCTGACATCAAGCTCGGCAAGATTTCCGTCGGTTCGCCGATCGCTCGCGCCTTGATTGCCAAGGAAGAGGGTGATGTGGTCGCCGTGAAAACGCCTGGCGGTGTTATCGAGTACGAGATTGTCGAAGTTCGCCACGTCTGAAGGCTGGCGCCCGTTTCGTGCGGGCGCCATGCTTTGGCAACTGACCCAGATGTTGTGGGTCGGTGGCTTGTGGCTGTTACAAGTGGGTCTGTTGCCGGTGCTGGGCCGAATTGGCCTGGCGCCGCTACTGATCGACGAAATAGCAGGCACGCTCAATGCGTTGGTAGTGGGATTCGCTACGGCGTGTTTGATTTTTCAGGCTTTGGTGCTGATTAAGGCCGAGGGCCTTGTCAGTCTATGGCGGGATATACGCGGGCAACTGCTGTTGATGGCACTGTATGCGTGCGCGATGTACTTCGTGGTGCGCTTCGGATGGCCGGATGCGCTGCGTTGGCAGGCGTTCAGCTATCTTGTTCTGGGTTTTTCCGGGCTGGTGCTGGTGTTGCAGCCGGTGCCGGGATGGAGTGGCAGGGTGCGCCAGGCACACCCTTGACCCTTGCCATCACTTGAAGCGATGGACGTTCGACAGCTGCTTGTTGACGCTGAAGTTCTTGCGGTAGATCAGCGCCATCTTGCCGATGACCTGAACCAGATCCGCTTTGCCGACCTTGCAGAGCTCTGCAATGGACGCCAGGCGCGATTCGCGATCGAGGATGTTGAGCTTGATCTTGATCAGCTCGTGATCCGCCAAAGCGCGTTCGAGTTCGGCTAACACACCTTCAGTCAAACCATTGTCTGCCACAATCAAAACCGGTTTCAGATGGTGGCCAATGGATTTGTACTGTTTCTTCTGCTCTTGAGTGAGCGGCATAATCTGACCCCTGCGTCTGATCTTGTAAAAAGCGGCGGCCAGTTTACCCGAGCGAGTCCGGGACCGCCCAGTTAATCACGACCCGTTTTAATTCCGAGGTATCCCGTGGCCCGTTCCAAGACAAGCCTTAAGTGGCTGCAAGAACATTTCAACGACCCATTCGTCAAAATGGCACAGAAAGACGGGTACCGTTCCCGCGCCAGCTACAAGCTGCTGGAGATCCAGGAAAAGGACCGTTTGATCCGCCCTGGCATGAGCGTAATCGACCTGGGTGCGGCTCCGGGTGGCTGGTCGCAGGTGACCAGTCGTCTGATTGGCGGGCAGGGCACACTGATCGCTTCTGACATTCTTGAAATGGACAGCATCCCCGACGTCACCTTCATTCAAGGCGACTTTACCGAGGACGCCGTGCTGGCCCAGATCCTCGACGCCGTCGGAAATAAAGAAGTAGACCTTGTGATTTCCGACATGGCCCCCAATATGAGTGGATTGCCGGCCGTTGATATGCCGCGCGCGATGTTCCTGTGCGAACTGGCGCTGGATCTGTCGACGCGGGTGCTCAAGCCCGGTGGTGATTTTTTGATCAAGATTTTCCAGGGCGAAGGTTTCGACGAGTTCCACAAGAGCGTTCGCCAGCAGTTCGAGAAGGTGCAGATGCGCAAGCCGACCTCGTCGCGCGACCGTTCTCGCGAGCAGTACCTGCTGGGTCGCGGTTTCCGCGGTCGCAGTGAGGAATGAGTGAATTTTCGATCGGGGTGATAGGATTTTTGTATTACGCCTTGTCAGAATTAGCGAATATTGTGTAGGAAGTGTTTCACAAAGGGTTACAGACGGCGCCTGCCAAGTTGTAGGTAATGTAGTAAGTTAGGCCGGTGAATATCATGCGAAGCGCGCGCCAGTAGCGGAGCTTGCTTCAGAGGGTAGTTAATTGAACGATATGGCAAAGAATCTGATCCTGTGGTTGATCATCGCGGCTGTCCTGGTGACGGTGATGAACAACTTCTCCAGCCCTAACGAGCCGCAGACCCTCAACTATTCCGACTTCATCCAGCAGGTCAAGGATGGCAAGGTCGAGCGCGTGGCGGTTGATGGCTACGTGATTACCGGCAAGCGCAACGATGGCGACAGCTTCAAGACCATTCGCCCGGCGATCCAGGACAACGGCCTGATCGGCGACCTGGTGGACAACCACGTCGTGGTCGAAGGCAAGCAGCCTGAGCAGCAAAGCATCTGGACCCAACTCCTGGTCGCCAGCTTCCCGATCCTGGTGATCATCGCCGTGTTCATGTTCTTCATGCGGCAGATGCAGGGCGGTGCCGGTGGCAAGGGCGGGCCGATGAGCTTTGGCAAGAGCAAGGCGCGCCTGCTCTCCGAGGATCAGGTGAAAACTACCCTGGCTGACGTTGCCGGTTGCGACGAAGCCAAGGAAGAGGTCGGCGAGCTGGTCGAGTTCCTGCGCGATCCGGGCAAGTTCCAGCGCCTGGGTGGCCGGATTCCTCGCGGTGTGCTGATGGTCGGTCCTCCGGGTACCGGTAAAACCCTGCTGGCCAAGGCTATCGCCGGCGAAGCCAAAGTACCTTTCTTCACCATTTCCGGTTCCGACTTCGTCGAGATGTTCGTCGGTGTGGGTGCCAGCCGTGTTCGCGACATGTTCGAACAGGCCAAGAAACACGCTCCATGCATCATCTTCATCGACGAAATCGATGCGGTCGGTCGCCATCGTGGCGCTGGCATGGGGGGTGGTCACGACGAACGCGAGCAGACGCTCAACCAGTTGCTGGTCGAGATGGACGGCTTCGAAATGAATGACGGCATCATCGTGATTGCCGCGACCAACCGTCCTGACGTGCTGGACCCTGCGTTGCTGCGTCCAGGCCGTTTCGACCGTCAGGTTGTGGTCGGTCTGCCGGACATTCGTGGCCGCGAACAGATTCTCAAGGTTCACATGCGCAAAGTGCCAATGGGTGACGACGTTGCTCCGGCCGTGATCGCTCGTGGTACCCCGGGCTTCTCCGGTGCCGATCTGGCCAACCTGGTGAACGAGGCGTCGCTGTTCGCTGCCCGTGCCGGCAAGCGCATCGTCGAAATGAAAGAATTCGAACTGGCGAAAGACAAGATCATGATGGGCGCCGAGCGCAAGTCCATGGTCATGTCCGAGAAAGAAAAGCAGAACACGGCTTATCACGAAGCGGGCCACGCCATTGTGGGGCGCGTCGTGCCTGAGCATGATCCGGTGTACAAGGTGTCGATCATCCCGCGCGGTCGTGCGTTGGGTGTGACCATGTTCCTGCCGGAAGAGGATCGTTACAGCCTGTCCAAGCGTGCATTGATCAGCCAGATCTGCTCGTTGTATGGCGGTCGTATCGCTGAAGAAATGACCCTGGGCTTCGATGGCGTGACCACCGGTGCTTCCAACGACATCATGCGTGCCAGCCAGATTGCGCGGAACATGGTGACCAAGTGGGGTCTTTCGGAAAAACTCGGTCCGTTGATGTATGCCGAAGAAGAGGGTGAAGTATTCCTCGGTCGCGGCGGTGGCGGTCAAAATGCAAGCTTCTCCGGCGAGACAGCCAAGCTGATCGACTCCGAAGTGCGTAGCATCATCGATCAGTGCTACGGCACGGCGAAGCAGATTCTCACCGACAACCGTGACAAGCTCGATGCCATGGCTGATGCCTTGATGAAGTACGAAACCATCGATGCCGAGCAGATCGACGACATCATGGCGGGTCGTACGCCTCGCGAGCCACGCGACTGGTCGGGTGGCACGGGTACTTCCGGCACCCCGCCGGTGGTACAGGATGAGCGTCCGGAAACACCGATCGGCGGTCCTGCTGCTGACGTATAAGGTTTGAAATGACTTCTGTTCAGTCCTCGACCCGGTTGCCTTGCGGCAACCGGGTTCTTGATTTGGCCCAGACGCATGTCATGGGTATCCTCAATGTCACTCCAGACTCGTTCTCCGATGGTGGCCAATACAGCCAGCTCGACGCGGCCATGCGCCACGCCGAAGCCATGGTGGCGGCCGGCGCGACGCTGATCGATGTCGGTGGCGAGTCCACCCGTCCCGGTGCCAGGGCGGTGTCGCCGCTGGAAGAGCTGGAGCGCGTAGCGCCGATTGTCGAGCGCATTGCTCGCGAGCTGGACGTGATCATCTCGGTCGACACCTCAACGCCAGCCGTCATGCGTGAAACGGCGCGTCTGGGTGCCGGGTTGATCAATGACGTACGTTCGTTGCGTCGCGATGGCGCGCTGGATGCCGCGGCGGCCACCGGTCTGCCGGTTTGCCTGATGCATATGCTGGGCGAGCCAGGCGATATGCAGGACAATCCGCAGTATCAGAACGTTACAAGGGAAGTCGGTGAGTTTCTCGCCGAGCGCATGGTTCAATGTTCGTTGGTGGGCATTCCAGCGGAGCGGATCATTCTTGACCCCGGCTTTGGTTTCGCCAAGACCTTGCAGCACAACCTGAGCTTGTTCAAACATATGGAAGCCCTGCATGCCCTGGGGCGCCCCCTGTTGGTCGGGGTTTCGCGAAAGAGCATGATTGGCCAGGCATTGAATCGTCCGGTGGGAGACCGGCTGTATGGCGGTTTGGCGCTCGCGGCGCTGGCTTCGGCGAAGGGTGCGCGTATATTGCGCGTCCATGATGTAGCCGAAACAGTGGATGTGGTGCGGATGATCGCCGCAGTGGAATCAGCCGAATAAGAATGATGGAGCACTTATGAGCAAAAAATATTTTGGCACCGATGGTATTCGTGGGCGTGTCGGCGAGTACCCGATTACTCCTGATTTCATGCTCAAGCTCGGCTGGGCTGCCGGCATGGCGTTCCGCAAGATGGGCGCCTGCAAGGTATTGGTAGGCAAGGACACCCGGATCTCCGGCTACATGTTCGAGTCTGCACTTGAGGCGGGGCTTACTTCCGCAGGTGCCGATGTAATGCTCCTGGGTCCGATGCCGACCCCGGCGATTGCCTACCTGACGCGCACCTTCCATGCCGAGGCCGGCATCGTGATCAGTGCGTCGCACAATCCGCATGATGACAATGGCATCAAGTTCTTCTCCGGCAAGGGCACCAAGCTTCCGGATGAGGTTGAGCTGATGATCGAAGAATTGCTCGATACGCCAATGACCGTGGTGGAGTCGAGCAAGATCGGCAAGGTATCGCGAATCAACGACGCTTCGGGACGCTATATCGAATTCTGCAAGAGCAGTGTGCCCACCGGCACCAGCTTCACCGGCATGAAGATCGTGATCGACTGTGCTCACGGTGCGACCTATAAAGTGGCGCCGAGTGTGTTCCGTGAGCTGGGCGCGGAAGTCGTCGTGCTGTCGGCGCAGCCGAACGGGTTGAACATCAACGACAATTGCGGTTCGACCCACATGGGGCCGCTGCAGGCTGCCGTCGTGGCTGAGCATGCCGATCTGGGCATCGCCTTCGATGGTGACGGCGATCGTGTTCAGATGGTCGACCACACGGGTGCGGTGGTCGATGGCGACGAGTTGCTGTTCATCATTGCCCGTGACCTGCATGAGCGCGACAAGCTGCAGGGCGGCGTCGTTGGAACCCTGATGAGTAACCTGGGGCTGGAGCTGGCCCTGGCTGATCTCGGTGTTCCCTTCGTGCGTGCCAATGTCGGTGACCGCTACGTGATTGCCGAATTGCTGGAGCGCAACTGGATCGTGGGCGGTGAAAACTCCGGACACGTTGTGTGCTTCAGTCACACCACCACCGGTGATGCAATCATTGCTGCGCTGCAGGTGCTGATGGGGCTGCGCGCGCGGGATGAAAGTCTGGCGCAGGCTCGTCAGGCGCTGCGCAAGTGCCCTCAGGTGCTGATCAATGTGCGTTTCGGCGGTGGTGCAAATCCCCTGGAGCATCCATCGGTCAAGGAAGCCAGCGAACGTGTGACCAAGGCCATGGCAGGTCGGGGGCGTGTGCTGTTGCGCAAGTCCGGAACCGAGCCGCTGGTGCGTGTGATGGTCGAAGGTGAAGACGAAACCCTGGTTCGCGGCTATGCCGAAGAGCTGGCAAAACTGGTTACTGAAGTTTCTGCCTGAATTCGGCTTGCCAGCCTTGATTGTGTTGGGTAACATCTGCGCCCACTTTGACCGACGAGGTACAGCATGCGTCGCCCTATGGTAGCTGGTAACTGGAAGATGCACGGTACCCGCGCCAGCGTCGCTGAGCTGATCAACGGCCTTCGTGACTTGGCCTTGCCGAGCGATGTTGATGTCGCGGTATTCCCGCCTTTTTTGCATATCAATCAAGTGATTGATGGCTTGAAAGGAAAGTCGATTTCGGTCGGCGCGCAGAATTCTGCGGTGGAGTCCGGGCAAGGTGCGTTGACCGGTGAAGTTGCACCGAGTCAGTTGGTGGATGCAGGTTGTTCCCTGGTGCTTGTCGGGCACTCCGAACGCCGCCAGATCATGGGCGAGCAGGACGGAATGCTGATCCGCAAGTTCGCAGCGGCACAGGCATGTGGCTTGATTCCGGTGTTGTGCATAGGGGAAACCCTTGAGCAGCGTGAAGCCGGAAAAACTCTTGAGGTTGTCTCGCGTCAGCTGGGCAGTATCATTGAGGAGCTGGGTGTCGGTGCCTTTGCCAAGGCAGTGATCGCTTACGAGCCGGTCTGGGCCATTGGCACCGGGCTGACTGCAACGCCGCAACAGGCGCAGGATGTGCACGCAGCCATTCGCGCCCAGTTGGCGGCAGAGAATTCTGAAGTCGCACAAGGTGTGCGGCTTCTATACGGCGGCAGCGTGAAGGCGGCCAATGCGGTCGAACTGTTCGGCATGCCGGATATCGATGGGGGTCTCATTGGTGGGGCTTCCCTGAATGCAGATGAGTTCGGTGCGATTTGTCGCGCCGCGGGAAACTGAAAAAATGCTGGAAACAGTCGTAGTCGTTTTTCATCTGCTGGGTGCATTGGGCGTAGTAGCTCTGGTTTTGCTGCAGCAGGGTAAAGGTGCGGACGCTGGCGCGTCTTTCGGAGCAGGTGCTTCAAATACTGTGTTCGGAAGCCAAGGTTCCTCTACCTTTCTTAGTAAGTTTACTGCTATACTTGCCGCAGGTTTCTTCATAACCAGCTTGGGGTTAGGTTACTTTGCTAAAGAGAAGGCTCACCAGCTGACTCAAGTAGGTCTCCCAAATCCAGCGGTACTGGAAGTTCCAAAGCAACAACCGGCTTCTGATGATGTCCCGGTGCTTCAAGAGCAAAAGTCGGCTACTCCAGCGACTGACGTACCTCCAGCTCAAGAGCAGAAGTAAGAAGGGTTTCAAACGTAGTATTGCCGAGGTGGTGGAATTGGTAGACACGCAACCTTGAGGTGGTTGTGCCCATAGGGTGTAGGGGTTCGAGTCCCCTTCTCGGTACCAATTAGTCAGGAGAGCCCGCTGTTGCGGGCTTTCTTGCAGGTGGAAGGTTACATTGACCCTGTAGGGGATCGGTCGTATACTTCCGCCCCAGCTTTGTCGCGGGGTGGAGCAGTCTGGTAGCTCGTCGGGCTCATAACCCGAAGGTCGTCGGTTCAAATCCGGCCCCCGCAACCAGTTTAAGGAGCCCCTTTTAAGGGGCTTTTTGTTAGCTGGACACTTTCTACGCCGCTGTTCGACGGCGTTTCAAGGATGGGCGTTTCGCCCATTTTTTTATTTTGCATAGCATGCACATACATGCACTAGGGGGTTCAGGTGTCGAGCAAGCTAGAAGAGTTGCAGGCCTTGCTGGCCCCGGTGGTCGTGGCCCTAGGCTATGAATGCTGGGGTATCGAGTTTTCGGCTCAGGGTCGTCACTCGATGTTGCGCGTTTATATCGATAAAGAAGGCGGCGTGCTGGTGGACGATTGTGCCATCGTCAGCCGTCAGATCAGCGGTGTGCTGGATGTTGAAGATCCGATCTCCGTTGAATACACCCTTGAAGTTTCCTCGCCTGGCATGGAACGCCCTCTGTTCACTCTTGAGCAGTTTGCAAAATTTGCCGGTGAACAAGTGAAGATCAAGCTGCGCTCGCCTTTTGAAGGACGACGCAACTTTCAGGGCCTTCTGCGCGGCGTAGAAGAGCAGGATGTCGTGGTGCAGGTAGAAGACCATGAGTTCCTGTTGCCGATCGATATGATCGACAAGGCCAACATTATTCCCAGTTTTGACTGAGGCGTGCCAGATACTGCGGATCCCGCGGATCCAATGGCTTGCGAAAGGCGAGGCGTACGATGAGCAAAGAAGTACTGCTGGTTGTTGAGTCGGTATCCAACGAAAAGGGTGTACCGGCAAACGTGATTTTTGAAGCGCTGGAGCTGGCCCTGGCCACTGCGACCAAAAAGCGTTTCGAAGACGAAGTTGATCTGCGTGTGGAAATCAACCGCCACACGGGTGCCTACGAGACTTTCCGTCGCTGGACGGTCGTCGAAGAGGCAGACTTGGACGATCCGGCCATCGAAACCTGGCCGAGCAAGGTTGCTGAAACGCACCCTGGCGCCAAGGTCGGTGACGTTGTCGAAGAGAAAATCGAGTCCATCGAATTCGGCCGCATTGCTGCACAGACTGCCAAGCAAGTCATCGTGCAGAAAGTTCGCGAAGCCGAGCGCGCTCAGGTTGTTGACGCTTATCGCGAGCGCCTGGGTGAAATCATCTCTGGCACCGTGAAAAAAGTCACCCGCGACAACGTGATCGTTGATCTGGGCAACAACGCCGAAGCGTTGCTGGCCCGTGAAGACATCATTTCTCGCGAAACTTTCCGGGTTGGCGTGCGTCTGCGTGCGCTGCTCAAGGAAATCCGCACCGAGAACCGCGGCCC
Source organism: Pseudomonas sp. B1(2018) (assembly GCF_003097365.1). NCBI lineage: Bacteria > Pseudomonadati > Pseudomonadota > Gammaproteobacteria > Pseudomonadales > Pseudomonadaceae > Pseudomonas > Pseudomonas sp. B1(2018). Next base: position 91,321 of record NZ_PYUK01000007.1, read on the forward strand.
GCAGCTGATCCTGTCGCGTACCGCGCCGGAAATGCTGATCGAGTTGTTCCGCATCGAAGTGCCGGAAATTGCCGAAGGCCTGATCGAAGTGATGGCTGCGTCCCGTGATCCGGGATCCCGCGCCAAGATCGCCGTCCGCTCCAAGGACAAACGCATCGACCCGCAAGGCGCTTGCATCGGTATGCGCGGTTCGCGCGTCCAGGCAGTGTCGGGTGAGTTGGGCGGTGAGCGTGTTGACATCGTTCTGTGGGACGACAACCCGGCTCAGTTCGTGATCAACGCCATGTCCCCGGCCGAGGTTGCGGCAATTATCGTTGACGAAGATGCCCACGCAATGGACATCGCCGTTGGCGCAGACAATCTGGCTCAGGCCATTGGTCGCGGTGGTCAGAACGTGCGTCTGGCCAGCCAGTTGACTGGCTGGACCCTGAACGTGATGACCGAATCGGACATCCAGGCTAAGCAGCAAGCAGAAACCGGCGACATCCTGCGCAACTTCATCGACGAGCTGGAAGTCGACGAAGAGCTGGCTCAGGTGCTGGTAGATGAAGGCTTCACCAGCCTGGAAGAGATTGCCTACGTACCGCTGGAAGAAATGCTCAACATCGACGGCTTTGACGAGGAAATCGTCAACGAGCTTCGTGCTCGTGCCAAGGATCGCTTGTTGACCAAAGCCATCGCTACTGAGGAAAAGCTGGCAGACGCCCATCCGGCCGAAGACCTGCTCTCGCTTGAGGGTATGGACAAGGATTTGGCGATGGAACTGGCGGTGCGCGGCGTAGTTACCCGCGAAGACCTGGCCGAGCAGTCTATTGACGACCTGCTCGACATCGACGGCATTGACGATGATCGTGCCGGCAAGTTGATCATGGCCGCCCGAGCCCACTGGTTCGAGTAATTAGGCGCGGCCTGAGGAGAGAAGTGCATGACGCAAGTCACGGTGAAACAACTGGCCGATGAGGTCAAAACACCGGTAGAGCGCCTGTTGCAGCAGATGCGTGAGGCAGGTCTGCCGCACACCGCCGCCGAAGAAAGTGTGACTGACAGTGAGAAGCAATCGTTGCTGACTCACTTGAAAAGCAGCCACAAGGCGAAAGTGGAAGAACCACGCAAGATTACGCTGCAGCGTAAAACCACCAGCACCCTGCGGGTTGCCGGCAGCAAAAGCATCAGCGTTGAAGTACGCAAGAAGAAAGTCTTCGTACAGCGCAGCCCGGAAGAAATCGAAGCCGAGCGCAAGCGTGAACTGGATGAACGTCGCGCAGTAGAAAATGCTGCACGTCAGAAGGCTGAAGAAGAAGCCAAGCGTCGCGCTGAAGAAGAAGCGCGTCGCCAGCCTGCTGCTGCGCCGACCGCTCCAGCCGAACCTGTTGCAGCTCCTGCTGTGGTAGCCGAGCCAGTGCGTGAAAGCGCACCGGTTGTGGCAGCCGCTCCGGCACCTGCGGCAGACACTCGCAAGCGCGACGAACAGCGTCGTCCGGACAAACCACGAGCCGACGACAACAATCGTCGCGGTGGTGGCGATGGCGAGCGCAAAAACGCTCCGCATCGTGCTTCGGTCAAGGAAAAGGCGCCAGCGCCACGCGTTGCCCCACGTACTACCGACGAAGAAAGCGATGGCTTCCGTCGTGGTGGTCGCGGCAAGGCCAAGCTGAAGAAGCGCAACGCCCACGGTTTCCAGAGCCCGACCGGCCCTGTCGTGCGCGAAGTGAAGATCGGCGAGACCATCACTGTGGGCGATCTGGCCCAGCAGATGTCGGTCAAGGCTGCTGAAATCATCAAGTTCATGTTCAAACTGGGTACTCCAGCGACCATCAACCAGGTACTGGATCAGGAAACTGCCCAACTGGTTGCCGAAGAGCTGGGCCACAAAGTGACCCTGGTCAGCGACACCGCCCTGGAAGATTCCCTGGCCGAGTCCCTGAAGTTTGAAGGCGAGGCAGTTTCCCGTGCGCCGGTCGTGACCGTAATGGGCCACGTTGACCACGGTAAGACTTCCCTGCTCGACTACATCCGTCGTGCCAAGGTTGCTGCTGGCGAAGCCGGTGGTATTACCCAGCACATCGGCGCATACCACGTTGAAACCGACCGTGGCATGGTGACGTTCCTCGACACCCCTGGTCACGCCGCGTTTACCGCGATGCGTGCCCGTGGTGCCAAGGCGACCGACATCGTGATCCTGGTGGTTGCAGCGGACGACGGCGTAATGCCGCAAACCATCGAAGCTGTTCAGCACGCCCAGGCTGCTGGCGTTCCGCTGGTTGTCGCTGTGAACAAGATCGACAAGCCAGGTGCTGACCTCGATCGCATCCGTAGCGAACTGTCGGTTCACGGCGTGACCTCGGAAGAGTGGGGTGGCGATACTCCATTCGTCCCGGTTTCGGCGAAGATGGGTACCGGTGTAGACGAACTGCTCGAAGCCGTTCTGCTGCAAGCCGAAGTCCTGGAACTGACTGCAACCCCATCGGCCCCTGGCCGTGGTGTCGTGGTTGAATCCCGCCTGGACAAGGGCCGTGGCCCGGTGGCTACCGTGCTGGTTCAAGACGGTACCCTGCGTCAGGGCGACATGGTCCTGGTCGGTTCGAACTATGGCCGCGTGCGCGCCATGCTCGACGAGAACGGCAAGCCAATCAAGGAAGCCGGTCCGGCCATCCCTGTCGAGATCCTCGGCCTGGACGGTACCCCGGACGCTGGCGACGAGATGAGCGTGGTTGCCGACGAGAAGAAAGCCCGTGAAGTGGCTCTGTTCCGTCAAGGCAAGTTCCGCGAAGTCAAACTGGCTCGCGCTCACGCCGGCAAGCTGGAAAACATCTTCGAAAGCATGGGTCAGGAAGAGAAGAAGACGCTCAACATCGTCCTCAAATCCGACGTCCGTGGTTCGCTCGAAGCGTTGAACGGCGCCTTGAACGGCCTGGGTAACGACGAAGTGCAAGTGCGTGTGGTCGGTGGCGGCGTCGGTGGTATCACCGAATCCGATGCCAACCTGGCACTGGCCTCCAACGCTGTACTGTTCGGCTTCAACGTGCGTGCCGATGCCGGTGCGCGCAAGATCGTCGAGCAGGAAGGTCTGGATATGCGTTACTACAACGTGATCTACGACATCATCGAAGACGTCAAGAAAGCCCTGACCGGCATGCTCGGCAGCGATGTTCGCGAGAACATCCTGGGCATCGCCGAAGTGCGTGACGTGTTCCGTTCGCCGAAGTTTGGCGCGATCGCCGGTTGCATGGTTATCGAAGGTGTTGTGCACCGTAACCGTCCAATCCGTGTACTGCGTGAAGACATCGTTATCTTCGAAGGCGAGCTGGAATCCCTGCGCCGCTTCAAGGATGACGCTTCCGAAGTACGTGCCGGCATGGAATGCGGTATCGGCGTGAAGAGCTACAACGACGTCAAGGTCGGTGACAAGATCGAAGTCTTCGAGAAGGTGCAGGTTGCTCGCAGCCTCTAATTCGCGCACTTCAGGAGCCGTGACGGGTAGCCGCATGCAAATGCGCAATTCGTCACCAGGACTCTAAACGCAACGCCCGGTCTGGCTTTTGTCAGGCCGGGCGTTTGCCGCTTTCAGACCTTGCGGGTTTCACCGTGGGGCAGTTACAGGTAACAAGACATGGCAAAAGAATACAGCCGTACCCAACGTATCGGCGATCAGATGCAGCGTGAGCTGGCACAACTGATCCGTCGTGAAGTCAAAGACCCGCGCGTCGGCCTGGTCACCATTACCGCAGTGGAAGTCAGCCGTGACGTCGGTCACGCCAAGATCTTCATCACCGTGATGGGGCAGGACAGCGCCGAAGAAATCGCACAAAGCATCAAGGTGCTGAACTCCGCCGCCGGTTTCCTGCGCATGCAGCTGGCTCGCGAGATGAAGCTGCGCAGCGTTCCACAGCTGCACTTCCACTACGACGAAAGCGTCGTGCGTGGTGCGCATCTGTCGGCATTGATCGAGCGCGCAGTGGCTGAAGACAATCAGCATCCGGTTGCGGCAGAAGCCGAAGACACCAAGGAGTAACCGGTGGCTCAGGTCAAACGTATCCGTCGTAACGTCAGCGGCATTATCCTTCTCGACAAGCCGCTGGGGTTCACCTCCAACGCGGCCTTGCAGAAGGTTCGCTGGTTGCTCAACGCCGAAAAGGCAGGTCATACCGGCAGTCTCGATCCCTTGGCCTCCGGCGTGTTGCCGCTGTGCTTCGGCGAGGCCACCAAGTTCTCGCAATACCTGCTCGATTCCGACAAGGGTTACGAAACCCTGGCGCAACTGGGCAAGACCACCACCACGGCGGATGCCGAAGGTGAAGTTTTGCAGGAACGCCCGGTGACCGTTGGTCGCTCCGATATCGAGGCTGTACTGCCGAAATTTCGTGGGCAAATCAGTCAGATACCGCCGATGTACTCGGCGCTCAAGCGTGATGGCCAGCCGCTGTACAAGCTGGCTCGTGCAGGCGAAGTAGTGGAGCGCGAACCGCGTTCTGCTACTATTACGCGCTTGGAATTGCTGGCCTTCGAAGGAGATACTGCGCGGCTGGCGGTGGATTGCAGCAAAGGCACCTATATCCGTACCCTGGTGGAGGATATCGGTGAGCAACTCGGTTGTGGCGCTTATGTTGCAGAACTGCGACGTACCCAGGCCGGGCCATTCACCCTGGCGCAGACTGTTACCCTCGAAGAGCTGGAAGCGGTACATGCCGAAGGCGGCAACGAAGCGGTCGATCGCTTCCTGATGCCATCAGACAGCGGCCTGCTGGATTGGCCACTGTTGCAGTTCTCCGAAGCAAGCGCGTTCTACTGGCTCAACGGTCAGCCGGTGCGTGCCCCGGATGCTCCGAAGTTCGGCATGGTGCGGGTACAGGATCACAATGGTCGCTTCATCGGTATCGGTGAAGTGAGCGAAGACGGGCGCATCGCGCCGCGTCGACTGATTCGGTCAGAATGACCGAAACCAGTCCGCGTAATACCGGGCTGGCGAGGGTGGCTGTTAACAGGCACGGTCACTACTCATTTTTAGATACAGGGATTTGTCCCTGGCCTGTTGAAACTGTTTTTCTGAAACAGTTTCCTGATAAAAGGATTGCCTCATGGCTCTCGACGTTCAAGAAAAAGCTCAAATCGTTGCTGACTACCAGCAAGCTGTTGGTGACACTGGTTCGCCAGAAGTGCAAGTTGCACTGCTGACCGCCAACATCAACAAGCTGCAAGGTCACTTCAAGGCCAACGGTAAAGACCACCACTCCCGTCGTGGTCTGATCCGCATGGTTAACCAGCGTCGTAAGCTGCTGGACTACCTGAAAGGCAAGGATCTGGGTCGCTATCAGACTCTGATCGGTCGCCTGGGTCTGCGTCGCTAATAAGCGATTGCGCTAGAGGTTGGTTGTCTGTCGTGCACCAGCGGGTTTCCCGCCGGCGCATGGCAGGCTCCCAGCCTCAAGTTTTATCTGGATACCTGCTTTGCCTGAGTAACACCTGGACAAACCGCTCGGGCCGATTCCCGACATTGCCCAAGAATTTCGCAAGAAACCAGTTCCCCCAAGAGCCACAAAGAAGGTAGGACACCGTGAACCCGGTAATCAAAAAATTCCAGTTCGGTCAGTCGACCGTTACCCTCGAGACTGGCCGCATCGCCCGTCAGGCCTCCGGCGCAGTATTGGTCACCGTTGACGACGACGTCAGCGTATTGGTGACCGTAGTCGGTGCCAAGCAAGCCGATCCAGGCAAGGGCTTCTTCCCTCTGTCTGTTCACTACCAAGAAAAGACTTACGCTGCCGGTAAGATCCCTGGCGGTTTCTTCAAGCGCGAAGGCCGTCCTTCCGAGAAAGAAACCCTGACTTCCCGACTGATCGACCGTCCGATCCGTCCGCTGTTCCCTGAAGGTTTCATGAACGAAGTGCAGGTTGTCTGCACCGTCGTTTCCACCAGCAAGAAGACCGATCCGGACATCGCTGCGATGATCGGTACCTCGGCTGCCCTGGCCATCTCCGGCATTCCTTTCGATGGCCCGATCGGCGCTGCCCGCGTAGCTTTCCACGAAAGCACCGGCTACCTGCTGAACCCGACTTACGAGCAGCAAGCTGCTTCGAGCCTGGACATGGTCGTTGCCGGTACTTCGGACGCCGTGCTGATGGTTGAATCGGAAGCCAAAGAGCTGACCGAAGACCAGATGCTGGGCGCGGTACTGTTTGCTCACGACGAGTTCCAGGTTGTGATCAACGCGGTCAAAGAACTGGCTGCCGAAGCTGCCAAGCCAACCTGGACCTGGGCTCCTGCGCCAGAAGCCACCGAACTGCTGGGCGCTATCCGTGCCGAGTTCGGCGAAGCGATCTCCCAGGCCTACACCATCACCGTCAAGGCCGACCGTTACGCTCGCCTGGGCGAACTGAAGGACCAGGTCGTTGCCAAGCTGTCCGGTGAAGAAGGCCAGCCTTCCGCTTCCGACGTCAAAGCGGCTTTCGGTGAAATCGAATACCGCACCGTTCGCGAAAACATCGTAAACGGCAAGCCACGTATCGACGGTCGCGACACCCGCACCGTACGTCCGCTGAACATCGAAGTCGGTGTTCTGCCAAAGACCCACGGTTCGGCCCTGTTCACCCGTGGCGAAACCCAGGCCCTGGTCGTTGCAACGCTGGGTACTGCCCGTGATGCACAGCTGCTGGACACCCTGGAAGGCGAGAAAAAAGACCCGTTCATGCTGCACTACAACTTCCCTCCGTTCTCGGTGGGCGAGTGTGGTCGCATGGGTGGCGCTGGTCGTCGCGAAATCGGTCACGGCCGTCTGGCCCGTCGTTCGGTTTCGGCCATGCTGCCTGCCGCTGACGTGTTCCCGTACACCATCCGCGTGGTTTCGGAAATCACCGAATCCAACGGTTCGAGCTCGATGGCTTCCGTTTGCGGTGCTTCCCTGGCCCTGATGGACGCTGGCGTTCCAATGAAGGCTCCGGTTGCCGGTATCGCCATGGGTCTGGTTAAAGAAGGCGAGAAGTTCGCCGTCCTGACCGACATCCTGGGTGACGAAGACCACCTGGGCGACATGGACTTCAAGGTAGCCGGTACCGCCAAAGGCGTCACCGCGCTGCAGATGGACATCAAGATCAAGGGCATCACCGAAGAAATCATGGAGATCGCTCTGGGCCAAGCCCTGGAAGCGCGCCTGAACATCCTCGGCCAGATGAACCAGATCATTGGCCAGTCGCGTACCGAACTGTCGGCCAACGCTCCGACCATGATCGCGATGAAAATCGACACCGACAAGATCCGTGATGTCATCGGTAAAGGCGGCGCGACCATCCGTGCGATCTGCGAAGAAACCAAGGCTTCGATCGACATCGAAGACGACGGTTCGATCAAGATCTTCGGCGAAACCAAGGAAGCCGCTGAAGCAGCACGTCAGCGCGTTCTGGGTATCACCGCTGAAGCCGAGATCGGCAAGATCTACGTCGGCAAGGTTGAGCGCATCGTCGACTTCGGCGCATTCGTCAACATCCTGCCGGGCAAGGACGGTCTGGTTCACATCTCCATGCTGAGCGACGCTCGCGTAGAGAAAGTGACCGACATCCTGAAAGAAGGCCAGGAAGTGGAAGTGTTGGTACTGGACGTGGACAACCGCGGCCGTATCAAGCTGTCCATCAAAGACGTGGCAGCAGCCAAGGCTTCGGGCGTTTAATCGCGCCTCACACCTGACCGCTTCAACGTTGTAAAAAATGCCCCGCCGTGAAAACGACGGGGCATTTTTTTGTCTGCGAAACATCGAGACATTGCGCGAAGTTGCCGGACCTCGATAGCAGTGCTAGGTTTAGCCCACCGCCCGTGTAGCTCAGCCGGTAGAGCAGCGCACTCGTAACGCGAAGGTCGCAGGTTCGATTCCTGTCTCGGGCACCATCTCCCCCCCCTGGTTATTTCACCTTTCTGCTCAAGTCCTCGACGGTCCGCTTGAGGTTGTCGAGTTCGCGGTCCTGGTCGCTGACTTCCCGTTTCAGGCTGGAAATCTCGCTGCTGTTTGAACTGGAGCTGGAGCCGCTATTGCGTTTGAGTTCTTCAACCTGCTTGCCGAGGTTGTTGATGTCGCGCTCCTGCTCGGCCACCTTGCGCTTGAGTTCGTCGATTTCCCTGCTGCTGGAGCTTGAGCTGGAACCGTTGCCGCGCTTGAGATCCTCAATCGTGCGTTGTTGTTCGCTGACGGTTTTCTTCAGGTCTTCGACATTCCCCGAGGTGTCCTTCAACGACTTTTGCATGCTTTGCAGGTCATCGGCACTGATCCCGGTTTTGACCAGGGTGTATTTGTCGTACTCGTAGTGCAGAACCGGGATCTTGTCGCCAAACGAGGAGGGGCCGCTGCTCACTTCGATAGCGGCCAGCGCCGGAAACGGTAGTGCCAGGCTGGCGAACAATGCGGTTGTAAGTACAACAGACGAAGATTTGGAAATGCTGCGCATCACTGAGGTTCCTTGTGAAATGCCGGTATGGCACATCGCTATGACTGGGGATTTGAATTTATGTTCCCGCCCCCAGCAGCACATCCTGTGCACAACTTTTTGTGGGGAGATGTAAAGAGACGTGCAAATCGTCCGACAAACATCCTATATTCGGAGCCTGCATGAGCTTCGCCCAGCAGTTTTCAGATGATCCCGAATGGTTCTGAAGGCCAGACAGACCGGGCTACAAGCGGTTCTTCTGCGTCAGAGAGATCCTTGATGATCCAGATCCATCTTCCATTCCCCAGATCAGCGAGAACAACATGACCGTAAAAGAATTGAGCCAAGAAGAAAGACACGAAGAAGCCCTCAAGAAGTACGTGCTGGACGCGCCCGAATTGATGGACGAGATCAAGGACTTGAGTCCGGACGATCAGAAAGACCAGATTCAATGGGCCTTCGAGGATGAAGCCGAAGCCCAGGGCTTGCAGCCGTGGGAATTGACGCTCAAGTACACCTCGACCCCGGAGGAGTACGAGACAGAACGCCTGAAGCTGCACAAAGAAGCGGCCGAGGTGCTGGGCGTCGAGTGGGAAGAATACTGCGAGATGAACAATCTGGTGGTTTGACACTCATCATGTAGGAGCGAGCTTGCTCGCGATGGTCGTTAACGATAACGCGTGTTTACTGGTTAAACATGGCGCTCTCTCAGGTACATCGCGAGCAAGCTCGCTCCTACAGTTTTGGCAACTCACATGCCTGTGATCAGATACTCAAGCGCATCGACAGATCGACCGCCTTCACATCCTTGGTCATTGCACCGATCGAAATGTAATCCACCCCGGTCCGGGCAATCGGCAACAACGTACTCTCGTTGATCCCGCCGCTGGCTTCCAGCTTGGCCTTGCCAGCGTTCAGGCGCACGGCTTCGCGCATGTCGTCCAGGCTCAATTCGTCGAGCATGATGATGTCGGCACCGGCCGCCAGCGCTTCCTTCAGTTCATCCAGGCTTTCCACTTCAATCTCGACCGGTTTGCCCGGGGCGATCTTGTGCGCGGCGGCGATGGCCTGCGCGATGCCGCCGCTGGCGGCGATGTGGTTTTCCTTGATCAGGAAGGCGTCATACAGGCCGATGCGGTGGTTGTGGCAACCGCCGCAGGTCACCGCGTACTTTTGCGCAAGGCGCAGCCCCGGCAGTGTCTTGCGGGTGTCGAGCAGCTTGACCTGGGTCTCGGCCACGAAGTCCGCCAGGTATTGCGCGCGAGTCGCCACGCCGGAGAGCAGTTGCAGGAAGTTCAGGGCGCTGCGTTCGCCGGTCAGCAGTGAGCGCGCCGGGCCTTCGAGGTGGAACAGCACCTGATTGGGCGTCACCCGTTCACCGTCGGCAACCTGCCAGTGCACTGCCACCCGTGGGTCCAGTTGCCGAAACACGTTATCCACCCAGGCGGTACCGCTGATGACGGCCGCATCGCGGGTGATGATGGTGGCTTTGGCCAGGCGTTCAGCCGGGATCAACTGCGCGGTGATGTCGCCGCTGCCGATGTCTTCACGCAACGCACGGCGCACGTTGGCTTCGATTTCGGCGGTCAGATCGGCGAGACGTAGATTCGGCATAACGGACTCCACAAACAAGGTGGCTCGATTATAGGGCCATGGCCCGGACCAACCCAAGGCATCAGAGCATTACGTTGGCAATGGTGCCTGCATTTGGTCGAATCCCTGGGGTGTCGGTGCGGGTCATCGCTACCGAGCAAACGCCTGTTTGAGATGAGGTGCAGAGTCTTCTGGCGCAAAGGTGAGCTTTTACAAGATAATTCGCCTTGTATTTGACGTCATCAGTTTGACGATTTGAAGCATCACCGTTCCAGGGAGGCCGAATGCACAACGACGGGAATGTAGTGCCTTTGCACAAGGCAACTACCGACCAGGTGGCTCACTCGCCACTCGCCCGACTGCCGGCGATTCTTCTCCAGGTTCGCGACAAGGCCGCGCAACAGTTGCGACACGGATTGCAGGCGTTATTCGACAACGCCGACGACACCCTCTTCGAAATGGCCGATCAAGCCCATTGTGACGTCGAGCAGAACATCTTCTTTCAAGCGATGCGCGATTTGCGTCTCAAGCACAAAAGCATCGAGCGGGTGTTTCTCGAGCAGTTTTTCGGCGCATTCATCCGGCTTGCCCAATACGACCCTGCCATTGCGGCCATACCCCAGGCCTTGGCGGCCGATGCATCCTTGGCGCAAACCGATGACGAGCGCGAGCGTACGGTCGCAGTGGATGCGATGGTCAGCCGGGTGCTGGACCGCGACGGTTTCGCCCTGGATCAACTGACGGCCCGACTCTGCGCTTTGTCGGGCAAGGGGTTGGGCGATCTGCACAACCCCCTGAGTCCGGCGATGCTCTGCGAATACTTCTTGCAGGCTGCGCGCCAGCTGGGGCTGGAGATCAAGGTCAAGCTGATTATCCTCGGGTTGTTCGAGCGTTATGTCCTCAGCGAGGCCGATCAGCTTTACGCCGAAGCCAATCAACTGCTGCTCGCTACCGGTGTGTTGCCCGACCTTAAACCGGCCCCGGTGCGCCGTACCACGGACCGGCCCGAGAGTACCCCCGTCGAATCGACCGATGAGGGCGCCACCCCGGTCTGCTTGCCCATCGATGACAATGTCCAGGCGGTTTTCGCCGCGCTGCAGGCCCTGCTGTTCAACGTTCGCGGCAGCCTGTCGCCAACGCTGGAAGTCAGTGCCACTGCGCTGCCGATTTCCACGCGCGATCTGTTGCGTCTGCTGTCGCATTTGCAGCAATACGTGCCGGCCCCGGCAGTCGTGGACGATTTTGACCTGCGCAACCAGCTCGAACAGTTACTGACCCGGGTCAGCGTCAAAAGCGGCAGGTCGCGGGTTTTCGAGGAGGCCGATGAAGATGTGATCAACCTGGTCGCCATGCTGTTCGAGTGCATGCTCGATGATCGCAATCTGCCGGATCCGCTCAAGGCGCTGATCGGCCGATTGCAGATTCCACTGGTCAAGGTGGCGCTGCTCGACAAGAGTTTCTTCAGTCGCAGCAGTCATCCGGCACGACGCCTTCTCAACGAAATCGCCAACGCGGCAATGGGGTGGGACACCTGTGACGATCATCAGCGTGACAGCCTGTACGTGCGCATCCATCAGGTCGTACAGCGTTTGTTGAATGACTTTGTCTATGAGCCCGCGATTTTTTCCGAACTGCTGGCCGACTTTCTTGCGTTTACCCAGGACGAGCGCCGTCGCAGCGAGTTGCTCGAGCAACGCATTCGTGATGCCGAGGAAGGACGAGCCAAGACCGGGCTGGCCCGCCAGCGTGTCGAGCAGGTGTTGAATCAGGCGTTGTTTGGCAAGTACCTGCCGCAAGGCGTACTGGGGTTTGTCCAGGAGGCCTGGAGCAAAGTACTGCTGCTGACTTACCTCAAACATGGCGATCGGTCGGCTGAGTGGCATGCCGATGTGCGTACCCTGGAGCAATTGGTCTGGAGCGTTCAGCACCACCACGAGTCCGATGCGACCAGGATGTTGGCCCTGGTACCGGATTTGCTCAAGTCGTTGCGCGACGGGCTGAATTCGTCGGCCTTCGATCCGTTTGCCGCCAGCGAGTTTTTCAGCGAGCTGGAGAGCTTGCACGTTCAGGCAGCGGGGGGCTCACCCGCCAGTGCGTCGCTGATGATCGAGGTGCTGACGCCTGTCGTCCTGCACTTGGCCGAGGAAAGTCAGGTGCACAGTGAGCCGATACGTTTGCTGGCGGACGATGCGGGTTTGCGCCAGGTCGATAAAATGCTTCCGGGCTGTTGGGTCGAGTTTCAGGAAGACCCGGAAAACAGCCTTCGCTGCAAACTGGTGGCCATCATTACAGCCACCGGCAAATACATCTTCGTCAACCGCACCGGCATGAAAGTGCTCGAGCGCAGTCGCCCTGACCTGGCCCTGGAGCTGCGCAATGGCAGGGCGCGAGTGCTTGACGACACCTTGCTGTTCGAGCGAGCTCTCGAACGGGTGATCGGCAACCTCAAGCGCCTCAAGCGCGGCAAGTGATCGCGCCTTGGGGGAATATCGCGGCATACTGTGCCAACACAGTCGACGTTGAAGGAATCGGTATGCAGTTGGACCCCGCGAGCGGTTGGATTCAGGGTGTGCATGTCTGCCCCTCACCCAACTTCAATGCGCGCCCCACAGACGAGATTTCCCTGCTGGTGATTCACAACATCAGCCTGCCACCGGCGCAGTTCGCCACTGGCAAGGTGCAGGAATTTTTCCAGAATCGCCTGGATGTCACCGAACATCCCTATTTTGAAGGGATTGCGGATTTGCGGGTGTCCGCGCACTTCCTGATCGAGCGTGACGGAACGGTCACCCAGTTTGTTTCATGCCTTGAGCGTGCGTGGCATGCAGGGGTCTCGTGCTTCGAAGGGCGGGAAACCTGTAACGATTTTTCCGTGGGCATCGAGCTTGAAGGCACGGATGATCTGCCGTTCACCGACGCGCAATATGGCGCGTTGACGGCCCTGACCCGTCAGTTGCAACGGACGTTCACGGCGATCACTACAGAGCGTATCTGCGGGCACAGCGACATTGCACCCGGGCGCAAAACCGATCCGGGACCGGCGTTCGACTGGGCACGTTATCGCGCCGCTCTGGCACAAGAGGATGGGCAATGAGTTTTCTGGTGTTGCTGTTGGCGGTATGGATCGAAAAGTTCTCGGCCCTGCGCCATCGGGTTCAGCGTGACAGTGGCTGGACACACGAGCTGAACAAGCTTGAGGCCAGCCCGCGGTTTTCGGGCCGGCCATGGTTGGTGTTGTCGGTCGTGGTCTTGTTGCCGGTGGCATTGCTGGGTTTGCTGCTGGTCGTCATCGAACCGGTGGCCTACGGGTTGCTCGCGTTGCCGATCCATTTGCTGGTCGTGATCTACAGCCTGGGGCGCGGTGACCTGCTGGGCGATCTCGGGCCGTTCCGCGATGCCTGGCGTCGGGAGGATCTGCAAGCAGCGGCCCTTGTCGCCAAGCGCGATCTGGATATCTGTGCAGACAGTGGCGAGCAGTTGCTGGAGCAGGTCGAAGGGCATTTGCTGTGGGAGGCCTACCAGAGCTTTTTCGCGGTGATTTTCTGGTACTTCCTGTTGGGCCCGGTCGCGGCGCTGAGTTATCGGCTGCTGGCGCTGGCCGAAGAGCACGGGAAAAACCCGGCGCTGGTCGAGCGCGCCGGGCAACTGCGTCACGCCTTCGACTGGTTGCCGGTGCGTCTGCTGGCGGCGAGCCTGGCGTTGGTCGGCAATTTTGTCGCGGTCAGTCGGGTGATGCTGCATGAACTGCTGAACTGGAACATCAGCGCTGCGCAATTGATCGTGAAAGTCGGGCTGGTGGCCGGTGAAATTCCGGCACCGGTGGCTGGCGCAGAAGGTATCAACAACCTGGATCGCATCTGGGACCTGCTGCTGCGTGCCGCAGTGCTCTGGTATGCCGGGTTTGCGTTGTGGACGGTCCTGCATTAGGCCAGCAGTCGATGCTCTTGTGGTGAGGGGCAAGCCCCCTCACCACAATGGTTCATCCGCCAGTGCGGATGAACCCTGTCGTTAACCTTAAGTTACAAAACTTCCTGCCGATTTAAGTTATACAGAGATAGCGCCGCATAGTGGCTATCTGCTGTCTGTCTGCGCCTGCCAATAAAAAAAATAAGAAATTGAAGGGAGACATCCAGTGAAGAGCTTGCTCTATCCCGCTGTTGCACTGATGAATCGTCTGAGCTTCGGCATGAAGTTCAGCCTGATCAGCGTACTGTTCCTGGTACCGATGCTGGTGACCAACTTCTATCTGGTGCGTGACTCCTACCGCGAATTCCAGGGCACGCGCATCGAACTGCAAAGTCTCGACCTGTTGGGCAGCAGCCTGACGTTACGGCGCGATCTGGAAACCCTGAACAACCTGGTGCAGATCAATGTCAGCCTCGGCCAATCCGGCAAGGCCGGCAATGTCGAATCGAAGATCAGCACCCTCGAGCAGAATATTCTGACTCGCCTGCAAGGGCTGACGGCGATGACCAGCGACCCGGAGCAGGTCGCGGTGTTTGATGGCAAACGCGATGAGATGATCGCCGCGTTCAAGGCCCAGCAAACGGAAAACTCCCTGCAAAGCAAAAGTGCCCTGATCGGCAAGCTGGTGGGCAGCGCGCAGATTTTCGGCCAGCTCATCACCAGCCAGTCCGGCCTCAGTCGCGACAATCAGAGCGACATGCGCCAGTTGAGTGAGCTCGTCACCCTCGTCACCCCGCGTGTCACACAGATTCTGGGCGAAGGTCGGGCAATGGGGTCTTATTCGTTGGGGCAGGGTTTCATCAACTCGGCGTCGAGTACTCGTTTCGATGAATTGCTGGCGCAGATTGAAAAGCTCCAGGCCGAATATGGCCTGAAGTTGCAGGACGCCTTGGGTTCCAGCAAAGCCGCCCGCGATACCCTGGCCGCTCAGGCCGATAGCAGCCGGGCATCCTTGAAGAAAGCCAGCGAGCTGTTCGAAGAGCAAGTGGTCATGGCCGATACCCTCGATGCGCCGTGGCAGGGCTTTTACGATCAGGTCAGCGCCCTGATGGACCAGACTTACCAACTCAACGAAGCAACCCTCAAGTATCTGGGGCCGCAGTTGCAGCAACGCCTGGACCAGAACCGCACGCACATGGTCTTGCAGGCCGTGGCGTTATCCGTCGTGTTCGTGTTGATCTTTTATCTCTACGGCGCTTTCTATGCCTCGACCCGCACCACGCTCAAGCGCCTGGGAGCAGTGATGGACAAGGTGGCGGCCGGCGACATGACGGTGACCTTCAGCGCCCATAGCCGTGACGAGCTGGGCGAGTTGGGCGAGGTGTTCAACGGCACCGTGAAGAAAATCCATGACCTGATCGAGCGGGTCGGGCAGACCGTCAGCGAAGTCGAGCGCCAGGCCGGTCAGGTGGAAAGCGTTTCCGCGCAAAGCAACCAGGCCGTCGCCGGGCAGCGCACGCAGATCGAACAAGTGGCCACGGCGATGAACCAGATGTCGGCCACTTCCCAGGAGGTCGCGCGCAGTGCTGCAGCGGCAGTGAGCAGCGCCCACAGTGTCAACGACGAAACCATCAGCGGTCGCGGCCTGGTGGAGTCGCAGCAAGGCAGCATCGCCGCACTGGCCAGCGAAATCGATCAGTCGGTGCTGGTGATCAATCAACTGGCCAGCGACAGCCAGTCCATCAGCCGCGTTCTGGAAGTGATCAAGAGCATCGCCGAGCAGACCAACCTGTTGGCGCTCAATGCCGCTATCGAGGCTGCACGGGCCGGTGAGCAGGGGCGCGGTTTCGCCGTGGTCGCCGATGAAGTCCGGACCCTGGCCAAGCGTACCCAACAATCGACCGAAGAAATCGAGCAGATGATCGCCAAGCTCCATGGCGGTGTCGGCGCGGCGGTCAAGGCCATGGGCACCAGCCATGAAATGGCCAATGGCACGGTGGGGCAGTCGGAAAAGGTCCAGCGGGCATTGGAAAATATTCTGGGAGCGGTCGGCATGATCGTCGACCAGAACCAGCAGATCGCCGCCGCCGTGGAGCAACAAACCGCCGTGGCGCACGATATCGACCAGAACATCGTCGAGATCAATCGCGCCGGTGAGCGTACCGCTGTAGGTGCGCACCAGACCGAAGACGCCAGCCGGGCGTTGTCGGCTCAGGTCGTGGAGTTGAAACAGTTGATCAGTGCATTCCGGGTTTGAAGGTTTCCTCGGGACCCTGTGGGAGCGGGCTTGCCCGCGAAGACGGCGGCACATCCAACATTAATGTGACTGGACTATCGCTTTCCCGGGCAAGCCCGCTCCCACGGTTTTGGTGTACTGTCGGTAAGTTTCGTAATACTTTTTCCCTTTCGCGGTGAGAATCTTCCTGATTCTGTCCGTCATCTGGCTATTGGATTTCAATCAAGGAAGAGTTACGCGGCTTACCCCATGGAGGAGCTTCGTCATGTCTGCTGCAACAACAGGAGTCCAGGGACGCTGCGCGCATTGTCAGCGCACGTTGCTGCTTCAACCCTGGCAACTCAACGCCATTGCGATCAATGAAGCGTTTGCCTGTGCCCACTGCCGGAAACACGTTCAGTTACGTTGTCCGGAACAGATCAAGCGCTTCAAGTCTCTCGACTCTTTTTCGCTGTTGCGCGCCAGCCTGCGGGTGATGGTCTGCACGGCCTTGCTGGTGGCACTGGTGATGGAGTGGGTGGGAATGCTCAGTGTCATCGAACAGCTGAATGCTTCGCTGATCGTCTTGTTCGTGTATTTCGCGGTGGTTCGCTACTTCCGCCGGCGTCAGCACCTGACGCTGATCCTGGAAGCTGCCAGGGCTCACGCTGACTGATTACCAGCCGAACACTTCGCAGCTGTTGGCGGTGCTGGCAGCCGCCAGTCGTTCCGGGCTGATTGCCATCCATGGCGCCAGTGCCGCGCAGATCGCCGGCAAGTGTGCCGGGCTGTTGCGCTGGCCGGGGAACATGGCGGGCGCCATGTCCGGCGAGTCGGTTTCCAGCACCACCGAATCCAGTGGCAGTTCGGCGAGCACGCGGTGCATGCGCAGCGCTTGTGGCCAGGTCGGGGCACCGCCAAGGCCGAGCTTGTAACCGAGCTTGATGTATTCCCGCGCCTCCTCCTTGCTGCCGGCGAAGGCATGGATGATCCCGGCACGTTTCAGGCGAAACCGTTTGAGTGTGGCAATCACCGCCGCATGGCTACGCCGCACATGGATCAATGCGGGAAGATTGAAGTCCGCCGCCAGTTGCAATTGCGCCTCGAACAACGCCTGTTGGCGCTCGCGATCGAGGGATTCGATGAAGTAGTCCAGGCCGATTTCGCCCACCGCACAGAGTTGCCGATGGCCGGCCAGGCGGGTCAGCCAATCGCCGAGTTCGCTCAAGTCTTCAGGGCGATGATCGTCCAGGTACACCGGATGCAAACCGAACGCCGCATGCAGGTCGGGATCGTTTTGCACCAGCTCCCAGACCCGCTGCCAGTTGGCTTGGTAAACCCCCAGCACCACGATCCGCCGCACCCCGAGGGCGCGGCTTTCGGCCAGCAGCGCCTGGCGATCGGCGTCGAAGTCCGGAAAATCCAGGTGGGTATGGGTGTCGATCAACTCCACGGCTCAGTCCTGAAGAATACGCTGCTTGAACGTGCGCGGGATGGCTTGCACGCCGGGCCGGTAATCCGACTGCTCGATGGCCGTCAGAGCGAGCGCGAGGGCCTTGTCGGCGATCAACTGGTGTTGCTGGGCCATGGCGTTGACCGGCAGCGGCAGGAAGTCCAGCAGCTGGGTGTCGCCGAACGTGCCGAGGCGCAGCGGGCGGTTTTTCAACGGGAAGTCGTGCAGCGCATCGAACACGCCCTGAAGCAGTACGTAGGAGGTGGTCACCAGCGCATCGGGCAAATGGCCCAGGCGCAGCAGCAACTCTTCCATCAATTGTTTGCCGCACTCGCGGCTGAAGGATTCGCCTTCTTCGATCAGTACTTCGCCGTTGAACCCGGTGAGGGCCTCTTTGAAGCCCGCGGTACGTTCCCGGCTGATGCTCAGCTCCGGGCGGGCACCGATCAGGGCGATCTGTTTGGGCAGCGGCTCCAGCAGGCTGCGGGTCAGTTGCAGGCTGGCCTCGCGGTCGTCGCTGATCACAGAGCAGAAGCGCTCGGGGTCCATGACCCGGTCGATGGCAATGATCGGTATGCCCTTGGCCTGCAACTGGCGATAGCTGTCGTCGCCGGCCGGCAGGCAACTGGCAACGATCAGCGCGTCGCAGCGCCGGGCGCGGAACAGTTGCAGCAATTGCCGTTCGCTGTCCGGGGCATCGTCGGAACTGGCGATCAGCAACTGATAACCGCGGGCGCGGGCGCCTTGTTCCAGCAATTTGGCGATTCGTGCGTAACTGGGGTTTTCCAGATCCGGCAGAATGAACCCCAAGGTGCGCGTGTGTCGGCTGCGCAAGCCGGCGGCCTGTGGATTAGGCGTGAAGCCATGTTGTTCAACGACCGCGCGCACGCGTTCGACGGTGGCGCTGCTGATGCGCTGTTGTTCGGCCTTGCCATTGATGACATAGCTGGCGGTGGTGACGGACACACCGGCCAACTGGGCAATATCACTGAGTTTCAACCCGCTGTTTCCTTGTTTTTTCGAGATTGCCTCGACATTTTCGTCAATCCTAACCGATTAAGGCAGGCGACCATTGTCGCAACGCATCCGACAAGTTGAGCTTCAAGGATGGGACATTATCGAGTAACGTGCCATTCATTCTAGATTAAACGTTTCAGCAGGCGTATTTTCTACGTTAAAGGCGCCTTTGGCCGGTTCTGCCGTGAAACCGCCAAAAGTGACGACCAAGCGCCTGAGCTGACTCATTCAAAACAATACCTGGTGCCCCAAGGCGCCAAAAAGGAGAAAGCATGCTCGAGCTCACTGTAGAGCAGATTTCCATGGGCCAGTCGGCCGTGGATAAGTCCGCAGCGCTGCAATTGCTGGCCCGGCATCTGGTCACCGACGGCCTGGTTGCCGAGGGCTATCTGGCCGGTTTGCAGGCGCGGGAGGCCCAGGGCTCGACCTTTCTCGGTCAAGGTATTGCCATCCCCCACGGAACCCCCGAAACCCGCGACCAGGTGTTCACCACCGGTGTGCGCCTGATGCAGTTCCCAGAGGGCGTGGACTGGGGCGACGGTCATATCGTTTACCTGGCGATCGGTATCGCCGCCAAATCCGATGAACATCTGCGTCTGTTGCAATTGCTCACCCGCGCCCTCGGCGAGACGGATCTGGGCCAGGCCCTGCGTCGCGCCGGTTCCGCTGAAGCGCTGCTGAAATTGCTGCAAGGCGCGCCGCAGGAGCTGGCGCTGGATGCGCAGATGATCGGTCTCGGTGTGGCGGCCGAAGATTTCGAAGAACTGGTCTGGCGCGGCGCACGTTTGTTGCGCCAGGCCGACTGCGTGAGCAATGGTTTCTCCGCCGTGCTGCAACAGGTCGAAGCGCTGCCGTTGGGTGATGGCCTGTGGTGGCTGCACAGCGAGCAAACGGTGAAGCGCCCCGGCCTGGCCTTCGTCACCCCGGACAAACCGCTGCGCTATCTCGGCCAGCCACTCAATGGATTGTTCTGCCTGGCCAGCCTCGGTGAAGCCCATCAGGCCCTGCTCGAGCGCCTGTGTGCGTTGCTGATCGAAGGGCGTGGCCATGAATTGGGGCACGCCACCAGCAGCCGCAAAGTCCTCGAAGTGCTCGGTGGTGAAGTGCCCGCCGACTGGCCCAGTGCGCGCATTGCCTTGGCCAATGCCCACGGTTTGCATGCGCGGCCGGCGAAGATCCTCGCGCAACTGGCGAAAAGTTTTGAGGGTGAAATCCGCGTGCGAATCGTCGATGGCCACGACAGCGCGGTGTCGGTGAAGAGCCTGAGCAAGCTGCTCAGCCTCGGCGCCCGTCGCGGGCAGGTCCTGGAATTCATCGCCGAACCGGGCATCGCGGCGGATGCGTTGCCAGCCCTGTTGGCCGCTATCGAAGAAGGCCTCGGTGAAGAAGTCGAGCCGCTGCCGCCAGTCAGCCAGGCACGGGAAGTTGTTGCCGATATGGCCGAAGTGATCCTCGCCCCGCTATCCGGCAGCGTGGTTCAGGCCATTGCCGCCGCACCGGGCATCGCCATCGGCCCGGCGCATATTCAAGTCCTGCAAACCATCGATTACCCACTACGCGGTGAGTCTGCCGCCATCGAGCGCGAACGTCTCCAGCAGGCGCTGGCGCAGGTGCGCCGTGACATCCAGGGATTGATCGAGCGCAGCAAAAGCAAAGCCATTCGCGAAATCTTCGTCACCCACCAGGAGATGCTCGACGACCCGGAACTGACCGATGAGGTCGATACGCGCCTCAAGCAGGGCGAAAGCGCGGAGGCCGCGTGGATGGTCGTGATTGAGGCGGCGGCCCGGCAGCAGGAAGCATTGCAGGATGCCTTGCTCGCCGAGCGCGCTGCCGACTTGCGCGACATCGGGCGTCGGGTATTGCTGCAACTCAGTGGTATCGAAACCCCGAGCGAACCGGATCAGCCGTACATTCTGGTGATGGACGAGGTCGGCCCGTCCGACGTCGCGCGACTTGACCCGGCTCGTGTGGCCGGGATTCTCACTGCACGGGGTGGCGCTACGGCGCACAGTGCAATTGTTGCCCGGGCCCTGGGCATTCCGGCATTGGTCGGCGCCGGCCCTGGCGTGTTGCTGCTGGCGTCGGGTACGCCATTGCTGCTCGATGGCCAGCGTGGGCGTCTGCATGTAGACGCTGATGCGACGACCTTGCAGCGCGCCACGGCCGAACGCGATACCCGCGAGCAGCGCTTGAAGGCAGCCGCCGAGCAACGCCACCAGCCGGCACTGACGACCGACGGCCATGCCGTCGAAGTGTTCGCCAATATCGGCGAAAGTGCCGGCGTCACCAGTGCGGTGGAGCAGGGCGCCGAAGGTATCGGCCTGTTGCGCACCGAACTGATTTTCATGGCCCACCCGCAAGCGCCCGACGAGGCGACCCAGGAAGCCGAGTACCGCCGCGTCCTCGACGGCTTGGCCGGGCGGCCGCTGGTGGTGCGTACCCTCGATGTCGGTGGTGACAAACCGCTGCCGTACTGGCCGATTGCGAAGGAAGAAAACCCGTTCCTCGGCGTGCGCGGCATTCGCCTGACCTTGCAGCGCCCACAGATCATGGAGGCGCAACTGCGTGCCTTGCTGCGGGCTGCCGACAACCGTCCGCTGCGGATCATGTTCCCGATGGTCGGCAGCGTTGATGAATGGCGTCAGGCCCGTGACATGACCGAACGTCTGCGCCTGGAAATCCCGGTTGCCGACCTGCAACTGGGGATCATGATCGAAGTGCCGTCGGCGGCCTTGCTGGCGCCGGTGCTGGCCAGGGAGGTCGACTTTTTCAGCGTCGGTACCAACGACCTGACCCAATACACCCTGGCCATCGACCGTGGCCATCCGACGCTGTCGGCCCAGGCCGATGGCTTGCACCCGGCGGTGCTGCAACTGATCGACATCACCGTGCGTGCGGCCCATGCCCACGGCAAATGGGTCGGCGTGTGCGGCGAGCTGGCAGCCGACCCGCTGGCGGTGCCGGTGCTGGTGGGCCTCGGGGTGGATGAGCTCAGTGTCGGCGCGCGCAGTATTGCCGAGGTCAAGGCGCGGATTCGCGAACTGGGCTTCACTCAGACTCAAACCCTTGCCCGTCAGGCCTTGGCCGTGGGCAGCGCGAATGAAGTGCGCGCACTCGTGGAGGCCTTGTAATGGCACGGATTCTCACCCTGACCCTCAACCCGGCGCTGGACCTGACCGTACAGTTGCCGCGCCTTGAAGCCGGTCAGGTCAATCGCAGCGATGTCATGCACACCCACGCCGCCGGTAAAGGCGTGAACGTGGCGCAAGTGCTGGCCGACCTCGGGCATCAGTTGACCGTCAGTGGTTTTCTTGGCGAAGACAACCTGCAAGCCTTTGAAACGCTATTCACCAAACGCGGTTTTGTCGACGCCTTCATCCGCGTTCCCGGTGAAACCCGCAGCAACATCAAGCTGGCGGAAAGCGACGGACGCATCACCGACATCAACGGACCGGGGCCCCAGGTCAGCGAAGCGGCGCAGCAGGCCTTGATCGATCGACTGGAGCAAATTGCCCCGGGCCACGATGCGGTGGTGGTCGCCGGAAGCTTGCCGTTGGGCGTCAGTGCGCAGTGGTTGCAGGCACTGATTTTGCGCTTGAAGACGCTGGGGCTGAACGTTGCCCTCGACACCAGCGGCGATGCATTGCGTGCCGCGCTCAAAGCGGGACCCTGGCTGATCAAACCCAACGCTGAAGAGCTGGCCGAGGTGCTGGACTGCGAGGTCGTGTCGAACAGTGCGCAAGCCCTGGCGGCGGAGCGTTTGCACGCCCAGGGCATCGAGCATGTGGTGATTTCCCACGGCGCCGAAGGCGTGAACTGGTTCAGCGTCGGCTCGGCGCTGCATGCCACGCCACCCAGGGTCAGTGTCGCCAGCACGGTGGGCGCGGGTGATTCATTGCTGGCGGGAATGCTCCACGGCTTGCTCAGCGCCGATACGCCGGAGCAAACCTTGCGCACTGCCACGGCGATTGCCGCGATGGCAGTGACCCAGATCGGATTCGGCATTGGCGATGCAGCGCAACTGGCGCAGCTCGAACAGGGTGTGCGCGTGCGTCCCCTGACAGAACAATAAGAGGGTTTGTCATGAAGTTAGCCATCGTTACGGCCTGCCCGAACGGCATGGTCACCAGTGTGCTGTGTGCCCGGCTGCTCGATGCCGCGGCCCAGCGTCAGGGCTGGAGCACCAGTGTCGAAATCACCGACGCCGCACATCCGGAAAAGCAACTGTCGGCGGCCACCCTCGACGCGGCCGAGTGGGTGCTGCTGGTGACCAGCGCGCCCGTGGACATGGCGCGGTTTGTCGGCAAGCGAGTGTTCCAGAGCACCCCGGCCCAGGCCCTGCAAGACGTGGAAGCCGTGCTGCGACGTGGTGCGCAGGAAGCGCAGATTTACGCCGCTTCCGAAGCGGTCATCGAGCCAGTGGCTGTAGCCCGGAACGTGCCGCGACTGGTGGCCGTTACCGCATGCCCGACAGGCGTCGCTCACACGTTCATGGCCGCCGAGGCTTTGCAGCAAGCAGCCAAGCGCCTGGGTTATGACTTGCAGGTGGAAACCCAAGGCTCGGTCGGTGCGCGCAATCCACTGAGCGCAGCGGCGATTGCCGAGGCCGATGTGGTGCTGTTGGCGGCCGATATCGAAGTCGCCACCGAGCGTTTCGCCGGCAAGAAAATCTATCGCTGTGGCACCGGCATTGCTCTCAAGCAAGCCGAAGCAACCTTGAAAAAAGCCTTGGCCGAAGGGCAGCAGGAAAGCGCAGCGAACGCTGCCCAAACAACGGCCAAACAGGAGAAGACGGGCGTCTATAAACACCTGTTGACCGGCGTGTCGTTCATGTTGCCGATGGTGGTCGCCGGTGGCTTGATGATCGCCTTGTCGTTCGTGTTCGGCATCACCGCTTTCAAGGAAGAGGGCACGCTGGCAGCGGCGTTGATGCAGATAGGCGGCGACACTGCGTTCAAGTTGATGGTGCCGCTGCTGGCAGGCTATATCGCCTACTCCATCGCCGACCGTCCGGGCCTCGCGCCGGGGATGATCGGCGGATTGCTGGCGAGCACCCTGGGTGCCGGTTTCATCGGCGGGATCGTTGCCGGTTTCCTCGCCGGTTATGCGGCCAGGGCGATCAATAAATATGCGCGTTTGCCCCAGAGCCTTGAGGCGTTGAAACCGATCTTGATCATTCCGTTGCTGGCGAGTCTGTTCACCGGTCTGGTGATGATCTACGTGGTCGGCAAACCGGTGGCCGGGATGCTTGCCGGGCTCACCCATTTCCTCGACAGCATGGGCACCACCAACGCGATCCTGCTCGGTGTACTGCTGGGCGGCATGATGTGCGTCGACCTCGGCGGGCCGATCAATAAAGCGGCCTATGCGTTCTCGGTCGGGTTGCTGGCGTCGCAGAGTTACGCGCCGATGGCGGCGACCATGGCCGCCGGCATGGTGCCGCCGATCGGCCTGGGCATCGCCACGTTGATTGCCCGGCGCAAGTTTGCGCAGACTGAACGCGAAGCCGGTAAAGCAGCGCTGGTGCTGGGGCTATGCTTTATCTCCGAAGGGGCGATTCCGTTTGCGGCGAAAGATCCGTTGCGGGTGATTCCGGCGAGCATCGCCGGCGGCGCGCTGACCGGTGCGCTGTCGATGTATTTCGGCTGTAAATTGATGGCGCCCCACGGCGGTTTGTTCGTGCTGGCGATCCCGAATGCGATCAACCATGCACTGTTGTATCTGCTGGCGATCGTCGCGGGGAGTCTGTTGACGGCGGTGGTGTATGCGCTGGTCAAGCGGTCGGAGACCGTGGAGTTGGCACTGGAGCCGGCCAAGGCGTAGATCAAAGGATCGCAGCCTTCGGCAGCTCCTACAGGTGTTCACAATCTTCCCATGTAGGAGCTGCCGCAGGCTGCGATCTTTTCCATTCCAGGGAGACCACCATGAGCGATTTCAACCTCGGGCGCCGTCGTGTCATGCAAGCGGTCGGTGTCGGATTGCTGCTGCCGGGGCTGGCGCCGGCGGTGATCGCTTCGGTCAAGGATCGGCCGCAACTCACCGACGGCGTGCAGTCCGGCGACTTGCTGGGTGACCGGGCGATCATCTGGAGCCGCTGCGACCGCCCCGCACGGATGGTGGTGGAATGGGACACCCGCAGCCTGTTTCCCAACCCTCGGCGATTCGTCTCGCCCCTGGCCGATGCGCGTACCGATTTCACCGCCCGGGTCGAACTTAACGGGCTGCCCGCCGACCAGGCGATTTTCTATCGAGTGCAATTTGAAGACGCTCAGAGCGGCGTTGCCAGCGAGCCCTGGTTCGGTCACTTGCGCAGCGTGCCGCAGACCCGGCGCGACATCCGTTTTGTCTGGAGCGGCGACTCCGCCGGCCAGGGCTTCGGCATCAACCCGGACTTTGGCGGCATGCGCATCTACGAGGCGATGCGCCGGCGGCTGCCGGACTTCTTTATCCACAGCGGCGACATCATTTACGCCGATATCCCGATCCGGGCGCAGCTCACCACAGAAGGCGGCCGGGTATGGCGCAACATCACCACCGAGGCCAAGAGCAAAAGCGCCGAGACCCTCGATGAGTTCCGTGGTAATTACCGCTACAACCTGATGGACGAAAACATCCGTCGCTTCAACGCCGAGGTCCCGCAGATCTGGCAGTGGGACGACCACGAAGTGGTGGACAACTGGTCGCCCGGCAAGCAGCTGGGTGCGCGTTACCAGAGCAAAGATATCCACAGCCTGGTGGACCGCGCACGCCAGGCCTGGCTCGAATACGCGCCGATGCGCTGGCAGAGCGCCGATGGCGGCGGGCGCATCTATCGCAAGCTCGGTTACGGGCCCATGCTCGATGTGTTCGTGGTGGACATGCGCAGTTATCGCGGGGCCAATGACGACAATCTGGGCGAGGCCAAGCCATTCCTCGGTCGCGAGCAACTGGACTGGCTCAAGCGCGAAATGCAGGCCTCGAATGCGCAATGGAAAGTGATCGCCGCCGACATGCCCATCGGCCTCGGCGAAGGGGACGGCGAAGTCAGACCCGGTGTCACGCGGTGGGACGCGGTGGCCAACGGTGACCCCGGCCCGGCCCAGGGACGCGAACTGGAAATCGCCGAATTGCTCGGTTTTCTGCGGGCGCAGCAGGTGCGCAATTTCCTGTTCCTGACTGCGGATGTGCATTACTGCGCGGCCCATCATTACCATCCGGATCGGGCGGCGTTTCAGGATTTCGAACCGTTCTGGGAGTTCGTCGCCGGGCCTTTGAATGCCGGCAGCTACGGACCGAATCCGCTGGATAAGACCTTTGGTCCTGAAGCGGTGTTCGAAAAGGCTCCACCGGCGCAGAACCTCTCGCCGTTTGGCGGGTTTCAGTTTTTTGGCGAGGTGAACATCGATGCGCAGAGCGGGGAGTTGAGCGTGGTGTTGCGCGATCTGGATGGGGTGTCGGTGTTTGAGCAGAAGTTGCAGCCGGTTTGATCGGCACTGAACCCATGTGGGAGCGGGCTTGCTCGCGAAAGCGGAGTGTCAGCACAGATGATTTCGACTGACACGACGCCTTCGCGAGCAAGCCCGCTCCCACATGGGGATGTGGTGAATCAGTACACGTCGCGGCGGTAGCGGCCCTGTTCGATCAGGCGCTCCACTGCGGCGGCGCCCAGCACCTCGTTGAGTACCTGGTCCACACCCGAAGCCATGCCTTGAAGGCTGCCGCAGATGTAGATCACCGCACCGTCCGCCAGCCACTGCTTCAGTTCGGCCGCCGATTCGCGCAGGCGATCCTGTACGTAGATCTTTTCGGCCTGATCACGTGAAAACGCCAGGTCCAGTCGCGCCAGGTCGCCATTGATCAGCCATTCCTCCAGCTCCTTTCGACACAGGTAGTCGTGCTCGCGATTGCGCTCGCCAAACAGCAGCCAGTGACGTTGCTGGCCGTCGGCAATCCGTGCCTTGAGCAGGCTGCGCAACCCGGCCAGCCCCGTGCCATTGCCCAGCAGGATCATCGGCACCGGTTGGGCCGGCAGATGGAAACCACTGTTGCGCCGCACGCGCAGGCTGATGGAACTGCCCACAGGGGCGTGTTCGGTCAACCAGCCGGAACCAACGCCGAGGTTGCCATCGGCATGCACTTCCTGGCGCACGATCAGTTCCAGCACGCCATCGGCCGGGATCGATGCAATGGAGTACTCGCGCATGGCCAGCGGCACGAGGGCCTCTGCCAGCGCCTGCGCGTGCAGGCCGACCAGATGGGCGCGGTTCTGCGGCAACTGGCGGCTGGCCAGGGCCTGTTCGAGGGTTTCCTGCAGGCCGTTGAGCTGCACCTTGGTCTCACCGTGAATCCCCAGGCCATCGAGGAAATGCTCGATCGCCCATGGGCAATTGCGCGGCAAGACTTCCACCAGGTCACCGGCCAGCCAGCTGCTGGTGGTGGGTGGCTTGAGCCCCAGCAAGTACACCGGGGAACCGCTGCTGTCCGGGTTGAGCAACTCGCGATGGGTCAGGGTCCAGTTGTCGTAGCTCGGCGCTTGCCAGGTGTCGACGGGCGCCTGGCCGGTCAGCAGGCCCAGTTGCTGTTGCCAGTGGCGCAAGGCGTAAGGATCGCCGCCGTCGACTTCCACCGGGGCGAACAAGGTCGTGCCGCCGTGTTCGCCGAGCCAGGTGTGCAGGCGTTTGGCGAATCCGCAGAAGTGTTGATATTGCCGGTCGCCGAGGCCGAGGACGGCATAGTTCAGGCGCTCCAGGCTCGGCGTGCGGCCCAGTACCTTGCATTCGAAACCCCGGGCGCTGTCCGGCGCTTCGCCATCACCGAAGGTACTGACGACGAACAGCGCGTTGTTCGAGTCCTGCAAATCCCGTTCGCTGACGTCCGCCAGGGGCTGCACCTTCACCGGCAGGCCCGCGGCCTGCAATTGCCCGGCGGTCTGCCAGGCCAGTTGTTCGGCGAACCCGCTCTGGCTGGCGAAACCGATCAGCCAGGCCGGTGCATCATCAGCGGGTGTAACGAGACCTTGGCGAGCGTCCTTGATCTGGCGTTTTTTGCGGCGACGATCCAGGTACAGCAACCAGCCGGTGACGAAGAACAGCGGCATGCTCAGCGCAGTGAGGGTCAGGATGATGCGCCCGACGATGCCGAAGTAACTGCCGACGTGCAGCGCATAGATGCTGGTCAGCAGTTGCGCCTTGAGGCTCTTGTCGCTGTAGCGGTCAACCCGTTTGACCACGCCGGTGGCCGGGTCGAGGGTGATCTGGTTCAACGCCCGGTCGTGAGGCGAAGTTTTCAGCAGGAAATAGACGGTCGCAGGCTGACCGGCCACTGGCGGCATGCGCACGTTATAGGAGCTGAGTTGCGGGCCGGCCGCGCTGTAGATGCTGCTCCACATCGCCGCGTAATCGGCTGTTGGTGCCGGACCTTGCGGCGCAGGACCACGTCCGCCACGAACGCGTTCGTTCTGCGGTGAGTCGGAGAGCAACCGGGTCAGGCCCTTGTTGTACCACTCGTAGGACCAGGACAAACCGGTCAGCGCTGCCAGGAGGTAAAACACCAGGCACCAGGTGCCGGCCACCGAGTGCAGGTCCCAGTTGAAGCTGCGACCCTTTTTCTTCCAGTCCAGGGTCAGCCAGGCGCGCCAGCTTCTCCACTGGCGCGGCCAGCGCAGGTACAGGCCGGACAGGCAGAAGAACACCAGGATCAAGGTGCACGCGCCGGTGATCTGCCGGCCTGTGTCACCCATGGCGAGGAAGCGGTGCAGTTGCAGCATCAGGCCAAAGAAACCCTGGCCGGAGGCATCGCCGAGGAGCTCGGCGGTGTACGGGTCGAAGTAGCGCATCTCGCCACGGCGTTCGCCCGGCGGCGGCGTGAACCATACTTTGGCGGCGTTGCCGCTGTCGGTTTCCACGGTGAGCATCGAGACTTTTTTGCCCGACGCGGCTTCGATGTGCTCCACCAGTTCGGCAGGCGGCAACACGCCGGCGACCTGTTTTTCGACCTGCAACACAGAAGGATTGAGTGTGCTCAGGATTTCATCCTGAAACGACACCATCGCCCCGGTGATGCCCATCAGGGCCAGGACCAGCCCGGCGCTGATGCCGAAAAACCAGTGCAACTGGAACAGGGTTTTCTTCAACACGTCGCTCGCCTTGTTCGTTCAAGTTGATTCATCACGGCGCGCATTATGCCGTGGGGTTGTCGAGAAGCATTCTTTTTTACGCACAAAGGCCCCGTTCATGTGAATGAACGGGGCTTGGCCAGTGCCTCTGTAGGAGCTGCCGCAGGCTGCGATCTTTTGCTCTGTTGTCGATTTTGGATGCGCAAAAATCAAGATCAAAAGATCGCAGCCTGCGGCAGCTCCTACAGGGGCCGTCGATCAGAAGTGGAAGTTGGTGCTCAGCAACGCGGTGCGCCCGGCCGCCTGGTTGGCGAAGTGAGTCGAGAACGCCTTGTCGTAGTAGGTTTCGTCGGTCAGGTTCTGCACGTTCAGTTGCAGGTCGACGTTTTTGCTCAGCTTGTAGGCTGCCATCGCGTCGTAACGAACGTAGGAGTCAACCATGGTGGTGTTGGCTACGTTGCCGAACACGTCATCGACATAGAACGCACCGCCGCCGATGGTCAGCTTCGGCGTGACCTGATAGGTCGTCCACAGGCTGGCGCTGTTCTTCGGCGTGTTAGGCAGTTCGTTGCCATTGTTGGCTTTGTTGGCCGGCAGATCGCCGCCATCGACTTGCTCGCTGTCCATGTAGGCGTACCCGGCGAACACTTGCCATTTATCGGTGAGCTTGCCACTGGCCGACAGTTCGATACCTTGAACGCGGGTTTTGCCGGCGTTCTCATAAGTGGTGGTGTTGGTCTGCACACGAGCGTTGTCTTTCTCGGTGCGGAAGATATCGGCGGTCACGGACAGACGATTGTTCAACAGGTCCCACTTGGTACCGATTTCGTAGTTCTTGGTGGTTTCCGGCTCCATATCGCTTTTCAGCAGGTTGCCGTTGCGATCCGGCGTGCCACCCAACGGGTTGCCTTCCGAACCTTCGCCCAGGGTGTTACCCGGTGGGGTGGCGGACGTCGCGTAGGACGCATAGATGCTGCCGTTTTCCGCTGGTTTGTACACCACGCCGAACTGACCGGTGACGAATTCGCTGGTGTCATCGCCCTTGGACGTGGTCACGCTGGAACCGTTGAAGGTTTTGTAGCTGGTGTCGAAATGGTCGTAGCGCAGGCCCATGTTCACCAACCACTGCTCGGACAACGTCAGGGTGTCGAACACATACAGTGCGTAGGTGTCGGCCTTGGTGTCGGTGCCGGCGTAGTTGCGCGAGATGGCGCCGTTCCACGGATCATTCGGGTTCGGGTTGGACAGCGAGGTGCAGTTGTAGCCGCTTGGCGCGCCGATCAGGGCCGGCGAGCAGTTGGTGGTTACCGCGGCTGTTCCCGGGGTGGTGTCGGTGTTGACGTTGTACGAGGATTTTTCGTTTTCCTCATGGGTGTACTCGACACCGGTGGAGAAGCTGTTCTTGAACCCGGCGATGTAGACATCACCAAACAGGTCGGTCTGGTTGGTGGTGGTCTCGGTGTTGCTCACGCGGGTGTTCGCCCGACGCCAGACGCTGCCATTGTTGACGTTGCCTTTACTGTCATCCGGCTGGGTCAGGATGTAATCCTGCATGCTGGTACCGTGACGCAGGGTGTTCTTGATGGTCAGCGCGTCGCTCAGGTCGTGCTCGATGGCGAAGGTCGCCGTATCGACACGGGTCTTGCGGAAGTCGCGGTCGTTCAGGCCATAGAAGTTGCTGCTGTCGCCGCCATCGTTCGGCTTGTCCGGATTGGCTTTGGTACGCGCAGCCGAGCCACCGGCCGGGATCGAATACGGAATGCCCGAATCCGGCGTGTCGTTGCTTTCCAGGTGGTAGTAGTCGAGGTTGACGCGAGTTTCCGTACCCAGGCCGAAGGCCAGGGACGGTGCAACGCCCCAGCGGTCGTAGTTGACGCTGTCACGCCCGGCGACGTTGCTCTCGTGGCTCAGCAGATTCAGACGGCCAGCGGCGGTGTCGGTGAACTGGTAGTTGCCGTCGAAGGTGTAGCGCTGGGTCTGGTCGGAACCCCAGGTGAAACCACCGTCGAGCGAATCGCCCAGGTGCGCTTTCTTGCTCACCAGGTTGATGCTGCCGCCGGCTGCGCCACGGCCGCCGATCGCGGAGTTCGGGCCTTTGCTGACTTCAATCGATTCAACGGCGAAGATCTCGCGGCTCTGGGAGCCGGTATCGCGCACGCCGTCCAGATAGGTGTCGCCCTGGGCGTCGAAGCCACGGATGAACGGACGGTCGCCTTGCGGGTTGCCGCCTTCACCGGCACCGAAGGTGATGCCTGGAACCGTGCGCAGCGCGTCCTGCAGGTTGAGCGAACCGGTGTCTTTCAAGACTTGTTGCGGAACAACGGTCACCGAGCGCGGCGTGTCGATCAGCGGCGCGGTGTACTTGGGCGAGGAGGCTTTCTCTACGTTGTAGGTTGTCTCGTCCTGGGCTTCGCCGGTGATGGCGGTGGCGCCCAGCGAAATCACATTGTCCGGTGCTTTCCCGTCGGTTTTTTCCGCCGCGAAAACCATGTGGCCCGCAGAGCCGGCAGTAATCGCCATGCCGATGGCCGATGCGAGCAGGCGTGGTGAACTGACCGGTACTTGTGGTTGTTGACGCGACATTTGAATTCCCCTCCCCAAGGATTTGAGGCCGCGGAATATAGGGTAAATAGGTATTCGTAACAATTGCGAAACATTACTATTCGCACTGAATTTACAATCTTTACAATTTAACCTTACGGTTTCTGCTGACTCATTCGTCAGATGTGTTTTACATAGGCAATAAGAATCAATACCATTGGCACCCCCTTTGTATTCAGGTGTCTTGTCATGCTGCTGCACATTCCAGGCCTGTTCGAGAAAGACGAGGTGCAGCGCATTCGCGAGGCTCTGGAACAGGCTGATTGGGCCGATGGCAAGATCACCGCCGGCTTCCAGTCGGCCAAGGCCAAGCACAATTTGCAACTGCCGGAAGGGCATCCGCTGGCCAAGGAGATCGGCGCGGCGATGCTGGAGCGGCTGTGGAAGAATCCGCTGTTCATGTCGGCTGCACTACCGCACAAAGTCTTTCCTCCGTTGGTGAACTGTTACACCGCCGGCGGCAGTTTCGATTTCCATATCGACAACGCGGTGCGTCAGCCCAAAGGCAGCATCGAGCGGGTGCGCACGGATTTGTCTGCCACGCTGTTCTTCAGCGAACCCGAGGATTACGACGGCGGCGAGCTGGAAATCCAGGACACCTTCGGCACCCAGCGAGTGAAACTGCCCGCCGGCGACATGGTGCTGTACCCCGGCACCAGCCTGCACAAGGTCAACGCGGTGACACGCGGAACGCGACTCGCCTCGTTTTTCTGGACGCAAAGCCTGGTGCGCGAAGACAGTCAGCGCGCCCTGTTGTTCGAGATGGACGGGGCCATCCAGCAACTGACCCGCGATGTCCCTGATCATCCATCGCTGATCAGCCTGACTGGCACTTATCACAACCTGTTGCGTCGCTGGGTCGAGGTGTAAGTGGCGGATTTTCGTTTACGCCGCGAGGAAATGCTCGATGGCGAGCGCCTGCGCTCCATGCTCGACGAAAGTCCAGCCCGCGCGGCCCAGGCCATCCTGATCGCCGCACGTGAAGGTGAAGTCGAGGCCCAGGCCTTGCTCGGGCAGATTCTGCTCGACGGCCATGGAATCGCGCAGGACCAGCCGCTGGCGTTGCGCTGGTTTGGCATCGCTGCGCGCCAGGGGCACCTGATGTCACGCAATATGCTCGGCCGTTGTCATGAGCATGGTTGGGGTTGTGTTGCCGACGCCTCGATTGCGGCGCGGCATTACCGGATTGCAGCGCAGGGTGGGCTGGATTGGGCGATGTACAACCTCGCCAATCTGTTGGCCACCGGGCGCGGTGTGGTCGAAGATCAGGCATTGGCGCTGGGCTGGTACCGGCGTGCGACGGACCTCGGACATGCGAAGTCGATGAACCTGCTGGGGCGCTATCTGGAGGAGGGCCGATTTTGCCGGGCCGATCCGGATGCCGCTTTCGAGTGGTATAGACGTTCTGCGGAGGGCGGGGATTTTCGCGGGCAGTTCAGTTATGCGGCGGTTCTGGCGCAGGGCGGGAAAGTCGAAGAGGCCCTGGTATGGCTTCATCGGGCATTGGAGGCTGGCAGCCTGAACTTCCTGCGGGTGAGCGGCCAGGCACTGCTGCAGGCTTCCCACCCCGATCTGCGGGCATTGGCCTCGCGCTTTCAGCAGCGTGCCGAACAATTGCAAAATCAGGCGCAGGTGGCCTAGATACCGAGAGCTGCAGTTGTCATCAGTGCGAGCGAAATGGCGTTGTGGGTGCCTTCGCTCGCGCTGATCAGGATGCTACTTCCAGGTGGAGCGGGCCCGGTTTAGCTTCTCCATTCCTGACGAAGGTTCTTCAAGTGTTTGATGAAGATGTTCGACTGTTCAATGAATCGTTTAACAACCGAACTGAAATCGTCGGTAGCGTCATGTTCATTAATCTCCAGGAATTTATCAATGGCGTCGGCGAGGGTGCTTATCTCATTCGTGTAGGCCTCTCTCGGTGTTTGCACGGACTGGAATTCCACCAACTGATCTTTTCGGTCCTGCAAGATCTTTACATCTTGTTTGATACTGACCAGGTTTCGACGGCGGTCATCAAGGCGCGCCTGAATGTGGCGCCGGGCTTCAATCAGGTGATCATATTTGATTCTGTCACTGATTAAGTTGAGAATCTTGCCAGCGGCGGCGATGCCAGTCTTGACGAGTTCAACTTGAGGCGCGGAGAGGTTAAGCCCTGCAAGTTTTTCCGCCGTGAGAAACAGCTCCTTGATCAGTGAGAAGGTGTCCGTTGCTTCAATGAGTTTAATGGCACCGTTCAGCTCTGATTCGTCAGTTGTCAGTTTCTCAATGTCGCTTTCCAGTTCTGCTATATGCGGGCTGATGTTGGCGATGGAATCTTCCAGTTCCTTGATGCGGTATTGATTGTCGCTGAGGGTCACTGCTTTGAAGTTCGCCAGATTGTTGTTCAGCGTTGTTGAATACTTTAATACTTCGGACGTTCCGTTTTTAATCAACGAATTGATTTCTTCGTAAAAACTGTCTATGGCCTTCTGTTGCTCGGGGGTGGAGGGCTCGAGTTTCATCTTCTCGATGATGGTATGAAAACGTTGAATTTCGCCAATGGGTAATGCGTTAGGCAGCAGAGTCAGGGTGCTTAGTGCTTGCTTGTCGATGGCTTTCAATTCCTCCTCTAACGATGCCAATTGCTCCCCGAGTACCGGTAGATAGACAGTGCTCAATGTGCGGATTTTATAGTGGATCTCATCCCTGTTTTGCTTGATTTTCTTCATGTCGGGAGAGGGGTATTGAAATTGCGAGCCGAGAGTATGTAGGGTCATGATTTTTCCGTTTTTAAAGAATCAATTTCGGGTTTGGCATGGGAGCACAAGCCGGGATGTCAGGCGTCGCTTGTGGCATTGTTGAAAGCAGTCAGTAAATCGCCCGCCTGTTTTTTTATCGCTGACCAGTTATCCATCATCGTGATTAGTTTGGTGGCAAAAGTTACCAAGTACATGGCATTGGTAACGTCAACCAGTTTTTTGCTGGAGGATTCGACGTAAGTCTGTATCAACTCCCAGAGGCTTTCGAGGTTTGATGAACTGCCAGCAGCATCTTCAATCCTGAGGAGCAGGTCCTGGAGGCTGGTTTCGAATGCCAGCAACGACGCGAGGACCGTATTGGTGGTTGCGATCTCTGATTCGATTTTGCGTCGATCGGTTGTTAGCTGCTCCAGTTCATTACGAGCCTTGTTGGCCTTGGCTCCATATATTGTAGAACTAATGAGAAGGCCAAATACGCCACCGATGACCCCCAGCCATTTGTTTTTGGAATACTCTCCGATTTCCGCGAGTTTTTGGTCGATACGGTCATTGAGAAGTTTCAGATTATCATTGAGTTTTTTTATTTTTTCATCGAAGTTATGGCTGTTGCACAGGGTTACTTTTAAACCCAGTTTCGACTTCAGTGCATCGATTTGCAATTTGAATTCGCTGATCTGGTCTTTGGTGGTCTTTGTGCTTGCGCTGTGTTCGGTAATAACGGTTTTAAGCTCTTCAACCAGCTCCAGTAGTGCCGGGATTTTTTTCTTTTCACCTTCAGTCAATTGGATTTCCGGAAGATTGTCGATTTCCTCCGGACTCAGGTCACCGACTTTTCCAGTTCCGCTAATGTAACTGGGAAGGCTCTCCAGATACTTAATAATGGATTGGCTATTTGAAGTGAAATTGTCGGCAAACACATGAAGGTCCGAGCCGACTTTCTTCATGTTGGACTCCAGTGGTGACCAAGAGGCCGCATGGCTTCTCATGGGTAGGAACAGGACTTGCATATCGGCAGATGTGAGTCCCGTAATATTCACTTGGTCGAACTTGTATATCTGTTCTATTTCATTAATTTCGATAGGGAGTTTAAGCCCGGCATTGACGTAGCGTTTGATTTTTTTGATATCGTCATTTGTGACCAATAATCCTTTTTCACGCTCGACACCCTCGAGAGTGCCGGAAACGGCCCCCATGAAATCCGATGTCAATGAATTGAGTTGTTCTGCGGTAATGACCTGTTCTTCAGTAGCTAACATGAAAATCCCTTTTATGTTATTGCGTTATGGGGGTGTTGTCGTCACTGAAAAGTAATGGTGGCTGTGGTTAAAGTTAAGTTGTGAAGAGTTTCAGTGTGTGTCTGATGGTGGAGGAAAATTGGCGATTTACTGTTTCTGCTGGATAAGGTTCGATGTTCCGATATCGAAACTTAATGTGTTGAGAGTTGGTGCTGCGGTGAAAATAAAAAAAGGCCTGTGATTACTCACAGGCCTTTTTTATATAACGGGCGGGATTTATACGTAGAACGACTTCAGCGGCGGGAAACCATTGAACTCAACAGCGCTGTAACTGGTGGTGTACGCACCGGTCGACAGCCAGTACAGGCGATCACCGATGGCCAGGTTCAACGGCAGGCCGTACTTGTAGTTTTCGTACATGATGTCGGCGCTGTCGCAGGTAGGGCCGGCGATGACCACTTCTTCCATCTCGCCCTTTTTCTCGGTCCAGATCGGGAACTTGATGGCTTCGTCCATGGTTTCGATCAGGCCGGAGAACTTGCCCACGTCCGTGTACACCCAACGCTCGACCGCGGTACGGGATTTGCGTGCGACCAGCACCACTTCGCTGACCAGGATGCCGGCGTTGGCGATCAGCGAGCGGCCTGGTTCCAGGATGATTTCCGGCAGGTCATCACCGAAGTCTTCCTTGAGGAAGCGGATGATTTCTTCCGCATAGGTTTCCAGGCTGTTGGTGCGGGTGATGTAGTTGGCCGGGAAGCCGCCGCCCATGTTGATCAGCTTCAGGTGGATGCCGTCTTCTTCTTTCAGGCGCTCGAAGATCACTTTGACCTTGGCGATCGCCGCGTCCCAGACGCTGATGTCGCGCTGCTGCGAGCCGACGTGGAACGAGATGCCGTACGGCACCAGGCCCAGGTCGCGGGCGAGGATCAACAGGTCCATGGCCATGTCGGTCTGGCAGCCGAATTTGCGCGACAAAGGCCAGTCGGCGGTGGTCGAGCCTTCGGTCAGGATACGCACGTAGACTTTCGAACCCGGGGCGGCCTTGGCGATGTTGCGCAGGTCGGCTTCGGAGTCGGTGGCAAACAGGCGCACGCCCTTCTCGTAGAAGTAGCGGATGTCCTTGGATTTCTTGATGGTGTTGCCGTAGCTGATGTGATCGGCGCTGACGCCACGGCTCAGCACTTTATCCAGCTCGTAGATCGAGGCGATGTCGAAGCTCGAGCCTTTCTCTTTGAGCAGGTCAATGATTTCGACGGCCGGGTTGGCCTTGACCGCGTAGTAGACCTTGGCGAATTCGAAACCGGCGCGCAGGTCGTCGTAGGCCTGGGCGATCATCGCGGTGTCGATCACCACGAACGGGGTTTCCTGTTTGTCGGCGAACGCCTTCATTTTCTGAAAGGTTTCACGCGCGAAATAGTCTTCGACCTGGATCGACATGCTGGGAACTCCTACTGGCAAACTAAAATTATCAATGGGTGCGAGGGTGTGTCATCAATGAATTCTCGAGTGCGTTGCGCCTGAGCGCGTGCCAGGCAAGGCGCAGGCCGCCGCTAATGGTCATTCCCTTCGCAAGGCCTGCAACGCAGCATGGCGCGCGCTCAGGCACAACCCGAAGGGCCGGGCCTGCTTTTGCGCAGGGCTGCGTTGCTCGTCCCTCATTTGGAACAACCAAACTGCGGTCCTCGCGCCTTGCCCTGCGCAAAAGCAGTCTCCGGCGCACTCGTGAATTCATTGATGACACACCCTCCTGAACGTCCTCCGTATCCCCACTTTGGTTCGCCTACTTCCCAAGGCATGTCGCCGAAAGCAAAAAGGCCATGGGAAGTGCAGCTTTCCCTTGGCCTTGCTGTCTCGTCGTCAGTACTTGAGCCGGATGGATCGTTTCCAGCATGGACGTTCGGCGCGAACTTTAGGGCGTGAGGGGCTTGAGATCAACAAAAAATGTCGCGTTTTTGCACTCTTCTGACGCGCGTTGCGGACATCACTCTTTGTAACCGACTCAGATGACAGTCGGATGTTCCCCAAGAATTGCGAAGTGTTAAAAATACCTGCACGTTCGATGCTGTTGTGAGCCAATTCATAGGTAAGTGTGATGGCGTCAACATCGGCGACGTTGGCAGCGAGAAGGTGGGCTGAGGGGAGATTTGGCTATTTCAAAAGGTATGTTCGGATAGCTTTTGCATCCGATGCTGTTGATATTTTTTTCCGGTCTGCGAATCCCTGAAAAATTGCACAAGAACTGTGGGAGCGAGCTTGCTCGCGATAGCGTTATGTCAGTCAACTACGATGTTGGCTTTGAAAATGCCATCGCGAGCAAGCTCGCTCCCACAGGTTTTGTATTTTTACCGAGCAAGCTGTCAGGCGACTACTGCCTCGGCCGGCGAGACGATATTGGTTTTCATCCCCCGCGAACGCCCCGAACTCAGGTAGGCCGCAATCGACTCCTGCGTCACTTCACCTAAAAACACCCGCTCGGCATTCATCACCGGCAACCACGACCGGTTGAACTCGTACATGCGCGACAGCAGGATGCGTAAATGCTCGTCGTACGCCGCCGTGGCGTTGAACTCACGCTGGTACTGCGCGCAGGTGCCGGTCTGACGGTGCAAGTCGCGACGTCTTACGTAACCCAGGGCCTTGTTCTCTGTGCAGGTCACCACCACGTAGCGACGGTCATGCTCGTCCATCAATTCCAGCGCCTCGGCCACCGGGGTTTGCGGGCTGACGGAGGGCGCGTTGTCCGCCGCGTCTTCGGCTTTCACCAGCAGCAGGCGTTTCAGCGTGCTGTCCTGGCCGACGAAGTTGCTGACAAAGTCGTCTGCCGGGTGGGCGAGCAAGGTGTCCGGGTGATCGATCTGCAAAAGCTTGCCGGCGCGGAAGATCGCGATCTTGTCGCCGAGTTTGATCGCTTCGTCGATGTCATGGCTGACCATGATCACGGTCTTGTTCAGCGCCCGCTGCATCTCGAAGAATTCATTCTGGATCATCTCGCGGTTGATCGGGTCGACCGCGCCGAACGGTTCGTCCATCAACAACAAGGGCGCATCTGCCGCCAGGGCGCGAATCACGCCGATCCGCTGTTGCTGGCCACCGGACAACTCCCGTGGATAGCGATGCAAGTACTGCTTGGGTTCGAGCTTGATCATGCTCATCAACTCGCGGGCGCGGTTGTGGCATTTCTGTTTGTCCCAACCGAGCAGTTTCGGCACGACCACGATGTTTTCTTCGATGGTCATGTTCGGGAACAGGCCGATCTGCTGGATCACGTAGCCGATGTTGCGGCGCAGCGTCACTTCGTCGAGGCCGGTGGTGTCTTCGCCGTTGATCAGGATCTTGCCCGAGGTGGGTTTGATCAGGCGGTTGATCATTTTCAGCGTGGTGCTTTTGCCGCAACCCGATGGCCCGAGGAACACGCAGATTTCGCCTTCATTGACGGTCAGGCTCACCGAGTCCACGGCTTTCACGTCCTTGCCGTTGCTTTGGAAGGTCTTGCTGAGGTTTTGAAGTTCGATCATTTCAGGAGTCCTTTTGGAGTCAGCGAGCGCTGCAGTACTTGCAGGATCAGGTCCGCGATGATCGCCAGCACACTGACCAGCACGGCGCCGACGATCAGCATCGACATGTCGCTGCGGCTGATGGAAGCGAGGATGAGTACACCGAGGCCACCGGCACCGATGGCGGCGGCGATGGTCATGACGCCGATGTTCATGACCACGGCGGTGCGCACGCCGGCAAGGATCACTGGCACGGCGATGGGCAGCTCAACCATGCGCAGGCGCTGGCCGAACGTCATGCCGATGCCTCGCGCTGCTTCGCGGATGCCCGGTTCGACGCTGGTCAGGGCCAGGTAGGTGTTACGCATGATCGGCAGCAGTGAATAGAGAAATACTGCGGTGATCGCCGGCATCGGGCCGAGGCCCTGGCCGAATTTCGAGTAGAAGGGCAGCAACAGGCCGAAGAGGGCAATCGACGGAACCGTCAGTAGCACCGTGGCACTGGCCTGCAAGGGTCCGGCGAGACTCGGGAAGCGCGTCATCAGGATGCCCAGTGGCACGCCGACCAGAATCGCCAGGGTCACGGCGATGCCGACCAGCGTGATGTGTTGCCCGGTCAGATGCATCACCTGCTGCCAGTCGAGATGGGAAAAGGCGTTCAAGAATTCCATGACTTCTCCTTCTCAGTTCAATGGATGCTGGCGCAGGAAATCGGCGGCCACGGCTGAAGGACTCTGGTGATCGACATCCACCCGCGCGTTGAGCTCGCGCATGGTGTTGTCGTCGAACAGTTCCGCCAGTGGCTTGAGCTGTGCGGCCAGTTGCGGATGCGCATCGAGATAGGCCTGACGCACCACGGGCGCGGCGGTGTAGTCGGGGAAGTAGTGCTTGTCGTCTTCGAGCAATTTCAGCTTGAAGGCATTGAGGCGACCATCAGTGGTGTAGACCAGGCCGGCAAACACCTGGCCATTGCGCAGCGCGGTATAGACCAGCCCGGCATCCATCTGCCGGATGTTGTTGCGGGTCAGGTTCATGTCGTACAGCTGGACCATGCCGCCCAGGCCGTCGGATCGATTGGCGAACTCGGTGTCCAAAGCCACCAGATGATTGCTCTTCGCTTCGTCCTGCAATACCGCGTTCAGTTCGCTGATGGTGTTGATCTGCGGGTATTCATCGGCAACGTTCTTCGGCAGGGCGAGGGCGTAGGTGTTGCTGAATTTCGACTGAGTGAGCCAGACAAGGCCTTTTTTCGCATCGAGTTCTTTCACCCGGGCGTAGGACTGTTCGCTGTCGAGTTTTTCCGTCACATGGTTGTAGGCCACCAGCGACACACCGGTGTATTCCCAGAGCATGTCCAGTTGACCGCTTTCGTGGGCGCTGCGGGCGAGGTTGCTGCCGAGACCGCCGGTCACTTGCACGTCGTAACCCTTGGCGCGCAGGTATTGCGCGGTGATTTCCGCCAGCAGGGTCTGTTCGGTGAATACCCGTGCGCCGATGCGGATCAAGGGTTTTTCCGCGGCTTGGGCAAATCCTGCACACAGCAGAACGCAGCCTAGTAAAAAGCTTGTTGTTTTCATGAGAGTTCCTTTACCGAGGCTTAAGACGGGCGCAGGCCGCGTTCGAGCCAGAGGCGACTGCCCAGTGTGACCATGCCGTCCAGCAACAGGGCCAGCAACGCGGTGCAGGCTGCACCGAGCAGCAATTGCGACTGATTGTTCAGGGCAATGCCGGGGAATATCAGGCTGCCAAGACTGTTGGCGCCGATCAGGAACGCCAGCGGCGCCGTCCCGACGTTGATCGCCAACGCCACGCGCACGCCACCGATGATGATCGGCACGGCATTCGGCAGCTCGACTTTCCACAGCACTTGGCGCGGGGTCATGCCGATGCCGACGGCGGCTTCCTTGAGCGAGCCCTGAACGTTTTTCAGGCCCTCATAAGTGTTGCGCACGATAGGCAGCAAGGAGGCGAGGAACAGGGCGAAGATGGCCGGGCCGCTGCCGATGCCGAGGATGCCCAGGGCAATGGCCAGGACGGCCAGGGGCGGAACGGTGTTGCCAATGTTGAAGAACTGCATGAAGCGTTCAGCGCTACCGACCATCGACGGGCGGCTGAGCAAGATACCGGCGGGGAGGCCCACGACAAGGGCGGCCAGCATGGAAGCGAGGACGAGAATCAGATGAGCTTGCAGGTAAAACAGCAAATCGTCGCGGTAGTGTTCGATCGTGTTGATGCCGATCCATTGGATCAGCAGGGCCAGAAGGGCGATTACCAACGCGCCTCCCATCAGCCCTTTGCCATAGCGGATAGCCACAGGCGGACTCCTTTTTTCAGTCGGCGAACACATTTTCGTGTGGCAATGCCATTCCTGGTTGCCGAAAAAATGATCGCGAGAAGCAGCTCGTACAGGCCGGTAAAACGGCATGCAATCGAGCCATGAGCACAGCCTCGTCAGGCTGAAATGCGGGTGTTTCAGGCCCCGACGAGTGGTCGTTACGGGGGAGTGGACGTCTCCGTGCTTTAAAAGGTTCCCACATTAAATGCCATGTGGCCACCTGTAGGAGCTGCCGAAGGCTGCGATCTTTTGGCGTTTTCAATGACGCCGAAGATCAAAAGATCGCAGCCTTCGGCAGCTCCTACAGGGGGATCGGGGTGTATGGACGGTGGTCCGTCGATCACTTTTTAAGCTATACTCGCCGCCCTTTTTTGAATCACCTGCCAGGCGATTTCCCATGACCAAACAGGCCGCCGAAGTCGCGAAACGCCGCACTTTCGCCATTATTTCCCACCCCGATGCCGGTAAGACCACCATCACCGAGAAACTCTTGCTGATGGGCAAGGCGATCGCGGTAGCCGGTACGGTGAAATCTCGTAAATCCGACCGCCATGCCACCTCCGACTGGATGGAAATGGAAAAGCAACGTGGTATTTCCATTACCACGTCGGTCATGCAGTTCCCGTACCGCGAGCACATGATCAACCTGCTCGACACCCCGGGCCACGAAGACTTCTCCGAAGATACCTACCGCACCCTGACCGCGGTGGACTCGGCGTTGATGGTCCTCGACGGCGGTAAAGGTGTAGAGCCACGGACCATCGCCCTGATGGACGTCTGCCGTCTGCGTGACACGCCGATCGTCAGCTTCATCAACAAACTTGACCGTGACATCCGCGACCCGATCGAACTGCTCGACGAAATCGAAGCCGTCCTCAAGATCAAGGCCGCGCCGATCACCTGGCCGATCGGTTGCTACCGTGACTTCAAAGGCGTGTATCACCTCGCCGACGACTACATCATCGTGTACACCGCCGGTCACGGCCATGAGCGCACTGAAACCAAGATCATCGAGAAGCTCGACTCCGATGAAGCCCGTGCGCATCTGGGTGACGAGTACGAGCGTTTCCTCGAACAGCTTGAGCTGGTGCAGGGCGCCTGCCACGAGTTCAACCAGCAGGAATTCCTCGACGGCCAGTTGACCCCGGTGTTCTTCGGTACGGCCCTGGGCAACTTCGGTGTCGACCACGTCCTCGACGCCGTCGTTGATTGGGCTCCACGCCCGCTGGCCCGGGTGGCCAACGAGCGCACCGTGGAGCCGGTGGAAGAGAAGTTCTCGGGCTTCATCTTCAAGATCCAGGCGAACATGGACCCGAAACACCGCGACCGCATCGCTTTCATGCGTATTTGCTCCGGCAAGTACGAAAAAGGCATGAAGATGCGCCATGTGCGCACCGGCAAGGACGTGCGGATCGGCGACGCGCTGACTTTCTTCTCCTCCGAGCGTGAGCAACTGGAAGAGGCGTTTGCCGGCGACATCATCGGCCTGCACAACCACGGTACCATCCAGATCGGCGACACCTTCAGCGAAGGCGAAGTCCTGGGCTTCACCGGCATCCCGCACTTCGCCCCGGAGCTGTTCCGCCGCGTGCGCCTGAAGGATCCGCTGAAATCCAAGCAACTGCGCCAGGGCTTGCAGCAGTTGGCCGAAGAAGGCGCGACCCAGGTGTTCTTCCCGGAACGCAGTAACGACATCATCCTCGGCGCCGTCGGTGTGCTGCAGTTCGATGTGGTCGCCAGCCGTTTGAAAGAGGAATACAAGGTCGAGTGCTCCTACGAGCCGATCACTGTTTATTCCGCGCGCTGGATCGAATGCAGCGACAAGAAGAAGCTTGAGGAATTCTCCAACAAGGCTGTGGAAAACCTGGCACTGGACGGCGGCGGTCACCTGACCTACCTCGCGCCTACGCGGGTCAACCTGGCACTGATGGAAGAGCGCTGGCCGGACGTGAAATTCCGTGCGACCCGCGAGCATCACTAAGCGCTCAATGGCGACACCCGAAAGCCCACTGTGAAAGCAGTGGGCTTTTTTTTGTGGATTGATTTTCCGCTGGAGGCGATTGCGTAGGTCTTTTCCTTCGCATTTGTAGCCCGCCTCCGTTTTTGCCCTATGTGGGAGTTTTGCCCGCGACAAGTCAGTCGTTGGCGTTTAGTGTTCAAGACACATTTCGCAAACAGCGGCCATCTTGATGATCAAGGGAATGACGCATCGGCTGACTCATCTGCTGAGGCTGGACGGCTATTTCGGCGTGATGGCCTGGGTGCTCGCGGCGCTGTTGTTCATCAATCGACTGAGCAGCATGGTCAAGTTGTTCATGGCGCTGTACCTGCGTCAGGAACTGGGGCTGGCGATTGAAACCGTTGGCTGGCTGTTGTCGGCCTATGGCGCTGGATTGCTGATCGGCTCGATGCTCGGTGGTTTGCTCAGTGACCATGTGCGCACGGCACGGCTCACCGCGGCGTTGTTCTTTGTGTCGATGTGGGTGCTGATCCTGCTCGGGCTGGTCACGCAGGTGCCGTTGCTGGCCGGGCTGCTGTTGCTCAGCGGGGCCGTCGACGGGGCGATCCGTACGCTGCATCAGCGGCTGATCATGGAGTATTGCGAGGTTGCGCAGCGTTCCCGGGCACAGGCCTTGAGCCGGGTAGCCCGGAACCTCGGAATGGCCGTTGCCGGGGTGGCGGGCGGCGTTTTGGCGCAGACCGATTTTCGCTGGGTGTTCTTCGCCAGCGCAGCCATGACCCTGCTGGCCTTGCTCTGGTTTGTCCGCACGACATGGCGCCGACCGGTGCTGGTGCCTGACGAGAAACCTGATACCGGCTCAGGCTCACGCGTGCCGTATCGCGACAAACCCTTTCTCTGGTTACTGGCGACGACGCTCTTGCTCGGGATGGCATTCGACACGGTGTACAGCACGCTGGGTAACTACCTGCGTGATTACTATCGCCTGAGCACCGAAGCGATCGGCTGGCAGTTCGCATTGAATGCCGTATTGGTGGTGTCGTTACAGATTCCGTTGACCCATTGGGGCGAACGCTGGGGTACGCGTCGCCAACTGGTGGCGGGCAGTCTGTTGCTGGCCTGTGGGCTCGGTATGTTGCCGTTGGGTTCCGGGCTGCTCTATGCCTGTCTGTCGACGGTGGTCTGGACATTGGGCGAGGCGCTGTTCATGCCGCCACTGAATGCACGGGTCATGCAGCATGCGCAACGTGGAAAAAGCGGGCAGTACTTTGGCGTGTTCTTCATGAGCTGGAGTGCGAGTGCACTGTTGTCGCCCATGCTTGGCGGTCAGTTGTACGGTCACTTTGGCGGGCACAGTGTGTGGCTGGCCAGTGCGGCACTGGCGCTGCTGTCCATACCCATGATTTATCAGGCCACCCGTCCTCGCGCTCCAGACAAGCTTGAGGGGCAACCTGGCCGAGCGGTTTCGCTTAGTTGATCCGGCTATTGGGTATATTTGAAACCGGTCTTTCTGCCGAGTGCATTTCTGCTCGCTCGTCAGCGTCCAATCTGGAGAACCCGGCTGATCGGAACTAGATTTCACTCAGCGCCAGACAGGCACTCCACGAAAGGAAGGAATCGGCTATGAACAGGTTGTTTCGCGTTTTACTGCTGTTGAAAGTGTTGGTGATGCTATCGCTCGGGACGTCGACGGCGTGGGCCGAGTGCATC
Source organism: Pseudomonas sp. B1(2018) (assembly GCF_003097365.1). NCBI lineage: Bacteria > Pseudomonadati > Pseudomonadota > Gammaproteobacteria > Pseudomonadales > Pseudomonadaceae > Pseudomonas > Pseudomonas sp. B1(2018). The sequence goes on from NZ_PYUK01000007.1 coordinate 136,082, forward strand.
GATCACGGGGAGCAGGCTTCGAGCGGGCAAGCGGGATACGCGGGGTTGATGCTCGCCAAATCCGAATCGGAACCGGGAGATCAGGGGCAGGGTGGTGCTGACAACGACGATGACTCGACCACCGACGAGCCGGACTCCGATGAAGAAGAGGGCGATAGCCAGACGTAGTCGCTCGATGGCGAGCGGTAGAAGGAGTTGGGTTAAAACGCCGCCCCTGTGGGAGCGGGCTTGCTCCGGGCGGCGTTCCGACGAAAGCGGTCTGTCAGTCGACATTGATACTGACTGGCCTGACGCCTTCGTCGGAACGCCGCCCGGAGCAAGCCCGCTCCCACTGTTTTATGCCGCGCCGTCGAGAACGGGATCAGGCCTGAAGCCCGTAGACGACCGGGCCGCGATTCCCCATTTCGATGAAAGCCTCGCCGCCAACGATAATGCGAGCACCGCCCTGGACCTTCACATCCCACGGCAATCCTCCTGAAGGACCGAAAGAAACCCACCCGGAGCCAGTCCCGCCGAAGCGGATGTCATAGTCTCCATTGGGCAACAACCTGCCAGCGATGATATGGAGTGCCCGGTTGTTGCCGACCACGACAATCTTGCCATCCGGCTGCTGGGCCAGGGATCGCCAGAATGTTTCAGGACCGGTGTTGGTGAATACAGGAAGCCCGCCATTCCACTCCTTATCGGGGTGACCGTCTGCGGTAAACCTCATCGCCATGCCCATGCTCTCCTTGAGACCGCCGGCGCATACCAGCTTGCCATCAGCCTGCTGAATGAGTTGACTCATTTTGAGTGAGCCATCGGTTGATGCCAGGAAAGTAAAACCATCGACACCAAATTGGCTATCGACCTGCCCCTCCAGATCAAATCGTGCAAGAACGAGCTGACCGGATGTGGTGGTTCCGCCAACAACGATTTTTCCGTCTTGAATCACAACGCTGCAAAGCCGGATGAAGTCGCCCCCGGTTTCGATCTCGACAAAACCGCTTTTGCCGAAACCGGTATCGAGTTCGCCATTATTGTGCAGGCGAGCCAGCAGTGACCCTTCGGACTCACTGATGAAATAGCTGAACGCCACAAGTATTTTTCCATCACCCTGCAGGCAACCGTCGATCAATGCCACTTGGGAATAATCATGCTGTGCTACAGGAACGACGACACTGCCGAAGTCCAGGTCAGGGCTGCCGTTGGCATGAAAGCGTCTCAGTGCTGCCCGGCCAATACCGTCGGGTTCCCGGGTATCACCGATCACCAGGATCTTGCGATCCTCTTGCAGTAGCAAACGCGACGGACTTGCCTTTTTACCGCTGACGAATTGCCACTCACCTGTGTTCCCGTCATTGCCAAACGCCTTGTCCTTGATACCGTCAGAATCGGTGCGGTACAGAGTGAAACCCTCTCCCTGCCGAGTGGCGTAGGTCAGGGAGCCTTCAGCCGACAACACAACGGCCCTGGCCGAGCCGGCCAGAAAATTGGGCCGGATCTGACCAACAACACCAAATGCCGGGTCTAGCTGACCAGCGTTTTCGTCTGTTGCTTGAATTTCCATGATGCTTGCACCTGTCCCTGTAGTTTGAATGTTTCCGGGTCTACGCCTTGTGTCACGTGACACATGACTCTCCGACAGGATTCAAACAAAGCAGCTGGGCGTGCGTAACTGTCAGAAATGGCCGTGCGCTTGTGCAAGCAAAAGAAAACCCCTCCTCCGTCGATTGATGCGCAATCGCAAGAGAAGGGGTTTGCCTGATTCAAGCGCGCCCCAATGACTGAGGCGCTTTTTTACGCCGCGCCGTCGAGGAATTGCTCGGCGTAGTGGCAGGCCACCTGGCGGTTGTCGAGCAGGCGCAGGGCCGGCTCTTCAGTGCTGCAACGCGCAGTGGCATACGGGCAGCGCTTGTGGAAGGCGCAGCCCGGTGGCGGGTTCAGCGGGTTAGGCAACTCGCCGACGATCTTGATTTTCGGCTTGTCCGGATCCGGGTGGATGGCGGGCGTCGCCGACAACAGTGCCTGGGTGTAGGGGTGCAGGGGACGGGAGTAGATGTCCTCTTTCGTCCCCATTTCCACCGGGCGACCCAGGTACATCACCATCACATGGTCGGCCACGTGGCGAACCACCGCCAGATTGTGGGAGATGAACACGTAGGCGGTGTTGAACTCTTGCTGCAGATCCATGAACAGGTTGAGCACCTGTGCCTGAATCGACACGTCCAGCGCCGAGGTCGGTTCGTCTGCCACCAGCACTTTGGGTTGCAGCATCATCGCCCGGGCCAGGGCGATCCGCTGGCGCTGACCACCGGAAAACATGTGTGGATAACGCTGGTAGTGCTCGGGACGCAAGCCCACCTGCTTCATCATCGCCTGGACTTTCTCACGACGTTCCGCAGCGCTCAGGTTGGTGTTGATCAACAGTGGCTCGGCCAGCTGATCACCGACTTTCTGCCGTGGGTTCAACGAGGCGTACGGGCTCTGGAACACCATCTGCACGTCTTTGCGCAGTTGCTTGCGCTGGGCCTTGTCGGCGCCTGCCACTTCCTGGCCGGCGATTTTCAAGGAACCCGAGGACGGCTCTTCGATCAGGGTCAGGGCACGGGCCAGGGTGGATTTGCCGCAACCGGATTCACCGACGACAGCGAGGGTCTTGCCGGCTTCCAGTTCGAACGACACGCCGTTGAGGGCGCGCACGGTGGCGTGACCCTTGAACAGGCCTCGGGACACCTCGTAATGACGGGTCAGGTCGCGGGCGGTAAGAACGACGGCCATTACGCCACCTCCTGGTTCAGCGGGTAGAAGCAGCGAGCGAGGCTGTTGCTTTTCTGGTCAAGGGCCGGACGTTGTTGACGGCAGTTGTCTTTCACGTACGGGCAGCGTGGCGACAGCAGGCAACCCTGCGGACGGTCGTAGCGACCGGGAACGATGCCCGGCAGGGTCGACAGGCGCGAGGCACCCAGGCTGTGTTCCGGAATCGCCTTGAGCAGCGCTTCGCTGTACGGGTGGGCCGGAATGTCGAACAGTTGTGGCACCTGACCGACTTCGACCGCCTGGCCGGCGTACATCACGCACACGCGCTGGGCGGTTTCGGCCACGACCGCGAGGTCGTGGGTGATCAGCACCAGGCCCATGTTCTGCTCTTTCTGCAGCGCCAGCAGCAGGTCCATGATCTGCGCCTGAATCGTCACGTCGAGTGCCGTGGTCGGTTCGTCGGCGATCAGCAGTTTCGGTTCCCCGGCGATCGCCATGGCAATCGCGACACGCTGGCTCATACCGCCGGACAGTTGATGCGGGTAGGCGTCCATACGACTGGCGGCGCCCGGGATTTCAACTTTTTCCAGCAGTTCGATGGCACGCTTGCGGGCTGCCTTGCCGGACATTTTCAGGTGCAGGCGCAGCACTTCCTCGATCTGGAAGCCGACGGTGTAGCTCGGGTTCAGCGCGGTCATCGGATCCTGGAAGACCATGGACAGGTCTTTGCCGACGATTTGTCGACGCTGGCGATTGTTCAGCTTGAGCATGTCCTTGCCGTCAAAGCTGAGCGAGTCGGCGGTAACGATGCCGGGGTGCTCGATCAGGCCCATCAGCGCCATCATGGTCACGGACTTGCCGGATCCGGACTCGCCAACGATGGCCAGCACTTCGCCCTTGTCCACTTTCAGGTCGAGGCCGTCGACCACTGGCGTGGCGTTCTTGTCGCCGAAGCGAACGTTGAGATTCTTGATTTCTAACAGTGACATGGGAATCTCCTCAGGCGGCGTTCTTGAGTTTCGGGTCCAGCGCGTCGCGCAGGCCGTCACCCATCAAGTTGATTGCCAGCACGCTGAGCAAAATGGTCAAACCAGGCAGGCTCACCACCCACCAGGCGCGTTCGATGTAGTCGCGGGCCGAAGCCAGCATGGTGCCCCACTCAGGCGTTGGCGGTTGTACGCCAAGGCCGAGGAAGCCCAGTGCGGCGGCATCGAGGATCGCCGAAGAGAAGCTCAGGGTGGCCTGAACGATCAGCGGCGCCATGCAGTTGGGCAGCACTGTGACGAACATCAGGCGTGGCAGGCCGGCACCGGCCAGGCGCGCGGCGGTCACGTAGTCGCGGTTCAGCTCGCCCATCACCGCGGCGCGGGTCAGACGAACGTAGGACGGCAGGGACACCACGGCGATGGCGATCACGGTGTTGATCAGGCCAGGGCCGAGGATGGCGACGATCGCCACGGCCAGCAGCAGGGACGGCAGGGCCAGCATGATGTCCATCAGGCGCATGATGGTCGGGCCGAGCACGCGCGGGAAGAACCCGGCGAACAGACCCAGCAGGATCCCCGGGATCAGCGACATCACCACCGACGACAAGCCGATCAGCAGCGACAGGCGCGAGCCGGTAATCAGGCGCGACAGCAGGTCGCGACCCAGTTCATCGGTACCGAGCAGGAACTGCAGTTGCCCACCTTCCAGCCAGGCCGGCGGGGTCAGCAGGAAATCGCGGTACTGCTCGCTCGGGTTGTGGGGGGCGACCCACGGGGCGAAGATGGCGCAGAAAATCACCAGCAGCATGAACATCAGGCCGGCGACGGCGCCTTTGTTCTTGGAGAACGCTTGCCAGAATTCTTTGTACGGAGACGGGTACAGCAGGCTTTGATCGACTGCTACCGATGGAATTGGAGTGGTCATGGTCATGATCTCAGCGCTGATGACGGATGCGTGGGTTGGCAAAGCCGTAGAGGATGTCCACTACGAAGTTGACCAGAATCACCAGGCAGGCGATTAACAGGATGCCGTTTTGCACGACGGGATAGTCTCGGGCGCCAATGGCTTCGATCAGCCATTTGCCGATGCCGGGCCACGAGAAGATGGTTTCGGTCAGGACCGCACCGGCCAGCAGGGTGCCGACTTGCAGGCCGACCACGGTCAGTACCGGAATCAGCGCGTTACGCAGGCCGTGCACGAACACCACGCGCGATGGCGACAGGCCCTTCGCCTTGGCGGTGCGGATGTAGTCTTCACGCAGTACTTCGAGCATCGAGGAGCGGGTCATCCGCGCGATCACCGCCAGCGGGATGGTCCCCAGCACGATGGCCGGCAGGATCAGGTGGTGCAGGGCGTCGAAGAAGGCGTCCGGCTCGTTGGCCAGGAGCGTATCGATCAGCATGAAGCCGGTGCGTGGCTCGATGTCGTAGAGCAGGTCGATCCGTCCGGATACCGGGGTCCAGCCCAGGCTCACCGAGAAGAACATGATCAGGATCAGGCCCCACCAGAAGATCGGCATCGAGTATCCCGCCAGGGAGACACCCATCACCCCATGGTCGAACAGGGACCCTCGCTTGAGTGCCGCGATCACCCCGGCCAGAAGGCCCAGGATGCCGGCGAACAACAGGGCGGCCATGGACAGCTCCAGGGTCGCGGGGAACAGGGAGGTGAATTCGTTCCAGACGCTTTCACGGGTACGCAGGGATTCCCCGAGGTCGCCGTGGGCCAGTTTGCCGATGTAATCCAGGTACTGGGCATACAGGGGTTTGTTCAGACCTAGGCGTTCCATTGCCTGAGCGTGCATTTCCGGGTCGACTCTGCGTTCGCCCATCATGACTTCCACGGGGTCGCCAGGGATCATGCGAATCAACGCGAATGTCAGCAAGGTGATGCCGAAAAACGTGGGGATCAGTAACCCCAGTCGGCGGGCAATAAAACTAAACATCGTAAGGTGTACCTCATCAGCCGGTTAGGCGTGCCCGGCATCCCTGTGTCAGGAATGCCGGGAGTTTTCTTATCTACTTCACCTGGGTGGTGGCGAAGTTGTTCGTGGTGAGGGGGCTAATGTGATAGCCCTCTACGTTGTTGCGCATTGCGGTAAACATTCTAGTGTGCGCCATGCTGATCCATGGCTGGTCCTGGTTAAAAATAACCTGGGCCTGCTCGTAGAGCGCTGCACGTTCGGCCGGATCGGTTTTCTCCCGGGCCTGATCGATCAGTGCCTGGAACTTGTCATTGCACCAGCGTGCGTAGTTTTCTCCGTTCTTGGCCGCTTCACAACTGAGCATAGGCGTAAGGAAGTTATCCGGGTCGCCGTTATCGCCCGCCCATCCGGCGGAAACCATGTCGTGCTCGCCGTTTTTGGCGCGTTTGAGCATTTCGCCCCATTCCATCACGCGGATGTCGATCTTGATCCCGACCTTGGCCAGGTCGGCTTGCATCATCTGTGCACCGAGCATCGGGTTCGGGTTGGTGGCACCACCGCCGTTACGGGTGAACAGGGTGAATACCGTGCCTTCTGGTACGCCGGCTTCCTTGAGCAGGGCGCGGGCCTTGTCCAGGTCACGGGGCGGGTTCTTCAGGTCGTGGTTGTAGCCCAGCAGAGTGTCCGGGAACGGGTTGACCGCCGCGGTCGCATTGCCTTTGCCGAACAGCGCGTTGACGGCTGCTTCCTTGTCGAAGGCGATGTCGATGGCTTTACGCACACGCACGTCGCTCAGGTATTTGTGAGTGGTGTTGATGGCGATGTACGCAACGGTCATCGCGTTCAGTTCGTCGACTTTGAGCTTGGTGTCTTTCCTGATGCTCTGGATGTCGTCCGGTTTCGGGTACAGCGCGACCTGGCATTCGTTGGCCTTGAGCTTCTGCAGGCGCACGTTGTTGTCGGTGGCGATGGCGAAGATCAATGAGTCAGCCGGTGCCTTGCCACGGAAGTAGTCCGGGTTGGCCTTGAAACGCACCTGGGCATCCTTGTTGTAGCGCTGGAAGACGAACGGGCCGGTGCCGACGGGCTTGTTGTTCAGATCGCCGGTCTTGCCGGCCTTGAGCAACTGGTCGGCGTATTCGGCGGAGTAGATCGAAGAAAACGCCATGGCGATGTCGGCCAGGAACGGCGCTTCGCGACGGGTCAGGGTGAACTTGACTGTGTTGTCGTCGACTTTCTCGACGTTTTTCAGCAGTTCCTTGAAGCCCATGCTTTCAAAGTACGGGAAGCCTACGCTCGACAGCTTGTGCCATGGGTGGTTCGGGTCCAGCTGACGCTGGAAGCTCCAGACCACGTCGTCGGCATTCATGTCGCGGGTCGGCTTGAAGTATTCGGTGGTGTGGAACTTGACGCCTTTACGCAGGTGGAACGTGTACGTCAGACCGTCCTCGCTGATGTCCCAGGATTCGGCCAGTGCCGGAATCACATCAGTGGTGCCGGGCTTGAAGTCCGCCAGGCGATTGAAGATGGTTTCGGCCACGGCGTCGGCTGTGACTGCAGTCGTGTACTGGACCATGTCGAAGCCTTCGGGGCTGTTTTCGGTGCAAACCACCAAGGGTTTGGCCGAGACGCCGACAGCGACACTGAGCAACGCAGCCGCGATGGCCGCACGTAGGGGAAGCATTTTCATCAAGAACCCTCTGCAATCAGTTAAAGGACAAAAGCCGAACGGTCGATTCGTCATCGAATCAGCCGTTCGGCACGTGCATTACAGGATGTTGAACGGAACCGTGGTCACGAGGCGGAACTCGTTGATGCTGCCGTCAGCCTGGTTTTCGCTGGCACGGTGAGCCGTGTAGGTGCCGCGGATCGTGGTGGCCTTGAGCGGGCCGCTCTGCACGGCGTAGGTCGCGCCGATGCCGTATTCATAGTGGTGTTCGCCATCCTGGGACTGGATGCCGTCGTAACCCTTGCCGGGCACGCCGCCGTTGCCGGTGTAGTGAGTGCCGTCGATACCCCAGCCGCGCGCCTGGTAGATGTTGAACTTCAGGCCTGGCACGCCGTATTCGGCCATGTTCAAGCCGTAGGCAACCTGGAACGATTTTTCGTTCGGGCCGTTGAAGTCCGACAGCAGGGAGTTGGCCAGGTAGATGCCGTTGGTTTCGTGCAGGTAGTCGAAGTACTCGTTGCCGTTCACTTCCTGGTACGAGAGGGTCAGGGTGTGGGCCTGGTGGGTCAGGCCGAACGACAGGGAGTAGGTGTCGTTGTCGATAGTGCCGATCAGGGCCTTACCGGTGTCCTGGGTTTTGTAGTAATTCAGGCCGGTGGTCAGGCTCAGTACCTGGCTGTCGCCCAGAACGTGGGAGGCGCCGAAGTAGTACTGGTTCCAGATGTCTTCCGCCTGGGTCGCCCAGAGGCTGGTGGTCAGGCTGGCAAATGGGGTGTAGGTCAGGCCGCCGGTGTAGACGTGATCGGTCTCGACGATGCCGTTGGCGTATTCGGTGCGGAATTTACGCTGGCTTTCTTCGGTACGCGGTGAGTTGCGGTCGAAGGTGGCCAGGTCGAAGGCCAGGTTGTTCAGCTCTTCGCTGTGGATGGCCACACCTTCGAAACTCGAAGGCAGTGCGCGGTTACCGATCACGTCGACCATCGGGCTGCTGAAGTTCATGCGGCCGGCGGTCAGGGTGGTGTTGGAGACACGGGCCTTGACGTTGGCCAGGCCCACTTTGCTCCACTGGCCTTGAGCGTCGCCGCCCTCTTTGGTCAGGGTACGGTTGTTGCCCGCGTTTGGACGAGAGCCCGGTGCGCCACCGTTGCCGGAGGCCAGGTCTTTGCGGTCCCGGTCCAGTGCGATGGCGTTGTAGGCCGCCACTTCGGTGCTGAAACCGACAGTCCCTTCGGTGAAGCCCGAGTTGTACTTGACGATAGTGCCCTGGACCCAGTTGATACGACGATCGGTCTCGGCCAGCGTGCCGTGATCGTTGTATTTGAATTTTGCACCACGTTTCAGTTGCTCGTTGGCGTACCAGTTACGCGTGGTGCCGGTGATCGACTGGCCTTCGACAAATCCGGTGGCTTCGCTTTGGGCGTTCTTCTCGTTCACGGTAACCGGGGTGAAAGCCTGGCTTTGAGTTTCTGCGTAAGCCGTGGCGGTTACGCTGCTTATGGCCAAGGCCAATAACGCGGTGCTGCTCAGTTTCATGGGTAAAGCTCCTTACTTTCTTTTTTTATACCGGTCTTTTTTTTGTGATCCGGCTATTGGTTTAGAACTCATTCACGGCATCGCAAACGTTTGCTGTCAGCCAAATGGGCAAAAGACGGCAAAGCGTCTGCGTGAGGGCGGAAAATCCGCCCCCCGGCATTTCTGGCTAATCGGTTATTTTTCTATGCTGACACCCGAGAACACGTTGCGACCGAACGGGCTCACCTTGAACCCTTCGATTTTGGCGCTCAGCGGCTGGTTGACCGTTGAGTGGGCGACTGGCGTGATCGGCACCTGCTGCTTGAGGTACTGCTGCGCCTGTTTGTAGAGCTGGGTGCGCTGGTCACGGTCGGTGACGACCTTGGCCTGCTTGATCAGCTTGTCGTAGGCCGGATCGCACCACATCGAATAGTTGTTGCCGCCAATGGCGTCGCAGCTGTAGAGCGTGCCCAGCCAGTTGTCCGGATCACCATTGTCACCGGTCCAGCCGATCAGGCTGATGTCGTGCTCGCCATTCTTGGTGCGCTTGATGTACTCGCCCCACTCATAGCTGACGATCTTGACCTTGAGGCCGATCTTCGCCCAGTCAGCCTGGAGCATTTCGGCCATCAACTTGGCGTTGGGGTTGTACGGACGCTGGACCGGCATGGCCCAGAGGGTGATTTCAGTGCCTTCCTTGACGCCGGCGGCCTTGAGCAGTTCCCTGGCTTTTTCCGGGTTATAGGCGGCGTCCTTGATCGTGTCGTCGTAGGACCATTGGGTCGGCGGCATGGCGTTGACCGCCAGTTGCCCCGCACCCTGGTAAACGGCGTTGAGAATGCCCTGTTTGTTCACCGCCATGTCCAGCGCCTGGCGCACTTCAAGCTGGTCGAACGGCTTGTGGCGTACGTTGTAGGCGATGTAGCCGAGGTTGAAACCAGGCTTCTCGATCAGTTGCAGGGCCGTGTCGTTCTTCAGTGCGGGCACATCGGCAGGGCGCGGATGCAGGGTGATCTGGCACTCGCCGGCCTTGAGTTTCTGCACGCGCACCGAGGCGTCGGTGTTGATGGCGAAAATCAGGTTGTCGAGCTTGACCCGGTCAGGAGCCCAGTAATGCTTGTTGCCGGTGTAGCGGATGTTCGAGTCTTTCTGATAGCTCTTGAACACGAACGGCCCGGTGCCGACCGGCTTCTGGTTGATGTCGCTCGGCTTGCCTTCGGCCAATAGCTTGTCGGCGTATTCAGCCGACAGGATGGCGGCGAAGCTCATGGCGATGTTCTGGATGAACGCGGCGTCCACGCTGTTGAGCGTGAAGACCACGGTCAGTGGCCCGGTCTTTTCGACCTTGGCGATGTTCTTGTTCAGGCTCATGCCGTTGAAGTACGGAAACTCTGTCGGATAAGCCTTACGGAATGGTTGTTGCGGATCGAGCATGCGATTGAAGGTGAACAGCACGTCGTCGGCGTTGAAGTCGCGGGTTGGCGTGAAGTATTTGGTGGTATGAAACTTCACTCCCTCGCGCAGGTGAAACGTATATTCGAGGCCGTCCTCGGAGATGTCCCAGCTCGTAGCCAGGCCCGGTACGACGTTGGTCGCGCCTTTTTCAAACTCTGCCAGCCGGTTGTACAGCGGTTCGGCGGCGTCGTTGTCGGTCGCAGTGGTGTACTGCGCCGTGTCGAAACCGGCGGGGCTGCCTTCGGAGCAGAATACCAGGCTGTTGTTGGCGGCCTGGCTGATGGAGGTGGCGGCCAACAGGCCGGTGCCCAGCAATGCGGATAAAACCAAGGTATGGCGCATAACGCTCCCTTTTCTCTCAAAGTGTTGTCAATGAGCGGTCGCCCCGTCCGTAGACGTGGAGGCGTCACTGATTTCAAGCCATGCACGCAGCAGTAACCGATGACCCACGCGTGTACTGGTCGGATCCCGACGGTATGAGCCACGGGTCCGGCAGTAAATGCGTAGAGTCCTAAAGACTCGTAGGAAATGGCGACGCGTCCTCACCCGATGCTGTAGTCAGCTGCGGATTTGGATGTAGGCAAATTCCTGCTTGCTCGGTAGATAAAGCAACGGCGACGTCAGAAACGTCGCCGTTGCAAAACCTTATTTGCTGACGCTGACGCCGTAGAAGGAGTTCAAGCCAAATGGGCTGATCTTGAAGTCCTGCACGTTGGCGCGCATAGGTTGGAACACCGTCGAGTGAGCGATAGGTGTCATTGGGACTGCATCTTTGAGGACGTGTTGCGCCTGCTTGTACAGTTCGGTGCGCTTGGCCTGGTCGGAAGTGCGCTTGGCTTGCTTGACGATGTCGTCGAACTTCTTGTCGCACCACTTGGAGAAGTTGTTGCCTTCCAGCGAGTCGCAGCCGAACAGCACGTTCAGCCAGTTGTCCGGATCACCATTGTCACCGCTCCAGCCAATCAGCATCGCCTGGTTCTCGCCACCTTTGGAGCGCTTGATGTACTCGCCCCACTCGTAGCTCTGGATCTTGACCTTGAGGCCGATCTTGGACCAGTCGGACTGCAGCATTTCTGCCATCAGTTTGGCGTTCGGGTTGTATGGACGCTGTACCGGCATCGCCCAGAGCACGATTTCGGTGCCATCTTTCACGCCGGCTTCCTTGAGCAGCTCTTTGGCTTTCTCAGGGTTGTACGGCGCATCCTTGATGGTGGTGTCGTAGGACCACTGGGTCGGTGGCATGGCGTTGACGGCCAGCTGGCCGGCGCCCTGGTACACGGAGTCGATGATCTGTTGCTTGTTGACCGCCATGTCCAATGCCTGGCGAACTTTCAGCTCGGCCAGCGGGTTGGCATCGGTTTGACCCTTGACCTTGGGCATCACGTTGTAGGCGATGTAACCCAGGTTGAAACCAGCCTGGTCAGGCAGCTTCAGGTCCTTGTCTTCTTTCAGCGCCTTCAGGTCGGCCGGACGAGGGAACAGGGTGACCTGGCACTCGTTCTTCTTCAGCTTCTGGATACGTACCGACGGGTCGGTAGTGATGGCGAAGATCAGGTTGTCGATCTTCACGTCGTCAGGCTTCCAGTAGTCCTTGTTCCCGGTGTAGCGGATGTTGGAGTCTTTCTGGTAGCTCTTGAACACGAACGGGCCAGTGCCGACCGGCTTCTGGTTGATGTCGGCGGCCTTGCCTTCCTTGAGCAGCTGGGCAGCGTACTCGGCGGACTGGATCGAGGCGAAGCTCATGGCCATGTTCTGGATGAACGCGGCATCAACGTCCTTGAGGGTGAACTTGACAGTTTTGTCGTCGACTTTATCGATCTTGGTGATGTTGGTATCCATCCCCATGTCGGTGAAGTACGGGAATTCGGTCGGGTACGCTTTGCGGAACGGGTCATCCTTGTTAATCATGCGATTGAAGGTGAACAGCACGTCGTCGGCGTTGAACTCACGAGTCGGCTTGAAGTACGGGGTCGTGTGGAACTTCACACCTTCACGCAGATGGAAGGTGTAGGTCAGGCCGTCATCGGAGACGTCCCAGCTGGTCGCCAGACCTGGAATGACAGCGGTGCCGCCGCGCTCGAACTGGGTGAGGCGGTTGAACATGGTTTCTGCAGAGGCGTCGAAGTCGGTTCCGGTGGTGTATTGACCTGGATCGAAACCGGCCGGGCTCCCTTCGGAGCAGAACACCAGGTTAGTCGCAGCTTGAGCGAACGGTGCACTAGCCAACAGGCTGGCGCCGACTAAAAACGGAATGACCGCTTGTTTAAGCATGGTGGCCTCATGATTTGTTGTCATTTTTGGAATTAGAGGACGACCTCGTGAGTCGTGCCTGCGGATACTTATGCAGGGGCCATACCCAATGCAAGATCCAGAGTGACTACAAGCCTTAAACGGTGGCACGAACGTACCTTAATGTCGCATTTGTATAATTCCTGACGCATTTGACCGTTTGCGCGGCGTTTTTACGGTGCAAGTGACGCACTTTTACAGTGCGCGCCTGACTCGGGTTGCTCCCGCGTGGGGCGGGGGTGTTACTTATTCATACCCCGGATTGTGGGGTGGGCATGGCGTGAATAAGAGTGGTTATTGTTGCACCGATAGTGGCCAATCGACGGCATTTCTCGGGTTGACCTATCCAGTTATAGCTCATGCCTGAAAACTGCCAAAAAAAACGGCGATCATTTTGATGATCGCCGTTTTGGTTTACGGGCTATCGATTCAAGGCATCAGCACTTCAATCGAACCATCGGCGGTCATGCCGACCTGGCTGGTGCCGGCTTCGACATCCGGTGTCACGGGGGCGGCGTCCATGGCGGCCGCTTTCATCATCATCGGCGCGCGCAGGTAAGGCTGTGGATAACCGTTGTTGTTGAGGTTCAGGTTGACGATTTTGTAGCTTTTGCCACCGAGGGCATCGGTGGCCAGTTGGGCGCGGGCCTTGAAGGCGGCCACGGCGTCCTTGAGCAGGGCGTCTTCGCTGGCTTTACGGGTCGGGGTGGCGATGGCGAAGTCCATGCCACCCATTTTCAGGTCGGTGAGCAGTTCGCCGGTCAGCTTCGACAGCGCGGCGAAGTCCGAGCTTTCCAGGCGCAATTCGGCGCGCTCGCGCCAGCCGGTGATTTTCTGGCCCTTGGTGTCGTAGATCGGGTAGCTGTTGCGACTGCCCTGGCGCAGGGTGATGTCCTTGACCTGCTTGGCCTGGGCCAGCGCCTTGTTCATGGTGGTGCTGACGTCGGCGGCGAGTTTGGCCGGGTCGCTGTTCTGTTCTTCGGTGTAGAGCGTCACGATCATCAGATCGCGGGCCACTTCCTGACTGACTTCGGCGCGCAGGGAAATCTGGTTGTAATGCAACTCGTCGGCGGCCAGGGCCGGGAGGCTGGCGACGGTGCCGAGACTCAGGGCGAGGAGGGCGGCGCTGCGGCGGAATGTGTGCATGAAGGCTCCTTGAGAGGTGCGCAGGGGTATGGTCCGGACCTGCGTGAAACCATCAGACTCTAGCTTTTATGCTCTGGTTCGCACAGTTACAACTTCTATACAGATGCATGCGGCCCTTTGCAGGAGCGAGCTTGCTGTGGCGAGGGGGCTTGTCGGACCGCCGCACCGCCCCGTTCGGCTGCGAAGCAGTCGCAGATTGCCTCACTTGGTTCAACCGATAAAATGCGGCGGCAGGTTTCAGGACTGCTTCGCAGCCGAACGGGGCGGTGCGGCGGTCCGACAAGCCCCCTCGCCACAGAGTTCATTTCACGCAGTTCCACGCCAATGACTGTGGCCGTTTGCCGCACTTTTGCCTGTCAGCCCCCGCGCTTGGTTATACTCCCTGCGATCCGCCTGGAGCGCTCATCAGGAGAGCTCATGCTCGCCCCCGTTCAAATCACTTCCGCCACTCGCCAGAACCTCTGGCGGCTGACATTCATCCGTACATTGGTGCTGGCCGCCCAGGCCGGTTCCGTGGGCCTGGCCTACTGGCTCGAACTGTTGCCTCTGCCCTGGTTTCAACTGGCTGCGACCCTCGCCTGTTCGATGCTGTTGTGCGTGTTCACAGCGATTCGCCTGCGTACCTCGTGGCCGGTGACCGAGCTCGAATACGCCGTGCAACTGGCTTGCGACCTGTTTATCCACAGCGCATTGCTGTATTTCTCCGGTGGCTCGACCAACCCCTTCGTCTCCTATTACCTGGTGCCGCTGACCATTGCCGCCGTGACGTTGCCATGGCGTTATTCGGTGATCCTCTCGGGGATCGCGCTGACGATGTACACACTGCTGCTGGCGCAGTTCTACCCGCTGCAAACCTTCCCCATCGCCCGGGAAAACCTGCAGGTGTACGGGATGTGGCTGAGTTTTGCCCTTGCGGCAGCGGTCATCACGTTCTTCGCCGCACGCATGGCCGAAGAACTGCGTCGTCAGGAAGAGTTGCGCGCCATTCGCCGCGAAGAAGGCCTGCGCGATCAGCAACTGTTGGCCGTTGCCACCCAGGCCGCCGGTGCCGCCCATGAACTGGGCACGCCGCTTGCGACCATGAGCGTGTTACTCAAGGAAATGCGTCAGGACCACCCTGACCCGATGTTGCAGGATGACCTGAGCGTGCTGCAGGATCAGGTCAAACTGTGTAAAGAGACCTTGCAGCATCTGGTGCGCGCCGCAGAGGCCAATCGTCGGTTGGCGGTGGAGATGCAGGATGTCACCGACTGGCTTGATGAAGCCCTCAATCGTTGGCACCTGATGCGCCCGGAAGCCAGCTATCGCTTCCAGCGCCTCGGCCAGGGCGCGGTACCCCGTATGGCGCCGCCGCCGGATTTGACCCAGGCGTTGCTCAATCTGCTGAACAACGCCGCCGACGCCTGCCCCGAAGGGCTGCAGGTGACGCTGGACTGGGATTGGGAAAACCTCACCATCAGCATCCGTGACCATGGCGCCGGTGTGCCGCTGGCCATCGCCGAGCAAATCGGCAAGCCGTTTTTTACCACCAAGGGCAAAGGTTTCGGCCTGGGCCTGTTTTTGAGCAAGGCCAGCGTGACACGCGCCGGCGGCTCAGTGAAACTCTACAGTCATGAGGAAGGCGGCACGCTCACCGAGCTGCGCCTTCCCCGTGTCGCCCGAGGAGACGAACATGAGTGAAGAGATCCAAGTCGAAGGCGAAGAACTGCCGCATTTGTTGCTGGTCGATGACGACGCCACATTCACCCGCGTCATGGCCCGCGCCATGGCCCGCCGCGGTTTTCGCGTGAGCACCGCCGGTTCCGCCGAAGAAGGCCTGGAACTGGCCAAGGCCGATCTGCCGGATTACGCCGCCCTGGACCTGAAAATGGACGGCGATTCGGGCCTGGTGCTGTTGCCCAAGTTGCTGGAAATGGACCCGGAAATGCGCGTGGTGATCCTCACCGGTTATTCGAGCATTGCCACCGCTGTCGAGGCGATCAAGCGCGGTGCCTGCAACTACCTGTGCAAACCGGCTGACGCCGACGACGTGCTGGCGGCGCTGCTGTCCGAACACGCCGACCTCGACAGTCTGGTGCCGGAAAACCCGATGTCCGTGGACCGCCTGCAGTGGGAGCACATCCAGCGCGTGCTGACCGAGCACGAAGGCAACATCTCCGCCACTGCCCGCGCCCTGGGCATGCACCGCCGCACCCTGCAGCGCAAACTGCAGAAGCGCCCCGTTCGCCGCTGAACCTGCGCTGAACGAATGCGGGCCGTATCTCGCGACAAACCGGACCGATCATCTATGATCGGTTCGTGCGTGTTCTTTTCTTTATCGAGCCTTATCCATGAATCAGAACGCTGAGTATTCCGCGGTCAACGACGCCGTGCGCGGGCATTTTTTTCGCAAAGTGTGGGCAATGATCACGCCTTACTGGCGCAGTGAAGAGAAGGTCAAGGCCTGGACGCTGCTGATCGCAGTGATTGCGCTGTCGCTGATCAGCGTGGGGATCTCGGTGTGGTTCAACACCTGGTACAAGGACTTCTACAACGCCCTGCAAAAGAAGGACGAGGCAGCATTCTGGCAACTGATCCTGTATTTCTGTGCGATTGCGGCAGTGGCGATCATCGGCGCGGTGTATCGGCTCTACCTGACGCAGATGCTGACGATCCGCTGGCGGGCGTGGCTCACCGAAAAGCATTTCAGCCGTTGGCTGGCAGACAAAAACTACTACCAGCTGGAGCAGGGCGGTTACACCGATAACCCGGACCAGCGGATTTCCGAAGACCTCAACAACTTCACCTCCAACACCCTTGAACTGGGTATCGGGCTGCTGCGCAATATCGTCAGCCTGGTGTCGTTCTCCATCATTCTGTGGGGCGTGTCGGGCAGTATCGAAGTGTTCGGCATCACCATTCCCGGCTACATGTTCTGGTGCGTGCTGGTTTACGCCGTGGTGGGCAGTTGGCTGACGCATTTGATCGGTCGACGCCTGATCGGTCTGAACAACCAACAACAACGCTTCGAAGCCGACCTGCGTTTCTCCATGGTGCGGATTCGCGAGAATGCCGAAAGCATTGCGTTGTACAACGGCGAACCGAACGAAAATCGGCGTTTGAGCAGTCGCTTCGGGATGGTCTGGCATAACTTCTGGGACATCATGAAGGTGTCCAAGCGCCTGACGTTTTTCACCGCCGGTTACAGCCAGGCAGCCATCATCTTCCCGTTCATCGTGGCCTCGCCGCGTTACCTCTCAGGCAAGATCGAACTGGGCGAGCTGATGCAGATCAGCTCGGCGTTCGGCAATGTGCAGGAAAGCTTCAGCTGGTTCATCAGCGCCTACCAGAGCCTCGCTTCCTGGCGCGCCACCTGCGATCGTCTGCTGAGCTTCCACCAGGCCATGCGTGACAACGAAGAGCGTGCCCCCGCCATCGACGTGCAGAATTCGGGCTCCGTCCTGAAGGTGCACAACCTCGGCCTCGACCTGGCGGAAGGTCGTCACCTGCTGACCAACGCCGAGATGACCGTGGAGGAGGGCGAGCGCGTGATGCTCAGCGGTCGCTCCGGCAGCGGCAAGTCGACCCTGCTGCGGGCAATGGGACACCTGTGGCCGGCCGGCCACGGCAGTATTCGCCTGCCATCGGCGCGTTACCTGTTCCTGCCGCAAAAGCCGTATCTGCCGATTGGCACCCTGCGTGATGTCCTCAGTTATCCACAGCCCGGTGATACCTATCCGAACGAGCGCTACGTGCAGGTGCTGGAAACCTGTCGTTTGCCGCATCTGATTGCCCGTCTCGACGAAGCCAACCACTGGCAGCGCATGTTGTCTCCGGGTGAGCAGCAGCGCCTGGCCTTTGCCCGTGCGCTGCTTTATGCACCGCAATGGCTGTACATGGACGAAGCGACCTCGGCGATGGACGAAGAAGACGAGGCCACGCTGTACCAGGCGCTGATCGATGAATTGCCGGGGCTGAGCATTGTCAGTGTCGGCCATCGCAGCAGCCTCAAGCGCTTCCATCCGCGGCATGTTCGTATCGAAAATGGCCATCTGGTGGACCAGACCGTGACCGCATAAACACCCCCGCCCCTGGTAGGAGCTGCCGCAGGCTGCGATCTTTTGATCTTGATTTTAAAGAAGCAAGATCAAAAGATCGCAGCCTGCGGCAGCTCCTACAGGGGGTCAGGGGGATGGGTGATCGTACAACCGCATTGCGCTATGATGCGCTTTCAGCCGCCGAACTTTTCGAGACCGACGTACACCATGGAAAACCCGATCGACACACCACGCCTCCCACGCAAGCGCCGCAGCCTCGCTCAGGAACTGGTGACGGTGCTGTCCGAGCAGATCCGCGACGGTCATCTCAAGCGTGGCGACAAGTTGCCCACCGAGTCGGCCATCATGGATGCCCATGGTGTCAGCCGCACGGTGGTACGCGAAGCGATATCCCGTCTGCAGGCGGCCGGCCAGGTGGAAACCCGCCATGGCATCGGCACCTTCGTGCTCGACACACCGAGCCCGAGTGGCTTTCGTATCGACCCGGCGACCGTGGTGACCTTGCGCGATGTGCTGGCGATCCTGGAGTTGCGCATCAGCCTGGAAGTGGAGTCTGCCGGGCTGGCGGCGCAACGTCGCAGTCCGGAACAACTGGCCAACATGCGCGCCGCCCTCGATGCGTTGAATGAAAGCGCCGCCCATGCCAGTGATGCCGTGGCTTCGGATTTCGCCTTCCACCTCGAAATAGCGCTGTCCACCGGCAACCGTTATTTCACCGACATCATGACCCACCTGGGCACCAGCATTATCCCTCGCACCCGGTTGAATTCCGCGCGCCTGGCCCATGACGACCAGCAGCACTACATGGGTCGCCTGAGCCGTGAGCACGAGGAAATCTACGACGCCATTGCCCGTCAGGATTCCGATGCGGCCCGGGCCGCCATGCGTTTGCACCTGACCAACAGTCGTGAGCGATTGCGCCATGCCCATGAAGAGGCTGAAGCGCAGCGGGGCTGAGTGTTCTGATCCAAGGCGGTATTGGCTTACGGCCCCTTCGCGAGCAAGCCCGCTCCCACACTTGATCGGTGTCGTTCACAAATTGTGAGTTCGCAGAAATTCAAATGTGGGAGCGGGCTTGCTCGCGAAGAGGCCGTAAGCCATCCCACAAAACCTACAGTCAGCCTCTATCCCTCACCACAATCTTCCGACAACGTATCTCCTGAGCACCTGTTTTTCGAGGTGTGATCATCCCTGTTCCATTCAGCGTAAGCCCTTTAAAACAAGGGTTTTGCATTTTCGTGTCGAACAATTTCCACCCCCAGCGATGAAATGCAGTTGACGGTTGTATTTTAAGTTGTACGATGACCTACAACTTCAGCGCGGGCTGAACGGTTTTCTCACACAACGTCGCTATCCAGGGTGTTCGAATAATGAATCCACAAGAACTGAAGTCCATCCTCTCTGCCGGTCTGCTGTCTTTCCCGGTTACCGATTTCAATGCTCAGGGCGACTTCAATCGCGCGGGTTATATCAAGCGTCTCGAATGGCTGGCCCCATACGGCGCCTCGGCGCTGTTCGCCGCGGGCGGCACCGGTGAGTTCTTCTCTCTGGCGGCCAGCGAATATTCGGAAATCATCAAGACTGCGGTCGACACTTGCGCCACCAGCGTGCCAATCCTGGCCGGCGTGGGCGGTTCGACCCGCCAGGCCATCGAGTACGCACAGGAAGCCGAGCGTCTGGGTGCCAAGGGCCTGTTGCTGCTGCCGCACTACCTGACCGAAGCCAGCCAGGACGGCGTTGCCGCCCACGTTGAAGCCGTGTGCAAATCGGTCAACATCGGCGTGGTGGTCTACAACCGCAACGTCTGCCGCCTGACCGCGCCGCTGCTGGAACGCCTGGCCGAGCGCTGCCCGAACCTGATCGGCTACAAGGATGGGCTGGGTGATATCGAGTTGATGGTGTCGATCCGTCGTCGCCTCGGTGATCGCTTCAGCTACCTGGGTGGTCTGCCGACCGCCGAAGTCTACGCCGCGGCCTACAAGGCGCTGGGCGTGCCGGTCTACTCCTCGGCGGTGTTCAACTTCATCCCGAAAACCGCGATGGACTTCTACCACGCGATCGCTCGCGAAGATCACGCCACCGTCGGCAAGATCATCGACGACTTCTTCCTGCCGTACCTGGACATCCGTAACCGCAAGGCCGGTTATGCCGTGAGCATCGTCAAGGCCGGGGCAAAAATTGCCGGCTACGACGCGGGCCCTGTTCGTGCACCGCTGACCGATCTGACCGGCGAAGAGTACGAAATGCTCGCCGCGCTGATCGACAAGCAGGGTGCGCAGTAACACATCCGATTAAGTAAGGCCGCTGAGCAATCAGCGGCTTTTTGCGTGAGGAGATCTTAAAGTGGCAGATGCAAAGCGTTTCGATAACTACATCAACGGCGAGTGGGTTTCCGGCGGCGATTACTCGACCAACATCAACCCGTCCGAACTGACCGATGCCATCGGCGATTACGCCAAGGCTGACCTGGCCCAGGTCAACGCAGCCATCGACGCCGCCCGTGCCGCGTTCCCGGCGTGGTCCACTTCCGGCATCCAGGCGCGCCACGATTCCCTGGATAAAGTCGGCACTGAAATCCTCGCCCGTCGCGAAGAACTCGGCACCCTGCTGGCCCGGGAAGAGGGCAAGACCCTGCCCGAAGCCATCGGCGAAGTGACCCGCGCCGGCAACATCTTCAAGTTCTTCGCCGGTGAATGCCTGCGTCTGTCCGGCGACTACCTGCCGTCCGTACGTCCGGGCGTCAACGTTGAAGTCACTCGCGAAGCCTTGGGCGTGGTCGGTCTGATCACCCCGTGGAACTTCCCGATCGCGATCCCGTCGTGGAAAATCGCCCCGGCCCTGGCCTATGGCAACTGCGTGGTGCTCAAACCGGCGGATCTGGTGCCGGGTTGCGCCTGGGCCCTGGCGGAAATCATCTCCCGCGCCGGTTTCCCGGCCGGCGTGTTCAACCTGGTGATGGGCAGCGGTCGCGTAGTCGGCGAAGCGCTGGTCAACAGCCCGAAAGTCGATGGCATCAGCTTCACCGGTTCGGTGGGCGTGGGTCGTCAGATCGCTGTGAACTGCGTGTCGCGTCAGGCCAAGGTCCAGCTGGAAATGGGCGGCAAGAACCCGCAGATCATTCTCGACGATGCCGACCTCAAACAAGCGGTCGAGCTCTCGGTACAGAGCGCGTTCTACTCCACCGGCCAGCGTTGCACCGCATCCAGCCGCTTCATCGTTACCGCTGGCATCCACGACAAGTTCGTCGAAGCCATGGCCGAGCGCATGAAGTCGATCAAGGTCGGCCATGCATTGAAGGCTGGCACCGATATCGGTCCGGTGGTCTCGCAAGCGCAGCTTGAACAGGACATGAAGTACATCGACATCGGCCAGTCCGAAGGTGCACGTCTGGTCAGCGGTGGTGGTCTGGTGACCTGCGAGACCGAGGGCTACTTCCTCGCGCCGACCCTGTTTGCCGACAGCGAATCATCGATGCGCATCAGCCGCGAAGAGATCTTCGGCCCGGTGGCCAACATCGTCCGCGTCGCCGATTACGAAGCCGCGCTGGCCATGGCCAACGACACCGAGTTCGGGCTGTCGGCGGGCATTGCCACCACCTCGCTGAAATACGCCAACCACTTCAAGCGTCACTCCCAGGCCGGGATGGTGATGGTCAACCTGCCGACCGCCGGTGTGGATTACCACGTTCCGTTCGGTGGGCGTAAAGGTTCATCCTATGGATCACGTGAGCAAGGTCGCTATGCGCAAGAGTTCTACACGGTCGTGAAAACCTCTTACATCGGTTCGTAACACGCAACACCGCTGTATCCGGTGCCACCTCGGTGGCACCGATACCGCAAACCCATGTAGGAGCTGCTGCAGGCTGCGATCTTTTGATCTTGATTTTCGGTGCCTTTGATGGCGCTAAAGATCAAAAGATCGCAGCCTGCGGCAGCTCCTACAGGACACAAGATTCACCCGCGCATAAAAATAATCAGTGGGAGTACATCAACATGCAATCGACCAAGCCGACTCACGTCCGCTATTTGATCCTGCTCATGCTGTTTCTGGTGACCACGATCAACTACGCCGACCGCGCGACCATCGCCATCGCCGGCTCGAGCCTGCAAAAAGACCTCGGCATCGACGCGGTCACCCTCGGTTATATCTTCTCCGCATTCGGTTGGGCCTACGTGGCCGGGCAAATCCCCGGTGGCTGGTTGCTGGACCGTTTCGGGTCGAAAAAAATCTACGCGTTGAGCATCTTCACCTGGTCGCTGTTCACCGTCCTGCAGGGTTATGTCGGCGAGTTCGGCATGTCCACGGCGGTGGTTGCGCTGTTCATGCTGCGCTTTCTGGTCGGCCTGGCCGAAGCGCCATCCTTCCCCGGCAACGCACGCATCGTCGCGGCCTGGTTTCCGACCGCTGAACGCGGCACCGCTTCGGCGATCTTCAACTCGGCGCAATACTTTGCCACCGTGTTGTTCGCACCGCTGATGGGCTGGATCGTCTACAGCTTCGGCTGGCAGCATGTGTTCATCGTCATGGGCGTGATCGGCATCATCTTCTCCGGGATCTGGCTGAAGGTTATCCACAGCCCGCGCCAACACCCGATGATCAACGATGCCGAGTTCAAGCACATCGCCGACAACGGCGGCATGGTCGACATGGACCAGGACAAGGACAAGGACAAGGGCAAAGGCAAGAAGACCGACGGCCCGAAATGGGACTACATCCGTCAGTTGCTGACCAATCGCATGATGCTCGGCGTGTACCTGGGCCAGTACTGCATCAACGGCATCACTTACTTCTTCCTGACCTGGTTCCCGGTGTACCTGGTGCAGGAGCGTGGCATGACCATCCTCAAGGCCGGTTTCATCGCGTCCTTGCCGGCGATCTGCGGCTTCATCGGTGGTGTGCTCGGCGGGGTGATTTCCGATTACCTGTTGCGCAAGGGCCATTCCCTGACCTTCGCCCGCAAGGCGCCGATCATTGCCGGCCTGCTGGTTTCCAGCAGCATCGTGGCGTGCAACTACGTCGACATAGAATGGATGGTCGTCGGCTTCATGGCCCTGGCGTTTTTCGGCAAAGGCGTTGGCGCACTGGGCTGGGCCGTGGTGTCCGATACTTCGCCCAAGCAGATCGCCGGTCTGAGCGGCGGCCTGTTCAACACCTTCGGTAACCTGGCTTCGATCACCACCCCGATCGTCATCGGTTACATCATCAGCTCCACCGGTTCGTTCAAGTGGGCGCTGGTATTCGTCGGTTGCAACGCACTGGTCGCGGTGTTCAGCTACCTGGTGATCGTAGGCCCGATCAAGCGTGTGGTGCTCAAAGAGCCTCCCGCGAATGGTACTGAAGCCCCTGGCAAATTATCTCAAGCGCATTCCTGAGGAGCGGCGTCATGCAGTTGATTGAACATTCCGACTCGCCGCGCTACATCCGCCTGCACGAGCGGGATAACGTAGTGATCGTGGTCAACGATCAGGGCGTACCGGCCGGTACCGAATTTGCGGACGGCCTGGTCACCGTGGACTTCGTGCCACAGAGCCACAAGGTCACCCTGGAAGACATTCCCGAGGGCGGCCAGGTAATTCGTTACGGCCAGGTCATCGGCTATGCCTTGCAGCCGATTCCCCGCGGCAGCTGGGTCAAGGAAGATCAACTGCGCATGCCGACCGCGCCACCGCTGGACAGCCTGCCGCTGTCCACCGACGTGCCCGCCGCGCAAGCACCACTGGAAGGCTTCACCTTCGAGGGTTATCGCAACGCTGACGGCACCGTCGGCACGCGCAACATTCTCGGCATCACCACCACCGTGCAATGTGTGACCGGCGTGCTCGATCATGCGGTCAAGCGCATCAAGGCCGAGTTGCTGCCCAAGTACCCGCACGTCGATGACGTGGTGGCGCTGACCCACAGCTACGGCTGTGGCGTGGCGATCACCGCCACCGACGCGTACATCCCGATTCGCACAGTGCGCAACCTGGCGCGCAACCCGAACCTGGGCGGCGAAGCGCTGGTGATCAGCCTGGGCTGCGAGAAATTGCAGGCCGGGCAGGTGATGCACGAGAACGACAGTTCGGTGGATCTGAGCGAGCCATGGCTGTACCGCTTGCAGGACGCCAGCCACGGCTTCACCGAGATGATCGAGCAGATCATGGCGCTGGCCGAAACCCGTTTGAAGAAGCTCGATCAACGTCGCCGGGAAACCGTGCCGGCGTCCGAGCTGATTCTCGGCATGCAGTGTGGCGGCAGTGATGCGTTCTCCGGCATCACCGCCAACCCGGCGCTCGGTTATGCTTCGGACCTGTTGCTGCGGGCCGGTGCGACGGTGATGTTTTCCGAAGTCACCGAAGTGCGCGATGCCATTTACCTGCTGACCTCCCGCGCGGAAAACCAGGACGTCGCCCAGGAGCTGGTGCGGGAAATGGACTGGTACGACCGTTACCTGGCCAAGGGCGAAGCGGACCGCAGCGCCAACACCACGCCGGGCAACAAGAAGGGCGGGCTGTCGAACATTGTCGAGAAGTCCCTGGGCTCGATCGTCAAGTCCGGCAGCAGCGCGATCAACGGCGTGCTCGGCCCTGGCGAGCGTTTCAAGCGCAAGGGCCTGATCTTCTGCGCGACCCCGGCCAGCGACTTTGTCTGCGGGACGCTGCAACTGGCGGCGGGGATGAACCTGCATGTGTTCACTACTGGTCGCGGCACGCCTTACGGGCTGGCCATGGCACCGGTGGTGAAGGTGTCGACCCGGACCGAACTGGCGCAACGCTGGCCGGACCTGATCGACATCGACGCCGGGCGCATTGCCACCGGCCGCGCATCGATCGAGGAGCTGGGCTGGGAGCTGTTCCACTACTACCTGGATGTGGCGAGCGGCAAGAAGCAGACGTGGGCCGAGCAGCACAAGTTGCATAACGACATCACCCTGTTCAACCCGGCGCCGATTACCTGAGACTGTGTTGCCTGGAAAAGATCGCAGCCTGCGGCAGCTCCTACAGAACACGCGTTCCCATGTAGGAGCTGCCGCAGGCTGCGATCTTTTGATCTTAATGTGCCCGGTGTGGCTTATCATTAGCCCCCTAACGACGCCCACCCCAAGGTCCTCTCCGGCATGCTGGCAATTTTCCTCGAAACCCTGAACATCACCGCGCCGGTATTCGCCATGCTGTTTCTGGGTGTGCTGCTCAAGCGCATCGACTGGATCAACGACAACTTCATCCACACCGCGTCGGCCCTGGTGTTCAACGTCACCATGCCGGCGCTGCTGTTTCTGGGCATCCTGCATGCTGACTTGCACGCGGCGTTGCAGCCGGCGTTGCTGATCTATTTCTCCCTCGCGACCCTGGTGGGCTTTGCCATCGCCTGGGGTTGGGCGATCTGGAAGTGTCCGCGGGAAGATCGGGGGATCTATACCCAGGGCGCCTTTCGCGGTAACAACGGGGTGATCGGCCTGGCGCTGGCGGCCAGCATGTACGGCGACTACGGGATTTCCCTCGGGGCGATCCTCGCGGCGCTGGTGATCCTGTTCTACAACACGCTCTCGACCATCGTCCTGGCGGTGTACAGCCCGGTGATCAAATCCGATCCGTGGAGCATCTGCAAAAGCGTGTTCAGCAATCCGCTGATCCTCAGCGTGATGGCGGCGGCGCCCTTCGCCTATTTCAAGATCGGCTTGCCAGGGTGGCTGGAGACCTCCGGCCAGTATCTGGCACAAACCACCTTGCCATTGGCACTGATCTGCATCGGTGGCACCTTGTCCATGGCGGCGCTGCGCAAAAGCGGCAACATGGCGCTGAGTTCAAGCCTGGTGAAGATGATCGGCTTGCCGGTACTGGCGACGCTGGGCGCGTGGTTGTGGGGTTTTCGCGGCGCGGAATTGGGGATTCTGTTTCTGTACTTCGGCAGCCCGACCGCCGCTGCCAGTTTTGTGATGGCGCGGGCGGCCGAGGGCAATCATGAACTGGCGGCAGCGATTATCGTGATCACCACGCTGATGGCGGCGGTCACCACCAATGTGGGGATCTTCTTTTTGCAGTGGGGTGGGTGGATTTAGCGGTAAAGGTCAAAAGATCGCAGCCTGCGGCAGCTCCTACAGGAGCGCGCCCTCCAATGTAGGAGCTGCCGCAGGCTGCGATCTTTTAAAGCAGGAAAATTATTCCGGCTTCTGGTAATTGTCGATCACTTCCTGCGCCGCCCTGAACGCATCGATCGCCGCCGGCACGCCGGCATACACCGCGCAATGCAGCAACGCCTCGCGAATTTCCTCCACGGTGCAGCCGTTGTTCAAGGCCCCGCGCACGTGACCTTTCAATTCCTGCGGGCACTTGAGCGCGGTCAGGGCGGCGAGGGTGATCAGACTGCGGGTTTTCAGCGGCAGGCCTTCGCGATTCCACACGCCGCCCCAGGCGTGTTCATTGACAAAGTCCTGCAGCGGCTGGGTGAACTCGGTGGCGTTGCCCAGTGCGCGGTCGACGAAGGCGTCGCCCATTACTTGGCGACGAACTTCAACGCCGGTTTTCTTATTCTCGGTCATGGGACTTCCTTCTTATGGTGTTGGCGATGCCAGGCGCGTAGCGACGTGAACAGCAAGAACGCCACCAGCGCCGGCAGGACGAAAAACAGCATCAGGTGTTCCAGCTTGCCGGCCAGTGGCATGCCGGTGGTGAACGACACCACGTGCAGCCCATACGCCAGGTACAGACCCAGAAACAGCAGGCCTTCGGCGCGGGTCACCCGGTAGCCGGAGTAGAACACCGGCAGGCACAGCGCCGCGACGCCGAGCATCACCGGCAGGTCGAAATCCAGGGCGTTGGGCGACACCGACAGCGGCGACGGTGCCACCAGCGCAGTAAAGCCGAGCACACCCAGGAGGTTGAACAGGTTGCTGCCAATCACGTTGCCCACGGCGATATCACGTTCACCGCGCATTGCCGCGATCAACGAGGTGGCGAGCTCAGGCAGTGAGGTGCTGACGGCGACGATGGTCAGGCCGATGATCCGCTCCGACAACCCGAGATCGGTGGCGACCGCAACCGCGGCGCCCAGCAGCAAGTGCCCGGCGTACACCAGCATCGCCAGCCCGGCGACGATCATCAGCAGGCTGCTCAGCCATGGCGCTTGCGCATGATGGTCATGGCTCGATACCGGGCGTGCCGAGTGCCGCGACTGGCGCAGCAGCAAGCCCAGGTATATCGCCAGTGCCGTCAGCAGCATCACGCCATCGACACGGGTCAGTTCTTCATTCCAGGCGAGTACGAACACCAGCAGGCTGGCACCGATCATCAGTGGAATATCCAGGCGCACCAGTTGCCGGGAAACCCGTAAAGGAATGATCAGGGCGGACAGCCCGAGGGTGACGAGGATGTTGAAAATGCTGCTGCCGATCACGCTGCCGACGGCGATGTCGGCATTCTGCGCCAGGGTCGCCTGCAGGCTGACCGCCATCTGCGGTGCGCTGCTGCCGAGGGCGACGATGGTCAGGCCGATGATCAGGGGGCGAATGTGCAAGCGGGCGGCAATGCGTACGGCGGCGCGCACCATCAATTCGGCACCGACAATCAGCAGGAACAATCCGCTGAGCAATTCGATCACGCTGATCAGGGGTAAGTCGGCTAGTCCGAAAATGGTCGGGGCTCCATCGGTCAGTCGTCGAGGGCTTGCACGCGAACCCGCGCGGTGCCGCTGCGCAGCATGCCCAGGCGCTCGGCGGCTTCCTGGGACAGGTCGATCAGGCGGCCACGGGTGTGCGGCCCGCGATCATTGATGCGTACCACGCAGGACTTGTCGTTATTCAGGTTGGTGACCTTCACCCGCGTACCGAAGGGTAGCTGGCGATGGGCGGCGGTCATGGAATTCATGTTGAAACGCTCGCCGTTGGCGGTGCGTTTGCCTTGGTGTTTGGCGCCGTAGTACGAAGCCACGCCGGTTTTGTCGTAGCCGTGTGGATCGACGGTATCGGTGCTGGCGCAACCGGCCAGGAGCGAGAGGAGGGCGCAGGCGCCAAGCAGACGTTTCATTCGAAGGCTCGCAAAATAGTTGTGGCGAGGGAGCTTGCTCCCGCTCGACCGCGAAGCGGTCGCAAAATCAGACAACACATTTTCTGAAAAAATGCGGTGACCTATTTGGGTCTGCTTCGCAGACCAGCGGGAGCAAGCTCCCTCGCCACAGGGAATAGAGCCAGTATTTAGAGCTGGCTCCATTCTCATCAGCCTTCGAGCTTGCTTTTCAGCAATTCGTTCACTTGTTGCGGGTTAGCCTTGCCTTTGGAAGCTTTCATGGCCTGGCCGACGAAGAAGCCGAACATCTTGCCGCGCTTGGCTTCGTCTGCCGCGCGGTATTGTTCGACCTGCTCGGCGTTGGCCGCGAGCATTTCATCCAGCACCGCCGAGATCGCGCCAGTGTCGGTCACTTGCTTGAGGCCGCGTTTGTCGATGATCTCGTCTGCGCTGCCTTCGCCGTTGGCCATCGCTTCAAACACGACCTTGGCGATCTTGCCGGAGATGGTGTTGTCCTTGATGCGCAGCAGCATGCCGCCCAGAAGCTCGGCGGAAACCGGCGACTGTTCGATATCCAGGCCCTGTTTGTTGAGCAGGCTGCCCAACTCGACCATCACCCAGTTCGCCGCCAGCTTGGCGTCGCCGCTGATGCTCGCGACCTTCTCGAAGTAGTCCGCCTGCTCGCGGCTGGTGGCCAGCACGTTGGCGTCGTACGCCGACAGACCGAACTGCGCCTGGAAGCGCTCGCGCTTCTGCGGCGGCAATTCCGGCAGGGTGGCGCGCACGTCGTCGAGGAAGGTGTTTTCGATCACGACTGGCAGCAGGTCCGGATCGGGGAAGTAACGGTAGTCGTTGGCTTCCTCTTTGCTGCGCATCGGACGGGTTTCGTCCTTGTTCGGATCGTACAGGCGGGTCTGCTGGATCACCTTGCCGCCGTCTTCGATCAGCTCGATCTGACGCTGGATTTCGCTGTTGATCGCTTTCTCGATGAAGCGGAACGAGTTGACGTTCTTGATCTCGCAGCGGGTGCCGAATTCGACCTGGCCTTTCGGACGGATCGACACGTTGCAGTCGCAACGCAGCGAACCTTCGGCCATGTTGCCGTCGCAGATGCCCAGGTAGCGCACCAGTGCGTGGATCGCCTTGACGTAAGCCACGGCTTCCTTGGCGCTGCGCATGTCCGGTTCGGAAACGATTTCCAGCAGCGGCGTGCCGGCACGGTTCAGGTCGATGCCGCTGGCGCCGCTGAATTCTTCGTGCAGGCTCTTGCCGGCGTCTTCTTCAAGGTGCGCGCGGGTGATGCCGACGCGTTTGACCGTGCCGTCTTCCAGGGCGATGTCCAGGTGGCCCTTGCCGACGATCGGCAATTCCATCTGGCTGATCTGGTAGCCCTTGGGCAGGTCCGGGTAGAAGTAGTTTTTACGGGCGAACACGTTGTGCTGGCCGATCTCGGCGTCAATCGCCAGACCGAACATCACCGCCATGCGCACCGCTTCCTGGTTCAGCACCGGCAGCACGCCGGGCATGCCCAGGTCGATCAGGCTGGCCTGGGTGTTCGGTTCGGAGCCGAACTGGGTGGAACTACCGGAAAAGATTTTCGACCGGGTGGTGAGCTGGGTGTGAATCTCCAGCCCGATCACGACTTCCCATTGCATGTGTGTCTCCTCAGAAGCCGGTTGGGGTGCGGGTGTGCCAGTCAGTGTTGAGCTGATACTGGTGGGCAACGTTCAACAGGCGACCTTCCTGGAAATACGGGGCGAGCAGTTGCACGCCGACCGGCAGACCGTCGACAAAACCGGCCGGCATCGACAGGCCCGGCAGGCCAGCGAGGTTGGCGGTGATGGTGTAGACGTCTTCCAGGTACGCAGCGACCGGGTCGCTGTTCTTGGCGCCGAGCTTCCAGGCCGGGTTCGGCGTGGTTGGGCCGAGGATGATGTCGACCTCATTAAAGGCCGCCATGAAGTCGTTCTTGATCAAACGACGGATCTTCTGCGCCTTGAGGTAGTAGGCATCGTAGTAACCGGCGGACAGCGCGTAGGCACCGACCATGATCCGGCGCTGCACTTCCGCGCCGAAACCTTCGCCACGGGAACGCTTGTACAGGTCTTCCAGGTTTTTCGGGTCTTCGCAGCGATAGCCGAAGCGTACGCCGTCGAAACGCGACAGGTTGGAAGAGGCTTCCGCCGGGGCGATCACGTAGTACGCAGGAATCGCGTGCTGCATGTTCGGCAGGCTGATTTCCTTGATCACGGCGCCGAGTTTTTCCAGCTCCTTGATGCTGTTGTGGATCAGTTCGGCAATGCGCGGGTCGAGACCGGCGCTGAAGTATTCCTTCGGCACACCGATGCGCAGGCCTTGCAGCGAGCCGTTGAGGCTGGCGCTGTAGTCCGGCACGGGTTCATCGATGCTGGTGGAGTCGTTCGGATCGAAGCCGGCCATACCTTGCAACAAAATCGCGCAGTCTTCGGCCGTGCGCGCCAACGGGCCGCCCTGATCGAGGCTGGAGGCGTAGGCGATCATGCCCCAGCGCGAAACGCGACCGTACGTCGGTTTTAGGCCGGTGAGGTTGGTCAGGGCCGCCGGCTGACGGATCGAACCGCCGGTGTCGGTGCCGGTGGCAGCCGGCAACAGACGAGCGGCCACCGCCGCCGCCGAACCACCGGACGAACCGCCCGGCACGTGTTCCAGGTTCCACGGGTTTTTCACCGCGCCGTAGTAGCTCGACTCGTTGGCCGAACCCATGGCGAATTCGTCCATGTTGGTCTTGCCCAGGGTCACGGCCCCGGCGGCAGCCAGCTTGGCGACGACAGTGGCGTCGTACGGTGCTTTAAAGTTGTCGAGCATCTTCGAGCCGCAACTGGTGCGAATGCCCTGGGTGCAGAACAGGTCCTTGTGGGCGATCGGCGCGCCGAGCAGGGCGCCGCTCTCACCATTGGCCCGGCGGGCGTCAGCGGCTTTCGCCTGCGTCAGCGCCAGATCTTCGGTGAGGCTGATGAAACTGTTGAGCTGTGGATCGAGCTGGGCGATGCGCGCCAGCAGGACTTTGGTCAGCTCTTCGGAGGAAAACTTTTTATCGGCGAGTCCGCGGGCGATCTCGGCCAGAGTCAATTGATGCATTGCAGGCTCTTTCCCTTTAGTCGATGACTTTCGGAACCAGGTACAGGCCGTTTTCGACCGCTGGTGCGATGGACTGGTAGGCCTCGCGGTTATTGGTCTCGGTCACGACGTCCGCGCGCAGGCGCTGGCTGGCTTCCAGCGGGTGGGCCAGCGGTTCGATACCGTCGGTATTGACCGCCTGCATTTCGTCGACCAGCCCGAGAATGCTGTTGAGGGCCGAAGTGATGTGTGGAAGATCGGCATCATTGAGGCCCAGACAGGCCAGATGAGCGATTTTTTCCACGTCGGAGCGTTCAAGCGCCATTGGGATTCTCCAGTGGAAAACAAAACGGACGGCGTCCGTGTGTTAGATTGTCGGAACACTACCGCACTTCTACGGTCATAAGGCCGCGATTGTGGGGCTTGGTGCACAGAAAAGCGGCCAATTTAACATATTGGCGCCTTGCCCAAAATCCCTGTCGTTGTTAGAGTTTGCCGCACTTTTTTACCCACGCGTTGCCTAGGGTCCCTTTCCCATGTTCAAGAAACTGCGTGGCATGTTTTCCAGCGATCTTTCCATTGACCTGGGCACTGCCAACACCCTTATTTACGTGCGCGAGCGCGGTATCGTCCTGAATGAGCCCTCCGTTGTGGCCATTCGGACACACGGTAACCAGAAAAGTGTCGTTGCTGTCGGCACCGAAGCCAAGCGCATGCTCGGCCGTACTCCGGGCAACATTGCTGCCATTCGTCCGATGAAGGACGGTGTGATCGCCGACTTCAGCGTTTGCGAAAAAATGCTGCAGTATTTTATCAACAAGGTTCACGAAAACAGCTTTCTGCAGCCTAGCCCGCGCGTGTTGATCTGCGTTCCATGCAAATCCACCCAGGTTGAGCGTCGCGCCATCCGTGAATCGGCCCTTGGTGCCGGTGCCCGCGAAGTGTTCCTGATCGAAGAGCCAATGGCGGCTGCGATCGGTGCCGGCCTGCCGGTTGAAGAGGCTCGCGGTTCGATGGTCGTGGATATCGGTGGCGGTACCACCGAAATCGCGCTGATCTCCCTGAACGGTGTGGTTTACGCCGAATCCGTTCGCGTTGG
Organism: Pseudomonas sp. B1(2018); assembly: GCF_003097365.1. Taxonomy (NCBI): domain Bacteria; kingdom Pseudomonadati; phylum Pseudomonadota; class Gammaproteobacteria; order Pseudomonadales; family Pseudomonadaceae; genus Pseudomonas; species Pseudomonas sp. B1(2018). The sequence continues at coordinate 168,015 of NZ_PYUK01000007.1, forward strand.
CGGAGACCGCTTCGACGAAGCGATCATCACCTACGTGCGTCGCAACTACGGCAGCCTGATCGGTGAATCCACCGCCGAGCGCATCAAGCAGGAAATCGGCACGGCCTACCCGGGCGGCGAAGTTCGCGAAGTCGACGTTCGTGGCCGTAACCTGGCCGAAGGCGTTCCACGCGCATTCACCCTGAACTCCAATGAAGTGCTGGAAGCTCTGCAAGAGTCCCTGGCAACCATCGTTCAGGCCGTGAAAAGCGCCCTGGAGCAATCGCCTCCGGAACTGGCTTCCGACATCGCCGAGCGCGGTCTGGTGCTGACCGGTGGTGGCGCCTTGCTGCGTGACCTGGACAAGTTGCTGGCCCAGGAAACCGGTCTGCCGGTGATCGTTGCCGAAGACCCGCTGACCTGCGTTGCTCGCGGCGGTGGCCGTGCATTGGAAATGATGGATAAACACACCATGGACCTGCTTTCCAGCGAATAAGTCGCCGGATCGCTTCTATGCTGTTGAGCGCGCAGGCGGCACTTTGCAGTGCTGCCTGTTCGCGTTTATCTTCTGTCAGTCTGCATCCAGGCCGGATTGCTGCCGTATGAATAAACAGAACATTTGCCTGGGAGGAGCGGCTTATTAAACCGCTTTTCACCAAGGGCCCTTCACTGGGCGTGCGCCTGTTGGTGCTGGTCGTGCTTTCGGTCGCGCTGATGGTGGTCGATGCCCGTTTCAGTCTGCTCAAGCCTGCACGCAGCCAGATGTCGCTGGTGCTGATGGACGCCTACTGGATCACCGACCTGCCCGGACGACTCTGGGAAGGCGTTGCCAGTCAGTTTGGCAGCCGGACCGAACTCGTCGCCGAAAACGAAAAACTCAAGACCGAGAACCTGCTGTTGCAGGGGCGCATGCAGAAGCTTGCCGCCCTGACCGAGCAGAACGTTCGGCTGCGCGAGTTGCTCAACTCTTCGGCACTGGTGAACGAGAAGGTCGAAGTGGCCGAGTTGATCGGCATGGACCCCAACCCCTTCACCCATCGCATCATCATCAACAAAGGTGAGCGCGACGGCGTGGTCCTCGGTCAGCCGGTGCTCGATGCCCGTGGCCTGATGGGCCAAGTGGTCGAGTTGATGCCCTACACCTCCCGCGTCCTGTTGCTGACCGACACCACCCACAGCATCCCGGTGCAGGTGAACCGTAACGGATTGCGGGCGATTGCCAGCGGTACCGGCAACCCGGAGCGCCTCGAATTGCGTCATGTGGCCGATACCGCCGACATCAAGGAAGGCGACTTGCTGGTCAGCTCTGGTCTCGGCCAACGTTTCCCGGCCGGTTATCCGGTGGCGACGGTCAAGGAAGTGATTCACGATTCCGGCCAGCCGTTTGCCATTGTCCGCGCCATTCCGACCGCCGCCTTGAACCGCAGCCGCTACCTGCTGCTGGTGTTCAGCGACACCCGTACCCCGGAAGAACGCGCCAACGCTGCCGCCCAGGCCCAGGAAAGCCTGGATGCACAGGGCGGTGGGCCGACCATTCCGGCGACGGTTCCGAAACTGGTCAGCCCCGCGGTCCCTGCCGCACCGGCCGCCGCACCGGCGATACCTGCCACGGCGGCGCCTGCGGCCACCGCACCCGTCAAGCCAGCCACCACGCCCGCCAAGCCTGCGGCCACACATCCTGCGGCGGCTAAACCGCCGGCGGCGCAACCCGCTGCCGCGAAGCCTGCCGCCAAACCGCCAGTCTCCGCGCCGGCCACTCCAGTGGGGAGAGAATAATGGGCGGTGTAAAAGCATCCCGAAACGGCTGGATAGTCTGGCTGACGTTCGCCGTCGGTCTACTCCTCAGCGTTTCGCCATTGCCGCAATTCATGGAAATCCTGCGCCCGCTATGGCTGGCCTTGTTGCTGGCATTCTGGGCGTTGAACCTGCCGCAGACGGTCGGGATGGTGACGGCGTTTTGCCTGGGGCTGGCTGAAGACGTGCTCTACGGTACCTTGCTGGGGCAGAATGCCTTGATCCTGACGCTCATCACCTATCTGGTGCTGGCGCTGCAACAACGCCTGCGGATGTTCCCGATGTGGCAGCAGAGCCTGGTGATCCTGGTGATCTTCGGTCTTGCCCAGTTGGTACAACTCTGGCTCAGTGCCTTGACCGGCAATCGTCAGCCGACGCTGGCGCTGGTGCTGCCGGCACTGGTCAGTGCATTGCTCTGGCCCTGGATCAGTTTCGGTTTGCGCGGATTGCGTCGACGCTACAAAATCAATTAATTCGCTCAGGCATTAGACAGGGAGAGGTCTTGATGAAACGGTTGTACCTCGCCTCTGGCTCGCCACGCCGGCGTGAATTGCTCACGCAGATCGGCGTTCCGTTCTCCGCCGTCAGTGCGGACATCGATGAAACTCCTACAGATCAAGAGTCCCCGACGGCCTATGTCGAGCGTCTGGCGCGCGGCAAGGCCGAGGCCGGGCGCGGCAGCGTCGTGTCTGACGAACCGTTCTGCGTGCTCGGTGCCGATACCGCCGTGGTGCTCGATGGAAAAATTCTCGGCAAACCGGTTGATCAAGCGGATGCCTGCGCCATGCTGATGATGTTGTCGGGGTGCGAGCATGAAGTCCTGACCGCGATTGCGCTGCTGGATGGCGAACGCTGCGAGTCCCGGGTTGTCACCAGTCGCGTGCGTTTTCGGGATATCAGTCGTGATGAAGCCGTGGCCTACTGGGCCAGCGGTGAACCACAGGACAAGGCGGGCGGTTATGGCATTCAAGGACTGGGTGCGGTGTTTGTCGCCGGGCTCAATGGAAGTTATTCAGCTGTGGTCGGACTGCCGCTTTGCGAAACCGCGGAACTGCTCGGCCATTTCGGCATACCCTGTTGGCAAACCCGGAACGCACGCTAAGCAACGTTCTGAACAGATGCGGCCATTATCGTGAACATGCCTGAACGAGACCCTGCCATGAGTGAAGAGATCCTGATCAACATCACGCCGATGGAGTCGCGCGTGGCGGTGGTCGAAAACGGTGTCCTGCAAGAGGTCCACGTCGAGCGTACGCAAAAGCGCGGGATCGTCGGTAACATCTATAAAGGCAAAGTCGTGCGGGTATTGCCGGGGATGCAGGCGGCATTCGTCGATATCGGCCTGGATCGCGCGGCGTTCATTCACGCCTCGGAAATTTCCCTGCGCGAAGGCCCTGCGGTCGAGAGCATCAGCGCACTGGTGCACGAAGGCCAGAGCCTGGTGGTGCAGGTGACCAAGGATCCGATCGGTTCCAAAGGCGCACGCCTGACCACCCAGCTGTCGATCCCTTCACGCTACCTGGTGTACATGCCGCGTACCGCCCATGTCGGGATTTCCCTGAAGATCGAAGACGAAGCCGAGCGCGAACGTCTCAAGCAAGTGGTCACCGATTGCGTGGCCAAGGAAGGTATCAAGGAGGCTGGCGGTTTCATCCTGCGTACGGCAGCCGAAGGCGCCGGCGCCGATGAAATCCTTATGGACATCCGCTACCTGCGCAGGCTCTGGGATCAGATCAGCGCCCAGATCAAAACCATCAGCGCGCCCAGCGTGATCTACGAAGACCTCGGTCTGGCGCTGCGCACCCTGCGTGACCTGGTAAGCCCGAAAATCGAGAAGATCCGCATCGACTCCCGGGAAACCTTCCAGAAGACCACGCAATTCGTCGCCGAATTGATGCCGGAGATTGCTGACCGTCTGGAGCATTATCCGGGCGAGCGGCCGATTTTCGACCTGTATGGCGTCGAAGACGAAATCCAGAAGGCCCTCGAGCGCAAGGTCCCGCTCAAGTCCGGCGGATATCTGGTGGTCGACCCGGCGGAAGCCATGAGCACCATCGACGTCAATACCGGGGCGTTCGTCGGTCATCGTAACCTCGAAGAAACCATCTTCAAGACCAACCTCGAAGCCGCGACGGCCATCGCCCGCCAATTGCGCCTGCGCAACCTCGGCGGAATCATCATCATCGACTTCATCGACATGGAGGATGAAGAGCACCAGCGCCAGGTGCTGCGCACGCTCGAGAAGCAGCTGGAACGCGATCACGCCAAGACCAACATCATCGGTATCACCGAGTTGGGCCTGGTGCAGATGACCCGCAAGCGCACCCGCGAAAGCCTTGAACAGGTCTTGTGCGAGCCGTGCAACGCCTGTCAGGGCCGCGGCAAACTCAAGACGCCGGAAACCGTTTGCTACGAAATCTTTCGCGAAATCCTGCGTGAGGCTCGCGCCTATCAGGCAGAGGGCTATCGTGTATTGGCCAATCAGAAAGTTGTCGACCGTCTGCTCGACGAGGAGTCGGGCAACGTCGCCGAGCTGGAAGGGTTTATCGGGCGCACCATCCGTTTCCAGGTCGAAACCATGTATTCCCAGGAACAATACGACGTGGTGCTGCTCTGAAGCGTTTCGTTTTGATTATTCGAGAATGGCTGGCCTCAGCTTTTTGCAAAACTTTTGCCATGGGGGCCATCTGACATGGACCGTCTGACACGCATTTTGGCCGCACTGACCCGCTGGGGTCTAGGCCTGTGCGCGTTGGTTTTGGTGTTGATGGCGCTCTACGTCAGCCTTGGCCGGGAGCTGACGCCGCTGGTCGCCGAGTACCGTGCCGATATCGAAACCAAAGCCAGCGATGCCTTGGGCATGCCGCTGCAAATCGGCGAGCTGGAAGGCAACTGGAGTGGATTCGCCCCCGTATTGATGGCGCACGACGTGACCGTCGGCGAGGGCGCCAATGCCCTGCACCTGGATCAGGTGCGCGCGGTGCCGGACCTTTGGGCCAGTCTGCTGGCACGTCAGGTACGCATCGCTCATCTGGAACTCAGCGGCCTGAAGATCAGCGTCAAGGAGGGCGACGACGGTCAATGGGCGCTGGAAGGTTTGCCGGTGCAACAGCATCAGCCGATCGATCCGGAACAATTGCTCAATCGCATGCAGATGATCCAGCAACTGTCGGTACTCGACAGCCAGGTGACCTTGCAGCCCTTTGCACATTCGCCGCTGACCCTGACCTACGTCGGCCTGAATCTGAAAACCGGTGCGTCGCGGCAGCGTCTCGACGCCCGCCTGACCCTGCCCGACGGCCAGCCCGTGGCCATGAGCCTGCGTACCCGCATTCGAGCCAGTCAATGGCAGGACGGTGAAGCCGAGGTCTACCTGAGCCTGCCGCAAAGCGACTGGTCGAAGTGGCTGCCCGAGCGCGTCAGCCAGCAATGGAATTTCTCCGAGATCAAGGCCGGCGGCGAGCTGTGGCTGACCTGGGGCAAAGGCCTCTTGCAAAGCGCTGCAGTGCGCTTGAACGCGCCACAACTCAAGGGCGCCTACGCCGAGCGCAAGCCGATCCAGATCAACAACCTGGCGCTCAATGGTTACTTCGAGCGCAGTGCCGAAGGCGTGCAGGTGACCCTGGATTCCCTGGCAATGAACCTGGGTGACATCCGCTGGGAAACGCACTTGCAGCTCAAGCAAAGCGCCGCCACCGACAAGACCGAAGAACTCTGGCATCTACAGGCCGACCGCGTCGATCTGACCCCGCTCACGCCGCTGCTCAATGCCCTGGCGCCGTTTCCTCAAGGCTTTGCCACCGTTGTCGAGCGGCTCAAGGTGAAGGGCGGACTGCGCAATGTGTTGATCGACGTGCGACCCAATGCCACCGACGACAGCAAGTTCAGCTTTGCCGCCAACCTCGACCAGGTGGGCTTCGATGCTTATCACGGTGCGCCGGCGGCGCGAAATGTCAGCGGCAGCATCAGCGGTGACCTGGGGCACGGCGAGCTGCGCATGGACAGCAAGGATTTCATGCTGCACCTGGACCCGATTTTCGCCAAGCCATGGCAGTACATTCAGGCCAACGCGCGACTGACCTGGAAGCTCGATAAAGAAGGCTTCACCCTGATTGCGCCGTATCTGAAGGTGCTGGGCGAGGAGGGCAAGATTGCCGGCGACTTCCTGATTCGCCTGCATTTCGATCACACCCAGGAAGACTACATGGACCTGCGGGTGGGCATGGTGGATGGCGACGGTCGCTACACCGCCAAGTACTTGCCGACGGTCCTCAGCCCGGCGCTGGACGAATGGCTGCGCACGGCGATTCTCAAGGGCGCAGTGGACCAGGGCTTCTTCCAGTATCAAGGGTCGCTCAACCACGGTGCCGCAGACGTCGATCGCAGCATCAGCCTGTACTTCAAGGTTCACGATGCCGAACTGGCCTTCCAGCCGGGCTGGCCCCATGTCAGCAAGGTCAGCGGCGATGTGTTTGTCGAAGACAGCGGCGTGCGGATTCTGGCCAGCAAAGGCCAGTTGCTCGACACCCAGGTCAGCGATGTTTACGTCAACATTCCCCATGTGCCTGCGGGGCAGAACGTTCATTTGTTCCTTGATGGCGGATTTGCCGGCGGTTTGGGCGATGGCCTGAAAATCCTCCAGGAGGCGCCGATCGGCACCGGGGCGACCTTTGCCGGCTGGGAAGGCGAGGGTGAACTGAGCGGCAAGTTGAAGCTGGATATTCCGCTGGCAAAAGGCGAGGAACCGAAGATCCTCGTCGATTTCAAGACCGCCAGGGCACGCTTGAAACTGGCCGAGCCGGTGCTGGAGCTGACCCAGCTCAAAGGTGACTTCCGTTTCGACAGCGCCAAAGGCCTGAGCGGGCAGAACATCGGCGCCCGGGCATTCGACAAACCGGTCACTGCACAGATTTTTGCCGATGGCAGCCCGGGTAAGCTCAATACTCGGGTAACCGCGTCGGGCCAGGTCGAGGTGAAGAAACTGACCGACTGGCTGAAGGTGACCCAGCCTCTGCCGGTGAGTGGCGTGATCCCTTATCAACTGCAACTGACCCTCAATGGCCCCGACAGCCAATTGCGGGTCAACTCCAACCTCAAGGGCGTGGCGGTCGATTTGCCTGCGCCCTTCGGCATGGCCGCCGATGTCGGGCGCGACACGACGTTTCGCATGACGTTACAGGGCGACGAGCGGCGCTATTGGGTGAACTACGGGGATCTGGCGAGTTTCACGTTTGCAGCCCCGGCCAACAATTTCGCTGAGGGGCGCGGGGACTTGTTCCTCGGCGGCGGCGAGGCTGTGCTGCCGGGCACCAAAGGCCTGCGGGTACGGGGCGTGTTGTCCGAGCTGGATGTAGGCCCGTGGAAGGATCTGGTGGATAAATACGCCGGGCAGGACCCCGGCGGCAGCGCCAAGCAATTGCTCAGCGGTGCGGACTTCAAGGTAGGCAAGCTCAGCGGTATCGGCACCACGCTTGATCAGGCTTCGATTCAGCTGGCGCGCAAACCCTCCGCCTGGGCGCTGCAACTCGACAGCCAGCAGATCAAGGGCAGCGCCAACCTGCCCGATTCGAAGGCCACGCCAGTCACGATCAATCTGCAAACCGTGCGCTTGCCTGCACCGGACCCGACCGTGCTGGCCGATGAGAACTCGCCGGATCCGTTGGCGTCGGTGGACCCGACGAAAATCCCCGCGATGGACATCACGATCAATCAGTTATTCCAGGGCCAGGATCTGGTCGGTACCTGGTCGCTGAAGGTTCGCCCGACGGCCAGGGGCATTGTGTTCAACTCGCTGGATCTGGGACTCAAGGGCATGTTGCTGGTGGGCAGTGGTGGCTGGGAAGGCGTACCCGGCGCCAGCAACAGCTGGTACAAGGGCCGCATGAGCGGCAAGAACCTCGCCGACGTGCTCAAGGGCTGGGGGTTTGCGCCGAGTGTCACCAGCCGGGACTTTTATATGGATGTCGATGGCCGCTGGCCCGGCTCGCCGGCGTGGGTGGCGACCAAGCGTTTCTCCGGATCGCTCGATGCGACCCTCAATCAGGGCCAGTTCGTCGAAGTCGAAGGCAGTGCCCAGGCGCTGCGGGTATTTGGTTTGCTCAACTTCAACTCCATCGGCCGGCGCCTGCGCCTGGACTTCTCCGACCTGTTCGGCAAAGGCCTGAGCTACGACCGGGTCAAGGGGCTGCTGGTCGGGACGAATGGTGTGTATGTCACCCGTCAGCCAATCCAGCTGACTGGCCCGTCGAGCACCATCGAACTCGACGGCACGCTGAACATGGTGGCCGATCAGATCGATGCGAAACTGATGGTGACCCTGCCGGTGACCAATAACCTGCCGATTGCCGCGCTGATCGTTGGTGCGCCGGCGGTCGGCGGGGCGTTGTTCCTGATCGACAAGCTGATCGGTGACCGGGTCTCCCGTTTCGCCAGTGTGAAGTACACCGTCAAAGGGCCGTGGAAAGAACCGAAAATCACCTTCGACAAGGCTTTTTGAAAAACCATTTTCCAGACCTATGGAGTAGCATGGCTGTACGGTTCACCTGTAGGAGCTGCCGCAGGCTGCGATCTTTTGATCTTGAAAAATAAAGGTAAAAAGATCGCAGCCTGCGGCAGCTCCTACAGGAACGCATTGTTTCAATAGGGAAAAGGCCATGTCTGTAGCGGTGATTCAAATGGTCAGCCAGAGCGATGTGCTGGCCAATCTGGCCCAGGCCCGTCGACTGCTTGAGCAAGCGGCCGCCGGCGGCGCGAAACTCGCGGTATTGCCGGAAAATTTCGCCGCCATGGGCCGGCGCGACGTTGCCGACATCGGGCGCGCCGAAGCCCTGGGCGAAGGCCCGATCCTGCCCTGGTTGAAACAGACCGCACGCGACCTCAGGTTATGGATAGTGGCCGGCACATTGCCGTTGCCGCCGATGGATCAGCCGGCGGCCAAGGCGCATGCCTGTTCGTTGCTGGTCGATGACCAGGGCGAAACGGTGGCGCGCTACGACAAGCTGCACCTGTTCGACGTGGACGTGGCGGACAATCGTGGCCGTTACCGTGAGTCCGATGACTATGCTTATGGCAGCGGTGTGGTCGTGGCGGACACTCCGGTTGGCCGGGTCGGCCTGACGGTCTGCTATGACCTGCGCTTTCCCGAGCTGTACAGCGAACTGCGTGCTGCCGGCGCGGAACTGATTACCGCTCCCTCGGCCTTCACCGCGGTGACCGGCGCGGCGCATTGGGATGTGCTGATTCGTGCGCGGGCCATCGAGACCCAGTGTTATGTGCTTGCGGCTGCTCAGGGCGGCACGCATCCGGGGCCGCGGGAAACCTTCGGGCATGCCGCCATCGTCGACCCGTGGGGACGGGTGCTGGAACAACAGGATCAAGGCGAGGCCGTGCTGCTGGCCGAACGCGACAGCAGCGAACAGGCGTCCATCCGGGCGCGGATGCCGGTGTCCAGTCACCGGCGCTTTTTCTCGCAGGGCGCCCAGCGACCTGCATCAGAAACACGAATTTAAGGCGTAAAGCATATGAGCGAGTTGTTGTCCTCAGTCAGTGAACACCTGCTGGCGCCAGGTGGCGTCACGATCGAGAGCCTGCAAGGCGTGCTCGGCGATCTGGCCGGGCCGGGCATCGATGCCGCCGACCTGTATTTCCAGGGGCAAATCTCCGAGTCCTGGGCGCTGGAAGACGGCATCGTCAAGGAAGGCAGCTTCAACCTTGACCAGGGTGTCGGCGTGCGTGCGCAATCGGGTGAGAAAACCGGTTTTGCCTACAGCAATGCCATCACCCTTGAAGCCCTGGGCGCGGCGGCGCGTGCCGCCCGTTCGATTTCCCGGGCCGGGCAGCACGGTACCGTACAGGCCTTCACCAGCCAGGATGTCGCGCAGTTGTATGCGCCGGACAACCCCCTGGAAGTGCTGACCCGTGCCGAAAAGGTCGATTTGCTCAAGCGCGTCGACGCCGCGACCCGCGCCCTCGACCCACGCATCCAGCAGGTCACCGTGAGCATGGCCGGTGTCTGGGAGCGGATTCTGGTGGCGTCCACCGACGGCGGCCTGGCGGCGGATGTACGCCCGCTGGTGCGTTTCAACGTCAGTGTGATAGTCGAGCAGAACGGTCGCCGCGAGCGCGGCGGTCATGGCGGTGGCGGCCGCACCGATTACCGCTATTTCCTCGGTGAAGACCGCGCCATGGGCTATGCCCGTGAAGCGTTGCGCCAGGCGCTGGTCAACCTTGAAGCCATTCCGGCGCCTGCCGGTACCTTGCCGGTGGTACTCGGCTCCGGCTGGTCGGGCGTGCTGCTGCACGAAGCCGTCGGGCATGGCCTGGAAGGCGACTTCAACCGCAAGGGCAGCTCGGCTTATAGCGGGCGCATGGGCGAGATGGTTGCTTCCAAGCTGTGCACCATCGTCGATGACGGCACCCTGGCCGGTCGTCGCGGTTCGCTGAGCGTCGATGACGAGGGCACGCCTACCGAGTGCACCACCCTGATCGAAAACGGCGTACTCAAGGGCTACATGCAGGACAAGCTCAACGCCCGCCTGATGGGTGTGGCGCGCACCGGCAACGGTCGTCGCGAGTCTTACGCGCATCTGCCGATGCCGCGCATGACCAACACCTACATGCTCGCCGGCGAAAGCGATCCGCAAGAAATCATCGCCTCGGTGAAACGCGGCATCTATTGCGCCAACCTCGGCGGCGGTCAGGTGGACATCACCAGCGGCAAGTTCGTGTTCTCCACCAGCGAGGCGTACCTGATCGAGGACGGCAAGATCACCGCTCCGGTCAAGGGGGCGACCCTGATCGGCAACGGTCCGGAAGCCATGAGCAAGGTGTCGATGGTCGGTAATGATCTGTCGCTGGACAGCGGCGTGGGCACATGCGGCAAGGATGGGCAGTCGGTGCCGGTGGGTGTCGGCCAGCCAACGCTGAAGATTGATGCGATCACCGTGGGTGGCACGGGGTCGTAAGGAGATACACCGCCTTTGCAGGAGCTGCCGAAGGCTGCGATCTTTTGATCTTTAAAAAGCAAAGATCGCAGCCTTCGGCAGCTCCTACAAGGGCTGCGATGACTTAACGCAGTCCGCGTTGAGTCTCGTCCAGCTCACGGATGTACTTGAAGATTTTACGGCTGGAAGCAGGAGGCTTGTTTTGCGCAACCTCATGCTGGGCCTGACGGATCAGGGAACGCAGTTGCTGGCGATCCGCGTCGGGGTATTCGACGACGAATTTTTCCAGTACGGCGTCGTCACCGGCAATCAGACGATCGCGCCAGCGTTCCAGGTTATGGAAGCGTTCGTTGTATTGACGGGTGGAGGCATCGAGTTGATCGAGCAGAACCAGAATCGCGTCAGTGTCCTGATCGCGCATCAGTTTGCCGATGAACTGAAGGTGCCGTTTACGCGCGATATTCGCGGTGTGCTTGGGCGCATCGGCCAGTGCCCGGCGCAATCCGTCGGTCAAAGGCAGTTTGTTGAGCAAGTCAGGCTTGAGCGTTGTAAGGCGCTCGCCGAGGTCAACCAGAGCATGCAGCTCGCGTTTGACCTGGGATTTGCTTTTTTCTCCCGTATCGAGGGAGTCGTCGTAAGAATCAACCATGGTGGCAGTCCGCAAAGAAACGTCGCCATGATAACCAGTCGGGGGCCGCTTGTCCGGCCCGGTCGCTCGATGACCGTTACCGAAAGCAGAATTTGAGTGGAGAACAGCATGAGTGCAGTTGAAAGCGTCGGCCCACAAGCATTGCCGGCACTGCAGGAACAGGTCGAGCAGATCATCGCTGAAGCCAGGCGCCAGGGAGCCAGCGCCTGTGAAGTGGCCGTCTCCCTGGAACAGGGCCTTTCGACGTCGGTGCGCCAGCGTGAAGTCGAAACGGTCGAGTTCAACCGCGATCAGGGTTTTGGCATCACCCTGTACGTAGGCCAGCGCAAGGGCTCGGCCAGCACGTCGGCCAGCGGTCCGGAAGCGATTCGCGAAACGGTGGCCGCTGCTCTGGCTATCGCCAAACACACCTCGGAAGACGAAGCCTCGGGCCTGGCCGATGCCGCGTTGATGGCGCGGGATCTTCAGGATTTCGACCTGTTTCACCAGTGGGACATCACGCCGGAGCAAGCCATCGAGCAGGCCCTGGCCTGTGAAGCCGCGGCGTTTGCCGCCGACAGCCGGATCAAGAACGCCGACGGTACCACCCTCAGCACCCATCAGGGCTGCCGCGTTTATGGCAACAGTCACGGGTTTATCGGTGGTTATGCGTCGACTCGCCACAGCCTCAGCTGCGTGATGATTGCTGAAGCGGACGGCCAGATGCAGCGTGATTACTGGTACGACGTGAACCGTCAGGGCAACTTGCTGGCCGATCCGGTAAGCATCGGCCAGCGTGCCGCGCAACGGGCGGCGAGCCGTCTGGGCGCGCGTCCGGTGCCGACCTGCGAGGTGCCGGTGCTGTTTTCCGCAGAGTTGGCGGGTGGCCTGTTCGGCAGTTTCCTGTCGGCGATTTCCGGCGGCAGCCTGTATCGCAAGTCGTCGTTCCTTGAAGGTACGCTGGGCCAGAAGCTGTTTCCGGAGTGGCTGACCATCGACGAGCGCCCACACTTGATGCGTGCCATGGGCAGCGCGGCGTTCGATGGTGATGGTCTGGCAACCTACGCCAAGCCGTTCGTCGAAAAAGGCGAGTTGGTGTCGTACATCCTCGGCACCTACTCCGGCCGCAAGCTCGGCATGCCGAGCACCGCCAATGCCGGCGGGGTGCATAACCTGTTCGTCACCCATGGCGAAGAAGACCAGGCGGCCTTGCTGCGGCGCATGGGACGCGGGCTGTTGGTGACCGAGCTGATGGGGCAGGGCCTGAACATGGTGACCGGTGACTATTCCCGCGGCGCGGCGGGTTACTGGGTCGAGAACGGCGAAATCCAGTTCGCGGTCCAGGAAGTGACCATCGCCGGCAACATGCGCGACATGTTCAAGCAGATCGTGGCCGTGGGTAATGATCTTGAGTTGCGTAGCAACATTCGTACAGGCTCGGTGCTGATCGAGCGGATGACCGTAGCGGGTAGCTAAGCCTCCCCGCTACACAAAAAGATCGCAGCCTTCGGCGCAAACCACTGTAGGAGCTGCCGCAGGCTGCGATCTTTTGATCTTTATTCGCCTTCGTCGAAGAAGTTGTTGATCAGCGCCACCAGCGCATCCAGGGCTTCCTGTTCCTGTTCGCCTTCTGTGCTCAAGTGGATCTTGGTGCCTTTGCCGGCGGCCAGCATCATCATCGCCATGATGCTTTTGCCATCGACCATGGACTCTGGTGTGCGACCGGCCCGGATCTGGCACGGGAACTGACCTGCGACCCCAACGAATTTTGCAGAAGCGCGGGCGTGCAGGCCCAGTTTATTGATGATTTCGATTTCCAGAGCAGGCATCGCGATGTGAATCCTTTAGCTGAGGTCGCGGTGGCGAACCTGGACGTTCTTCAGGGTTTTTTGCAGCAGCTGCCCCAGACGCTCGGTCAGGTAGACGGAGCGGTGATGTCCGCCCGTGCAGCCAATGGCAATGGTGACGTAGGCGCGGTTGCTGGCGGCAAAACGAGGCAGCCACTTTAGCAGGTATGTGGAAATGTCCTGGAACATCTCTTCCACATCCGGCTGTGCCGCCAGGTAATCGGCAACCGGTTGATCGAGCCCGGACTGCTCGCGCAATTCCGGTTTCCAGTAAGGGTTGGGCAAGCAGCGCACATCGAACACCAGGTCGGCGTCCACCGGCATGCCACGCTTGAATCCGAAGGATTCCACCAGGAACGCAGTACCGGGTTCTGGCTGGTTCAACAGGCGCAGCTTGATGGTGTCGCGCAGCTGATAGAGGTTCAGGCTGGTGGTGTTGATCTTGAGATCGGCGAGGTCGGCAATCGGCCCGAGCAGGACGCTTTCGACGTTGATGGCTTCGGCCAGCGAGCGGTTGGCGTTGCTCAGGGGGTGACGCCGGCGGGTTTCCGAGAAGCGCTTGAGCAAGGTTTCTTCGTCGGCATCCAGGTAGAGGACATCGCACTGGATGTGGCGGCTGCGGACTTCTTCGAGCAGGTCGGGGAAGCGTGACAGGTGGCTGGGCAGGTTGCGGGCGTCAATGGAGACGGCCACCAGCGGCTGCATCAGCTCGGTATGAATCAACGCTCGTTCGGCCAGTTCCGGCAGCAGGCCGGCAGGCAGATTGTCGATGCAGTAGTAGCCGTTGTCCTCAAGGACATTGAGGGCGGTGCTTTTACCCGAGCCGGAACGGCCACTGACGATGATCAAACGCATGATTACTGACCGTTTTGCTCGTCCAGGACAACCTGATACAGGGCTTCGTTGCTTGCGGCATTACGCAGTTTTTCGCGAACGTCCTTGCGGTCGAGCATGCTGGCGATCTGTCGCAGCAGCTCAAGGTGCGCATCGGTAGCGGCTTGCGGGACCAGCAGAACGAACAGCAGGTCAACCGGCGCGCCGTCGATGGCGTCGAAATCGATAGGGGCGTCCAGGTGCATCAATGCACTGATGGGCGATACACACCCCTTGAGACGGCAGTGTGGAATAGCGATCCCGTTGCCAAAACCGGTGGAGCCGAGTTTTTCACGGGCAATCAGCGCCTCGAAGACATCTTGCATCTCCAGGGCCGGCACTTCGCGGGCGATCAGATTGGCAATTTGTTCGAGGGCTTTCTTTTTACTGCCGCCCGGCACGTTCACGAGTGAACGGCCGGGGGTCAGGATACTTTCAAGTCGGATCATGGGTTGGGAGTGTTAACGACCGGTTGCGCCCTGAAGGAGGCTCTGGGTCTTTTCCTTATGCTTTTTGAGTTGTTTATCCAGCTTGTCGGTGAGTGCATCGATCGCAGCGTACATATCGGTATGTTCCGCATTGGCGACCACTTCATTCCCGGGAATATGCAGCGTGGCTTCGATTTTCTGCTTCAGCTTCTCGACGGTCATCGTGACCTGCACGTTAGTGATCTTGTCGAAATGTCGCTCCAATCGTTCGAGTTTTTCGCCGATGTAGGTGCGAAGAGGTTCGGTCACTTCCAGTTGGTGTCCACTGATGTTGACTTGCATACAGCTTCTCCTTCGTTGCCAGTGCATAAAGCGGTAGATCAGATGATCTACCACTGGAACGCTGTGGCGTGGCTCTACATCAACCGCTTGCGTTCGCTCGAAGGCGCGATCCCGAGGGATTCGCGGTACTTGGCGACGGTGCGGCGAGCCACCTGAATGCCTTGTGCCTCCAGTAAACCAGCGATCTTGCTGTCACTCAACGGCTTTTTCTGATTTTCCGCGGCAACCAGTTTTTTGATGATCGCCCGGATCGCCGTGGACGAGCATTCGCCGCCTTCGGAGGTGCTTACGTGACTGGAGAAAAAGTATTTCAGCTCATAGATGCCCCGGGGGGTGTGCATGAACTTCTGGGTAGTCACCCGTGAAATCGTCGACTCATGCATGCCGACCGCTTCGGCGATGTCATGCAGGACCAGCGGCTTCATGGCTTCGTCGCCATATTCGAGGAACCCGCGCTGATGCTCCACGATCTGGGTGGCAACCTTCATCAGGGTTTCATTGCGGCTCTGCAGGCTCTTGATGAACCAGCGGGCCTCCTGCAACTGATTGCGCATGAACGTGTTGTCGGCGCTGGTATCGGCGCGGCGCACAAAACCGGCGTACTGGGCGTTGACCCGCAGTCGTGGCACCGACTCCTGATTCAGCTCCACCAGCCAGCGCTCGTTGTCCTTGCGGACGATAACGTCAGGAACGACGTACTCGGCTTCGGTGGACTCGATCTGCGAGCCCGGGCGCGGGTTGAGGCTCTGGACCAGCTCTATGACCTGGCGCAGCTCATCTTCCTTGAGCTTCATGCGGCGCATCAACTGGCTGTAGTCGCGGCTGCCAAGCAGGTCGATGTAATCGGTGACAAGGCGCTTGGCTTCGGTCAGCCAAGGGGTCTTGGCGGGCAGCTGGCGCAATTGCAGCAACAGGCATTCGCCCAGGTTGCGTGCGCCGATACCCGCAGGCTCGAACTGCTGGATGCGGTGCAGGACGGCTTCGATTTCGTCCAGTTCGATGTCCAGTTCCGGGTCGAAGGCTTCGAGGATTTCCTCGAGGGTTTCGTCCAGATAGCCCTGATTGTTGATGCAGTCGATCAGGGTCACGGCGATCAGGCGATCGGTGTCGGACATCGGGGCCAGGTTCAGTTGCCACAGCAAGTGGCTTTGCAGGCTTTCACCGGCCGAGGTGCGGGTGGTGAAGTCCCACTCGTCATCGTCATTGCTGGGCAGGCTGCTGGCGCTGGTCTGGTAAACGTCTTCCCACGCAGTGTCGACGGGGAGTTCATTGGGGATGCGCTCGTTCCAGTCACCCTCTTCGAGGTTGTCAACCGTCGGGGCGCTTTCCTGATAGGAGGGTTCCTGGATGTCGGTGTTGGGTTTTTGTTCGGCGTTGTCGGCCAAGGGGTCGGAATTGTCGAAGTCGTCGCCTTCTTCCTGGCGTTCGAGCATCGGATTGGACTCCAGGGCCTCCTGGATTTCCTGTTGCAGGTCCAGGGTCGACAATTGGAGCAGGCGGATGGCCTGTTGCAGCTGAGGTGTCATCGTCAGCTGCTGGCCCATTCTCAAGACTAGCGATGGTTTCATGGCAGGGGCTTAACACCTTATTCGCCGGCGCACATGCGCCATCCACTACAGGGCGCCGGGGCGCCAAACATAAGCAAATTATATGCCTGAAACTGAAGGATTTGCCTAGAGCGCTGTAACAATAAAAAACTATAAATTTGTGTTGCGGTGCTGCCCTTGTTGGGGGCTGAACATCCTGCTTTGCATGAAGAGCCGATGAATCGCGAGACCGGTGCCCGGGCGACCGCCTGGGCACAGCTCAGCGTTTACAGGCGGAACTCATGGCCCAGGTACACTTCCTTCACCAGATCATTGGCCAGGATGGTCTCTGCGTCACCTTCGGCAATCAGTTGGCCGTCATTGACGATATAGGCGGTTTCACAGATATCCAGGGTCTCACGAACGTTGTGGTCCGTGATCAGCACGCCAATGCCTTTGGCCTTGAGGTGGTAGATGATCTGCTTGATGTCGCCGACCGAAATCGGGTCCACGCCGGCGAACGGTTCATCGAGGAGGATGAATTTCGGGTTGGTGGCCAGGGCGCGGGCGATTTCCACGCGGCGGCGCTCACCACCGGACAGGCTCATGCCGAGGTTGTCGCGGATGTGGCTGATGTGGAATTCCTGCAGCAGGCTTTCCAGTTCCTTGCGGCGACCGGCCTTGTCGAGCTCCTTGCGGGTCTCGAGGATGGCCATGATGTTGTCGGCCACCGACAATTTGCGGAAGATCGATGCTTCTTGCGGCAAATAGCCGATACCGGCTTTTGCGCGGCCGTGCATCGGCTGGTGGCTGACGTCCAGGTCATCGATCAGCACGCGGCCCTGGTCGGCTTGCACCAGGCCCACGATCATGTAGAAGCAGGTGGTCTTGCCTGCGCCGTTCGGGCCAAGCAGGCCGACGATCTGACCGCTGTCGATGGACAGGCTGACATCGCGCACGACCTGGCGGCTCTTGTAGCTCTTGGCCAGATGCTGAGCTTTCAGAGTTGCCATTACTGGGCCTTTTTCTCGTCGGTTTTCTTCTTCGGCTGGATCACCATGTCGATGCGCGGACGCGACTCGGTCACCTTGCTGCCGGTGGCGCGCCCGGCGCTGGCCAGCTTCTTCTCGGTGTCGTAGACGATTTTCTCGCCTTGGGTGACGTTGTTGTCCTTGTCGACAACCTTGGCCTTGTCGATCAACACGACGCGATTTTGTGTGGCGTGATACTGGATGGTCACGCCCCAACCCTGAACAGGCTTGGTATCGCCAGCAGTCTGCAATTGCTCGAAGTACGCCAGGTTGCCCACCGAGGTCACTACGTCAATGTCGCCAGTCGGGGTGCGGGTGATGGTAACGGTGTTGCCTGTCACCTTCATCGAGCCTTGGGTGATGATCACGTCACCCTTGTAGGTAGCAATACCTTGCTTGTCGTCCAGTTGGGCATCGTCGGCCTGAATGCGGATAGGCTGCTGTTGGTCTTCCGGCAGAGCCCAGGCGCTCACGCTTCCCAGTGCTGCGCCCAGACTGAGCAAAATCGGGAGGGTTTTAACGAGCCTCATACTGTCCTCTTACGTTCGATAGCAGGTGTATCCTGCTTTCTTTCAAATACGCTTTCATTCCCTTGCCAGTCGATACACCGCCAGCGCCGTCGATTCTAACGTCTTGCTCGGTCTGCGCATATTGCTGCTGCGGGAACACGGTCATGCGGGTGCTGGTGATCAGGGTCTTGCGGTTTTTCTCGTCGAAGCGCGTGATGCGCACATCATCGATCAGCTCGACCTGCGTGCCGTCAGGGTTGACCTCGCCGCGCAGGCTCTGGACGTGCCACGGGAATTCGGTGCCGCGGAACACGTTCAGGTCGGGGTTGGTCAGCAGTGTCACCTCGGTCGCCTTCAGGTGCTCGACCTTGTCGGACACCAGATCATATTGCAGCTTGCCGTCCGGCAGGTACTGCACGCTGTGGGCGTTGATGGCGTAATAGTCGATCGCGCTTTCATCGACCGGCGTTACCGGCTTGTCGAGGAAGCGTTCCGGGCTGATGTTCCAGTAGCCAACCGCGGCGAATATCGCCGCGATGCAACTGTACAGCAGGGTGTTGCGAAACTTTTTGCTCAGCATATCGGGCTCACAGGTACGCCGCATTGGCCGCATCGAGGCGGTCCTGGGCGCGCAGGATCAATTCGCAGAACTCGCGAGCGGCACCTTCGCCGCCACGGGCGAGGGTGATGCCGTGAGCATGTTCGCGCACGAAACTGGCGGCATTGGCCACCGCCATGCCCAGGCCGACGCGGCGAATCACCGGCAGGTCCGGCAGGTCGTCGCCGAGGTAGGCCACCTGTTCATAGCTCAAATTCAGTTGAGCCAGCAGTTCGTCGAGTACCACCAGTTTGTCTTCGCGGCCCTGATACAGGTGCGGGATGCCGAGGTTTTTGGCTCGGCGCTCGACCACCGGGGTCTTGCGGCCACTGATGATCGCAGTCTGCACGCCAGCGGCCATCAGCATCTTGATGCCCTGGCCGTCGAGCGTGTTGAACGTCTTGAATTCGCTGCCGTCTTCGAGGAAGTACAGGCGTCCATCGGTCAGCACGCCGTCGACATCGAACACCGCCAGTTTGATCTGTTTGCCGCGTTGCAGCAGGTCCACACTCATTACATTACTCCTGCGCGCAGCAAATCGTGCATGTTCAAGGCGCCGACCGGGCGGTCTTCGCTGTCGACCACGACCAGCGCGTTGATTTTATGGTCTTCCATGATTTTCAGCGCTTCGGCGGCCAGCATTTCGGCGCGGGCGGTCTTGCCATGGGCCGTCATGACCTGGTCGATGACAGCGCTGTGGATGTCGATGCTGCGGTCCAGTGTGCGGCGCAAATCACCGTCGGTGAAGATTCCGGCCAGCTTGCCGTCGGCCTCGAGGACGACGGTCATGCCCAGGCCCTTGCGGGTCATTTCCATCAAGGCGTCCTTGAGCAGGGTGCCGCGCTGGACCTGCGGCAGTTCCTGGCCGGCGTGCATGACATTTTCCACTTTCAGCAGCAGGCGTCGGCCCAGGGCGCCGCCGGGGTGGGAAAAGGCGAAGTCTTCGGCGGTAAAGCCACGGGCTTCCAGCAGCGCGACCGCCAGGGCGTCGCCCATGACCAGTGCGGCGGTGGTCGACGAGGTGGGTGCCAGGTTCAGCGGGCAGGCTTCGTGTTCGACGTGAACATTCAGGTTGACCTCGGCGGCCTTGGCCAGCGGCGAATCAGGGTTGCCGGTCATGCTGATCAACTGTATGCCCAGGCGCTTGATCAGTGGCAGCAGGGTAACGATTTCATTGGTGGAGCCGGAATTCGAGAGCGCCAGAATGATGTCGTCGCGGGTAATCATGCCCATGTCACCATGGCTGGCTTCCGCCGGGTGCACAAAAAATGCCGTGGTGCCGGTGCTGGCCAGGGTCGCGGCGATCTTGTTGCCGATGTGCCCCGACTTGCCCATGCCGACCACGACCACGCGGCCTTTGCTGGCCAGAATCATCTCGCAAGCGCGTACGAAATCTGCGTCGATTTGCGGTAGCAGGCCTTGCACGGCTTCTACTTCGAGGCGGATGGTGCGTTGTGCTGATTGAATCAGGTCGCTGGATTGGCTCATGTCAGAAATCGTATAGCCTGATGAAAAGGCGGCGATTATAGCGGTTATGATCGAATCCCTCACGCAAGTTCGTCGTGCATTGTCATTCCTTGTTACCTGAAACCCTCTAGACGGGGCTTTGAACCACTCCTGCCGTTGCACATGACTCGGCTTTGGCCTTGGGCGTGCAGCCTTTGCAGTGATATAGTTCGCCGCCAGTTCGGCCTGCCCGGGAGGTATGTGCTTTCGTCAGAAAGCCAGGCGTCCGAGTGAGAGGCTGCATCGCAAGGAGTTTAGATGAGTGCCGATAACGCCTACGCGGTCGAGCTGAAGGGACTGTCCTTCAAGCGCGGTGCGCGCAGCATTTTCAATAATGTCGATATCCGTATCCCGCGTGGCAAGGTCACCGGCATCATGGGGCCTTCCGGGTGCGGCAAGACTACGCTTCTGCGCCTGATGGGCGCCCAGCTGCGCCCCACCAAGGGCGAAGTCTGGGTCAACGGCCAGAACCTGCCGAAGCTGTCGCGCAGCGACCTTTTCGATGCGCGCAAGCATATGGGCGTGCTGTTTCAGAGCGGCGCGCTGTTTACCGACCTCGATGTCTTCGAGAATGTCGCGTTTCCGTTGCGGGTTCATACGCAACTGCCGGAAGAAATGATCCGTGACATCGTCCTGCTCAAATTGCAGGCCGTCGGTTTGCGCGGAGCCATCGACCTGATGCCCGACGAGCTGTCCGGCGGCATGAAGCGTCGTGTTGCGCTGGCCCGGGCGATTGCGCTCGACCCACAGATTCTCATGTACGACGAACCCTTTGTCGGCCAGGACCCCATTGCCATGGGCGTTCTGGTGCGCCTGATTCGCTTGCTCAACGATGCGCTGGGCATCACCAGCATCGTGGTTTCCCACGACCTGGCCGAGACCGCGAGCATTGCCGATTACATTTATGTGGTGGGCGATGGCCAGGTCTTGGGGCAGGGGACCCCGGACGAATTGATGAACTCGGATGAACCGCGCATTCGTCAGTTCATGACCGGTGACCCCGATGGGCCGGTTCCGTACCACTTTCCAGCGACGGATTACCGCGCAGATATTCTGGGGAAGCGCTGATGCGCAGAATTTCATTGATAGAGCGCGTTCGCCGCTTCGGCCAGGCCGGCATCGATGTGCTGGCGGTGTTCGGGCGTTCGGCCTTGTTCCTGTTTCATGCCTTGCTTGGTCGCGGTGGTATCGGTGGCGGCTTCGGGCTGCTGGTCAAGCAGCTGCATTCGGTGGGCGTGATGTCCCTGGTGATCATCGTGGTCTCCGGGGTGTTCATCGGCATGGTGCTGGCGCTGCAGGGCTTCAACATCCTTTCCAGCTATGGTTCGGAGCAGGCTGTCGGGCAGATGGTTGCGCTGACGCTGCTGCGAGAACTGGGGCCGGTGGTGACCGCCTTGCTGTTCGCCGGGCGCGCAGGTTCGGCGTTGACCGCGGAAATCGGCAACATGAAGTCCACCGAGCAGTTGTCCAGCCTGGAAATGATCGGGGTTGATCCGCTCAAGTACATCATCGCGCCACGCTTGTGGGCCGGCTTCATTTCCCTGCCGGTGCTGGCGATGATTTTCAGCGTGGTGGGCATCTGGGGCGGCTCGTGGGTCGCTGTCGACTGGCTGGGGGTCTATGAAGGTTCCTACTGGTCGAACATGCAGAACAGCGTGACGTTCACTGAGGATGTGCTCAACGGGATCATCAAAAGCATCGTCTTTGCCTTTGTCGTGACCTGGATCGCCGTATTCCAAGGCTATGACTGCGAACCCACTTCCGAGGGGATCAGTCGTGCCACTACCAAGACCGTTGTCTATGCCTCGTTGGCAGTGCTCGGCCTGGACTTTATTCTGACCGCCTTGATGTTTGGAGATTTCTGATGCAAAACCGCACCCTGGAAATCGGTGTCGGCCTTTTCTTGCTGGCTGGCATCCTGGCTTTGCTCTTGTTGGCGTTGCGGGTCAGTGGGCTGTCCCCGACTCCGAGCACCGACACCTATAAACTTTACGCCTACTTCGACAATATCGCCGGTTTGACTGTCAGAGCAAAGGTGACCATGGCCGGTGTGACCATCGGCAAGGTCACGGCCATCGATCTGGATCGCGACAGCTTTACCGGTCGGGTGACCATGCAGCTGGAAAAACGCATCGATAATCTGCCGGCGGACTCCACTGCATCTATCCTGACTGCTGGGTTGTTGGGTGAGAAGTACATCGGTATCAGCGTGGGCGGGGAAGACACCCTGCTCAAGGATGGTGGAACCATCCATGACACGCAGTCATCGCTGGTGCTCGAGGACCTGATCGGTAAATTCCTGCTCAATACCGTTAGCAAAGAAGCTAAATGAGGAACTGTTAAATGATCTCTACCTTGCGACGTGGCCTGTTGGTAATGCTCGCGGTGTTTCCGTTGGTGTCCCACGCCGTAGCGGCGCCTTCGGCGCACGATCTGGTGCAGGACACAACCAACCGTATGCTCGCGGACCTGGCGGCAAACAAAGAGAAGTACAAGCAGGATCCGCAAGACTTTTATACGGCGCTGAACACCATCGTCGGGCCGGTCGTGGATGCCGAGGGTATTTCCAAGAGCATCATGACGGTCAAGTACTCGCGCAAAGCTACGCCTGAGCAGATGAAGACCTTCGAAGAAAACTTCAAGAAGGGCCTGTTCCAGTTCTATGGCAATGCCTTGCTGGAGTACAACAACCAGGGCATCACCGTTGAACCGGCCAAGGACGAGTCGGGCGACCGTACCAGCGTTGGCATGACTGTCAAAGGCAGCAGCGGCGCGATCTATCCAGTGTCCTACACACTGGAAAAGATCAACGGCGAGTGGAAACTGCGTAATGTCATCATCAATGGCATCAATATCGGCAAGCTGTTCCGCGATCAGTTCGCCGATGCGATGCAGCGCAATGGCAACGACCTGGACAAGACCATCAATGGTTGGGCCGGGGAAGTCGCCAAGGCCAAGGAATCCACCGAGAAACAGACCCAATGAGTGAGTCGGCAGTCCAGATGGACGAAGCGGGTGAGCTGCGACTCAGTGGCGTGCTGGATTACCGCACCGGCCCTGGCCTGCGTGAGCAGGGCAAGGCGCTGATCAAGGCCAGCAAGGCTGCGGCGCTGGTGGTCGATTGTTCGGCGGTGACCAAGTCCAGCAGTGTCGGTTTGTCATTGCTGCTGTGCTTCATCCGCGATGCTCAGGCAGCCGGCAAGGCGTTGAGCATCCGTGGAATGCCGGAAGACATGCGTGAAATCGCTCAGGTCAGCGAGCTGACCGAGCTGTTGGCGCATCCCTAACCCGCATCTATAAAGAAGCCCCCCGTCAGAGTCCTGCTTCGCGGGGTTCGCAGGCGCGGGGCTTTTTTGTATGATGTCCGACCCGCGCGCACAGGGCGCCGATTGAGGTTGAGCATGCAGGCCGTAGAAGTGAAGAGCTTCCTTGAAGGAAAGCTGCCCGGAACGTTGGTAGAAGTCGAGGGCGAAGGCTGCAATTTCCAGCTGAATGTGATTAGCGATGAACTGGCGGCGATGAGCCCGGTGAAGCGTCAGCAGCAGATCTATGCCCATTTGAACCCATGGATCACCGATGGCAGCATCCATGCGGTCACAATGAAATTTTTCAGCAGCGCGGCCTGGGCCGAGCGCACCTGAGCCCAAGGGCGTCGAGATTCTTATGGATAAATTGATTATTACTGGCGGTGCTCGTCTTGACGGCGAAATCCGCATCTCCGGGGCAAAGAACTCTGCCCTGCCGATCCTTGCTGCCACGCTGCTGTGCGATGGTCCGGTGACCGTTGCCAACCTGCCGCACCTGCACGACATCACCACTATGATCGAACTGTTCGGTCGCATGGGGATCGAGCCGGTGATCGACGAAAAACTCGCCGTCGAAATCGACCCGCGCACCATCAAGACCCTGGTCGCACCGTACGAACTGGTTAAAACCATGCGTGCGTCGATTCTGGTGCTGGGCCCGATGGTTGCCCGTTTCGGCGAAGCCGAAGTCGCGCTGCCTGGCGGTTGCGCCATCGGTTCGCGTCCGGTTGACCTGCACATCCGGGGCCTGGAAGCCATGGGCGCGGTCATCGACGTCGAAGGCGGCTACATCAAGGCCAAGGCGCCAGAGGGCGGCTTGCGCGGTGCGCACTTCTTCTTCGATACCGTCAGTGTGACCGGTACCGAAAACATCATGATGGCCGCTGCACTGGCCAAGGGTCGTAGTGTCCTGGCCAACGCCGCGCGCGAACCTGAAGTGGTCGACCTGGCGAACTTCCTCAACGCCATGGGCGCCAAGGTTTCCGGCGCCGGCACCGACACCATCACCATCGATGGCGTCGAGCGTCTGCACACCACCACTTACAAGGTGATGCCCGACCGTATCGAAACCGGCACCTATCTGGTGGCGGCGGCTGTGACTGGCGGTCGCGTTAAGGTCAAGGACACGGATCCGACCATCCTCGAAGCCGTTCTGGAAAAACTCCGTGAGTCCGGTGCCGAAATCACCTGCGGCGAAGACTGGATCGAGCTGAACATGCACGGCAAACGTCCGAAAGCCGTCAACGTGCGGACCGCTCCGTACCCGGCGTTCCCGACCGACATGCAAGCGCAGTTCATCTCCCTCAACGCTATTGCCGAAGGCACGGGCGCTGTGATCGAAACGATTTTCGAAAACCGCTTCATGCACGTCTACGAACTGCACCGCATGGGCGCCAAGATCCAGGTCGAGGGCAACACTGCCATCGTCACCGGCACCGAGAAGCTCAAGGGCGCGCCAGTGATGGCCACCGACCTGCGTGCTTCGGCCAGCCTGGTGATCTCGGCCCTGGTTGCCGAGGGCGACACCCTGATCGACCGCATCTACCACATAGACCGTGGCTACGAGTGCATCGAGGAAAAACTGCAGATGCTGGGCGCCAAGATCCGTCGCGTTCCGGGCTAGTACTGCTGCATGGGCACAGGGAGGTGCCCGTTGGATTGTTGTAGGTCGAGCCGGTTTCCGGCTCGACGCGTGTCCGGCGCCGATTGCGACCGGGCATAAGATTCCTGATTAAGGGCTGACGTTTCCCATGCTGACTATCGCACTGTCCAAGGGCCGCATCCTTGACGACACCTTGCCGCTTCTGGCTGAAGCGGGCATCGTGCCGACCGAGAATCCGGACAAGAGCCGCAAGCTGATCATCCCCACGACCCAGGACGATGTCCGTCTGCTGATCGTGCGTGCTACCGATGTGCCGACCTATGTCGAACATGGTGCTGCCGACCTCGGCGTCGCCGGTAAAGATGTGCTGATGGAATACGGCGGCCAGGGCCTGTACGAGCCGCTGGACCTGCAAATTGCCCAGTGCAAGCTGATGACCGCCGGTAAAGTCGGTGCAGTCGAGCCCAAGGGCCGTCTGCGCATCGCCACCAAGTTCGTCAATGTTGCCAAGCGTTACTACGCCGAACAGGGTCGTCAGGTCGACATCATCAAGCTTTACGGTTCGATGGAACTGGCGCCGCTGATCGGTCTGGCGGACAAGATCATCGACGTGGTCGACACCGGTAACACGCTGCGGGCCAACGGCCTGGAGCCACAGGATTTCATCGCGGCCATCAGCTCCCGCCTGATCGTCAACAAGGCTTCGATGAAAATGCAGCACGCCCGTATCCAGGCGTTGATCGACACCCTGCGCAAGGCAGTGGAGTCTCGACACCGCGGCTGATTCACCTGCGCGACCTTAAGTCGCGCCGTCTATCCGCCTCATAGCCAGAATTCTCAGGTGCCCAAGCGGATCGAATGTTAGCTTCGGGCGCCTGAGTTTTTTGCCATTCCTATGAGGCTCTCGCTATGACCGCACTGACTGCAATTCGCCGACTCAACGCTGCTGACCCGGATTTCGCGCATCATCTGGATCATCTGCTGAGCTGGGAAAGTGTGTCTGACGACTCGGTCAATCAGCGGGTGCTGGACATCATCAAGGCCGTGCGCGAGCGCGGTGACGCGGCGCTGGTGGACTTCACCCGTCAGTTCGACGGCCTGGACGTGAAGTCCATGGCCGACCTGATCCTGCCGCGCGAGCGTCTGGAGTTGGCACTGACCCGCATTTCCGTGGCCCAGCGCGAAGCACTGGAAGTCGCCGCAGCCCGCGTGCGCAGCTACCACGAGAAGCAGAAGCAGGACTCCTGGAGTTACACCGAGGCGGACGGCACCGTACTGGGCCAGAAAGTCACGCCGCTGGATCGTGCCGGTCTGTATGTGCCGGGCGGCAAGGCGTCGTACCCGTCGTCGGTGCTGATGAACGCGATTCCGGCCAAGGTGGCCGGCGTGACCGAAGTGGTCATGGTCGTACCGACCCCGCGTGGTGAAATCAACGAGCTGGTATTGGCTGCGGCCTGCATCGCCGGTGTCGACCGCGTGTTCACCATCGGCGGCGCCCAGGCCGTTGCTGCGCTGGCTTACGGTACCGAAAGCGTGCCGAAGGTCGACAAGGTCGTCGGCCCGGGCAACATCTATGTGGCTACCGCCAAGCGCCACGTATTTGGCCAGGTCGGCATCGACATGATCGCCGGCCCTTCGGAAATCCTCGTGGTGTGCGACGGCCAGACCGATCCGGACTGGATCGCCATGGACCTGTTCTCCCAGGCCGAGCACGACGAAGACGCCCAGGCCATTCTGGTCAGCCCCGATGCCGGGTTCCTCGACAAGGTCGCCGCCAGCATCGCCAAGTTGATGCCGACCATGGAGCGTGCCGCAATCATCGAAACCTCGATCAATGGCCGTGGTGCACTGATCAAGGTTCGCGACATGGAACAGGCCATCGAAGTGGCCAACCGCATCGCGCCGGAGCACCTCGAGTTGTCCGTTGCCGATCCGCAAGCCTGGCTGCCGCAGATCCGCCACGCCGGCGCGATCTTCATGGGCCGTCACACCTCCGAAGCCCTGGGCGACTACTGCGCAGGCCCGAACCACGTGTTGCCGACCTCCGGCACTGCACGGTTCTCTTCGCCGCTGGGCGTGTACGATTTCCAGAAACGCTCGTCGATCATCTTCTGTTCCGAGCAGGGCGCATCGGAACTGGGCAAGACCGCATCCGTGCTGGCCCGTGGCGAGTCGCTGACCGCGCACGCGCGTAGCGCCGAATATCGCATCGTTGACGACAAGCAGGGGAACTGAACATGAGTAAATTCTGGAGCCCGTTCGTCAAGAACCTGGTGCCTTACGTGCCGGGCGAGCAGCCGAAACTGGCAAAGCTGGTGAAGCTCAACACCAACGAAAACCCGTATGGTCCATCGCCCAAGGCCTTGGCCGCGATGCAGACCGAACTGAACGACAACCTGCGCCTGTACCCGGACCCGAACAGCGACCTGCTGAAGAATGCGGTCGCCAGGTACTACGGCGTGCAGGGCAATCAGGTGTTCCTCGGCAACGGTTCCGACGAAGTCCTGGCGCACATCTTCCACGGTTTGCTGCAGCACGATCAGCCGCTGCTGTTCCCGGACATCAGCTACAGCTTCTATCCGGTCTACTGCGGACTGTATGGCATCAATTTCGACGCGGTGCCGCTGGACGAGCAATTCCGGATCAACCCGGCAGACTACGCCAGGCCGAACGGCGGGATCATCTTCCCCAACCCGAACGCACCGACCGGCTGCCTGCTGGCGCTGGAAGCGGTGGAGCAGATTCTCAAGGCCAGCCCGGATTCGGTGGTCGTGGTGGACGAGGCCTACATCGATTTCGGCGGCGAGACGGCAATCACTCTGGTCGATCGTTATCCCAACCTGCTGGTGACCCAGACCCTGTCCAAGTCCCGCTCCCTGGCCGGTCTGCGGGTTGGCCTGGCGGTGGGGCATCCGGACCTGATCGAGGCGCTGGAGCGGATCAAGAACAGCTTCAACTCCTATCCGCTGGATCGGATGGCGAATGTCGGCGCCGCTGCCGCGTTCGAGGATCGCGAGTATTTCGACAAGACCTGCCGGTTGGTGATCGAGAATCGCGAGAAGGTCGTCGGGCAATTGCAGGCCAAGGGATTTGAAGTGCTGCCATCAGCGGCGAACTTCATTTTCGCCCGTCACCCACAACACGATGCGGCGGGGCTGGCGGCGAAGTTGCGTGAGCAGGGCGTAATCGTCCGGCACTTCAAGCAGGAGCGGATTGCCCAGTTCCTGCGGATCTCCATCGGCACGCCAGAGCAGAACCAGGCGCTGATCGACGGTCTGGGCGACCTCTGAAACGCCGCCAACCCTGTGGGAGCGGGCTTGCTCGCGAAAGCGGTGTGTCAGTTAACTTCTGCGTCGACTGACACACCGCTTTCGCGAGCAAGCCCGCTCCCACATTGGTTTTGGATGCCGCTTACTCTTCTTCTTTCTCTTTGACCGGTGCCGGCGGCGGACGCAAACCGATTTCCGCGGTCAGCTTGAGTTCCTTGCCGTTGCGCATCACCTGGATCGTGACCTTGTCGGTCGGCTTGATCCGCGCCACCTGATTCATCGAGCGGCGGCCATCGCCGGCCGGTTCGCCATCGATGGCAAGAATCACGTCACCCAGTTGCAGGCCGGCCTTCTGTGCCGGACCATCGCGGAAAATCCCCGCCACGACAATGCCCGGACGCCCGGACAAACCGAAGGATTCGGCCAGTTCCTGGGTCAACGGCTGCACTTCGATACCCAGCCAGCCACGAATCACCTGGCCGTGCTCGATGATCGACTTCATGACTTCCATCGCCAGCTTTACCGGGATCGCGAAACCGATGCCCTGGGAGCCACCGGATTTGGAGAAGATCGCCGTGTTGATGCCGGTCAGGTTGCCAATGGCGTCTACCAGTGCACCGCCCGAGTTGCCGGGGTTGATCGCGGCATCGGTCTGGATGAAGTCTTCATAGTTGTTCAGGCCCAGTTGATTGCGCCCGGTGGCACTGATGATGCCCATGGTCACGGTCTGGCCGACGCCGAACGGGTTGCCGATGGCCAGCGCCACGTCGCCGATGCGGATGTTGTCGGAGCGCCCGACGGTGATCGACGGCAGGTTTTTCAGGTCGATCTTCAGCACCGCGAGGTCAGTCTCCGGGTCGCTGCCGATCACCCGGGCCAGGGTTTCGCGACCGTCCTTGAGCGCCACGACGATCTGGTCGGCGCCGCTGGTCACGTGGTTGTTGGTCAGGATGTAGCCTTCCGGGCTCATGATCACGCCGGAACCGAGGCTCGACTCCATGCGTTTCTGCTTGGGCGAGTTATCGCCGAAGAAACGGCGGAACTGCGGATCTTCGAACAACGGATGATTGGGTTTGTTGATGACCTTGGTGGTGTACAGGTTCACCACCGACGGCGCTGCGGTGGTGACCGCGTCGGCATAAGACACCGGGCCCTGTTGCATGCTGGTGGTTTGCGGCGCTTGCTGCAGATTGACGTCGAGGCTCGGGAGCCCGACCCACTGCGGGTAACGCTGGATTATCAAAAGAGCGACAAGCACGCCGGCCAACAGCGGCCAGCCGGAAAAACGCAGCGCCTTGAGCATTAAGCAGTTCCTGAGAGAGTTGCAGGCGGTAAGAGACCGCTCATAATGACGCGCATTATACGAGGCCGCACGCGCCTCTGAACGGGATATTTAGGAGTCTTTCATGGCCGTCGCCCTGAGCACCCTGGTCGAAGAAGCCGACCGTTACCTCAACAGCGCCAAAATCGCCGATTACTGCCCCAATGGCTTGCAGGTCGAAGGCCGTCCGCAAGTGATGCGCATTGTCAGTGGCGTCACTGCCAGCCAGGCGTTGCTGGATGCCGCGGTAGAGGCCAATGCCGATCTGGTGCTGGTGCATCACGGCTACTTCTGGAAGGGTGAAAACCCGTGCATCACCGGCATGAAGCAGCGCCGCTTGAAGACCCTGCTCAAGCACGATATCAGCCTGTTGGCCTATCACCTGCCTCTGGATCTGCACCCGGATGTCGGCAATAACGTGCAGTTGGCGCGGCAGCTCGACATCACCGTCGAAGGTCCGCTGGACCCGGATAACCTGAAGATTGTCGGTCTGGTCGGTTCGCTGAATGAGCCGATGATGCCCCGGGATTTCGCCCGCCGCGTACAGGAAGTCATGGGCCGTGAGCCGCTGTTGATTGAAGGCAGCGCCATGATCCGCCGCGTCGGCTGGTGCACCGGTGGCGGCCAGGGATACATCGATCAGGCCATTTCGGCCGGCGTCGACCTGTACCTCAGCGGCGAAGCTTCCGAGCAGACCTTCCACAGTGCACGGGAAAACGACATCAGCTTCATCGCCGCCGGTCACCATGCCACCGAGCGCTACGGCGTTCAGGCGCTGGGGGATTATCTGGCGCGGCGCTTTGCGCTGGAGCACATCTTCATCGATTGCCCAAACCCGATTTGACCTGGTCAACCTGTGTAGGAGCTGCCGAAGGCTGCGATCTTTTGATCTTGCTTGTAAAAATCAAAGTCAAAATCAAAAGATCGCAGCCTTCGGCAGCTCCTACAGGGATGTGTTCGCCGTTCAATAGCCCAAACGGGCAGGCATATTCATATGCTCTTTCGATCTAGTTGGCGTCCTGATTAGAAGAGGTCGCTGTGCTAGGATCCCCGCTCGAACACGGCCCGCTGGCCGTTCATAAGAAAGCTTTCGTGAGTAGCCATGGTCGACAAACTGACGCATCTGAAACAGCTGGAGGCGGAAAGCATCCACATCATCCGCGAGGTGGCCGCCGAGTTCGACAACCCGGTGATGCTGTACTCCATCGGTAAAGACTCCGCCGTGATGCTGCATCTGGCACGCAAGGCGTTCTTCCCGGGCAAGCTGCCGTTTCCGGTGATGCACGTCGACACTCGCTGGAAATTCCAGGAGATGTACGCCTTCCGTGACAAGATGGTCGCCGAGCTGGGCCTCGACCTGATCACCCATATCAACCCGGACGGCGTGGCGCAGAACATCAACCCGTTCACCCACGGCAGCGCCAAGCACACCGACATCATGAAGACCGAGGGCCTGAAGCAGGCACTCGACAAGCATGGTTTCGACGCAGCGTTCGGCGGCGCCCGTCGCGATGAAGAGAAGTCCCGCGCCAAGGAGCGCGTGTACTCGTTCCGCGACAGCAAGCACCGCTGGGACCCGAAGAACCAGCGTCCCGAGCTGTGGAACGTCTACAACGGCAAGGTCAACAAGGGCGAGTCGATCCGCGTCTTCCCGCTGTCGAACTGGACCGAACTGGACATCTGGCAGTACATCTACCTTGAAGGCATCCCGATCGTCCCGCTGTACTTCGCCGCCGAGCGTGAAGTCATCGAGAAGAACGGTACGCTGATCATGATCGACGACGAGCGCATCCTCGAGCACCTGAGCGATGAAGACAAAGCGCGCATCGTCAAAAAGAAAGTGCGTTTCCGTACCCTTGGTTGCTACCCGTTGACGGGCGCGGTGGAGTCCGAGGCCGAAAGCCTCACGGACATCATTCAGGAAATGCTCCTGACGCGAACTTCCGAGCGCCAGGGCCGTGTCATCGACCACGATGGCGCAGGCTCGATGGAAGACAAAAAACGTCAAGGGTATTTTTAAGCTTCGAGTTACAAGCGGCAAGCTGCAAGTTAAAGGCGGTATGCGTAACGTTGCAGTTTGGTGCTTGCAGCCGGTTGTTGCGAGCCGTCATCGGATGACTCGTAATGGATTTCGAGAAGCTGATTGTTTGGCAGCGTAGCAAGTATTTAGCGGTGGGAATCTATAGAGAATTTGCGCGATGTGGGGATTTTGGTTTCAAAGATCAAATTACCCGCTCCGCACTTTCGGTGCCTTCCAATATTGCTGAAGGCATGGAGCGGCGAAGCAACAGAGAAAAAGTTCGATTTCTCTGGATTGCAAAGGCCTCCAACGCGGAGTTACGCACGCAGATCATCATCGGTCGAGACATTGCTTACATCGCAGACCCGCTGGCTGAAAATTGGATTATGGAAACTCGCGAGCTTTCAAAAATGCTGTGCGGGTTGATCGACAAAATTTCTGACTAGCTGTACGCCGACAAGCTTGCCGCTTGAAGCTTACAGCTTGGAGCTTGAATGCAATGAGCCACCAATCTGATTTGATCAGCGAGGACATCCTCGCCTACCTGGGCCAGCACGAACGTAAAGAGCTGCTGCGCTTTCTGACCTGCGGTAACGTCGACGACGGCAAGAGCACCCTGATCGGGCGCCTGCTGCACGACTCCAAGATGATCTACGAAGATCACCTGGAAGCGATCACCCGCGACTCGAAAAAAGTCGGCACCACCGGCGAAGACATCGACCTGGCGTTGCTGGTAGACGGCCTGCAGGCCGAGCGTGAACAAGGCATCACCATCGATGTCGCGTACCGCTATTTCTCCACCGCCAAGCGCAAATTCATCATCGCCGACACCCCCGGCCATGAGCAGTACACCCGCAACATGGCCACCGGTGCGTCCACCTGTGACCTGGCGATCATCCTGGTCGACGCCCGCTATGGCGTGCAGACCCAGACCCGTCGCCACAGCTTCATCGCCTCGTTGCTGGGCATCAAGCACATAGTCGTGGCCATCAACAAGATGGACCTCAAGGACTTCGACCAAGGCGTGTTCGAGTCGATCAAGGCCGACTACCTGCAGTTCGCCGAAGGCCTGAAGATGAAGCCCACCAGCATGCACTTCGTGCCGATGTCGGCATTGAAGGGCGACAACGTGGTGAACAAGTCCGAGCGCTCGCCGTGGTACACCGGCCAGTCGCTGATGGAAATCCTCGAGACCGTGGAAGTAGCGGGCGATCGCAACTTCACCGACCTGCGTTTCCCGGTGCAGTACGTCAACCGTCCGAACCTGAACTTCCGTGGCTTCGCCGGTACGCTGGCCAGCGGCATCGTCAAGAAAGGCGACGAAGTCGTGGTGCTGCCGTCGGGTAAGAGCAGCCGTGTGAAGTCCATCGTCACCTTCGAAGGTGAGCTGGAACACGCAGGTCCAGGTCAGGCAGTCACGCTGACCATGGAAGACGAAATCGACATCTCCCGTGGTGACCTGTTGGTTCACGCCGACAACGTGCCGCCGGTGACCGACAGCTTCGAAGCCATGCTGGTGTGGATGGCTGAAGAGCCGATGCTGCCGGGCAAGAAATACGACATCAAGCGCGCCACCAGTTACGTGCCGGGCTCCATCGCCAGCATCGTCAACAAGGTCGACGTGAACACCCTGGAAGAAGGTCCGGCCAGCGCGTTGCAGTTGAACGAAATCGGCAAGGTCAAGATCGCGCTCGACGCGCCGATTGCCCTCGACGGTTACGACAGCAACCGCACCACCGGTGCCTTCATCATCATCGACCGCCTGACCAATGGCACCGTCGGCGCCGGCATGATCGTTGCCCAGCCTTTGGCCCATGGCACCAGTACCCACCACGGCAAACTAGCCCACGTCGCCACCGAAGAGCGCGCACAGCGCTTCGGCCAGCAACCGGCCACCGTGTTGTTCAGCGGCTTGTCGGGCGCGGGCAAGAGCACTCTGGCGTATGCCGTTGAACGCAAGTTGTTCGACCTGGGTCGCGCGGTGTTCGTACTCGATGGCCAGAACCTGCGTCACGACCTGAACAAAGGTCTGCCACAGGATCGCGCCGGGCGTACCGAGAACTGGCGTCGTGCCGCACACGTTGCGCGTCAGTTCAACGAAGCCGGTCTGCTGACCCTGGCGGCGTTCGTTGCACCGAGCGCCGAAGGTCGTGAACAGGCCCGGGAACTGATCGGCAAGGATCGTCTGCTGACGGTCTACGTCCAGGCTTCGCCGACTGTCTGTGCCGAGCGTGATCCGCAAGGCCTGTACGCGGCGGCCGGGGATAACATTCCGGGTGAGTCCTTCCCGTACGACGTGCCGCTGGATGCCGATCTGGTGATCGACACCCAGTCCGTGTCGCTGGAAGAGGGCGTCAAGCAAGTGCTGGGTCTGCTGCGCGAGCGCGGTGCGATTTAAGCGCTAGCCAGAAATGAAAAACCCGCCGATGAGTGATCATCGGCGGGTTTTTTTGTGGCCTGGAGATTGTCAAAGGATCGCAGCCTTCGGCAGCTCCTACAGGGTAAACGCGCACCTCTGTGTAGGAGCTGCCGAAGGCTGCGATCTTTTGATCTTAAGCTCCCGGGAACTCCCGATGCATCTGCGCAAGCAGCGCATCCTTGTCCTGCCACATCTGATTGATCCAGCCCTGGAACTGCAATCGATACTCACCATCCTGGTCGTAGTTCTTGCCGATGAACTGCGGCGGAATCTTCAGCTCTTCAAAATGCACCACCACATCCGCAATGTTCCCGCACAACAAGTCCCAGAAACCAGGGCGCCCGGCCGGGTAGTGGATGGTCACGTTGACGATGGACTCCAGTTGTTCGCCCATCGCATCCAGCACAAAGGCAATGCCGCCGGCCTTGGGCTTGAGCAGGTACTTGAAGGGGGATTGCTGTTGCTTGTGCTTGCCCTCGGTGAAGCGCGTGCCTTCGACGAAGTTGAAGATGCCCACCGGGTTGTCGCGAAATTTCGCGCAGGTCTTGCGGGTGGTTTCCAGGTCCTTGCCTTTTTTCTCCGGGTGCTTCTCCAGATAGGCCTTGGAGTAGCGCTTCATGAACGGAAAGCCCAGCGCCCACCAGGCCAGACCAATCACCGGGACCCAGATCAGCTCCTGCTTGAGAAAGAACTTCAACGGTTGAATGCGTCGGTTGAGCACGTATTGCAGCACCAGGATGTCGACCCAGCTCTGGTGGTTGCTGGTGATCAGGTACGAGTGCCGGTAGTCGAGGCCTTGCAGGCCGCTGATGTGCCAGCGCGTGCGGCGCACCAGGTTCATCCAGCCTTTGTTGAGGCTGATCCAGGCTTCATGGGTATGGCTCATCAGCCAGCCCGCGATGCGTTGGGTGAGGGCGAACGGCAATGCCTTGACGAGCGCCACGCAGAACAGGAACGAGCAGAGCAAAATCGTGTTCAATGCCAGCAGCAGCGAGGCGATCACGCCGCGCAACGGGGCGGGTAGGAAGTCCAGCATTTACACATCCATAGGTCGGTTGGCGGCTTGAATCGCGGTCAGGGCGATGGTGTAGACGATGTCGTCGACCTGCGCGCCGCGCGGCAAATCATTCACCGGTTTGCGCAGGCCTTGCAGCATCGGCCCGAGGCTGACGCAGTCGGCGCTGCGCTGCACGGCTTTGTGGGTGGTGTTGCCGGTGTTGAGGTCGGGGAACACGTACACCGTGGCACGACCGGCC
The DNA here is from genome assembly GCF_003097365.1 of Pseudomonas sp. B1(2018). Classification (NCBI taxonomy): domain Bacteria; kingdom Pseudomonadati; phylum Pseudomonadota; class Gammaproteobacteria; order Pseudomonadales; family Pseudomonadaceae; genus Pseudomonas; species Pseudomonas sp. B1(2018). The sequence continues at coordinate 203,211 of NZ_PYUK01000007.1, forward strand.
ACCTGGCTGTTCGGCGCCAGCTGCCGGGCCACGCTTTCGTTGGCCGCGGCATCGTACTGCAAGGGGCCGTCGATCAGCAGCGAGTGCTGTTGTTCGTGGGCGAGCAGGGTGGCCTCGCGGACCTTTTCGACTTCCTCGCCGCTGGCCGATTCGCCGCTGGAGTAGCTGATCATCGCCACCCGTGGCGTGATGCCGAATGCGGCGGCCGAGTCGGCGCTTTGCAGGGCGATCTCGGCCAGTTCGCTGGCGCTCGGGTGCGGGTTCATCACGCAGTCGCCGTAGACCAGCACTTCTTCGGGGAACAGCATGAAGAACACCGAAGACACCAGGGTGCAGCCGGGCGCGGTTTTAATCAGCTGCAGGGCCGGGCGGATGGTGTTGGCGGTGGTGTTGATCACGCCCGATACGAGCCCGTCGACTTCATCCAGGGCTAACATCATGGTGCCGATCACCACGGTGTCTTCCAGTTGTTGCTCGGCCATTGGTGCGTTGAGGCTTTTGCTTTTGCGCAGCGCGACCATCGGCTCGACGTAGCGCTCGCGGATCAAATCCGGATCGATGATTTCCAGGCCAGGCGGCAGCTCGATGCCCTGGGCGCGAGCGACGGCCTGCACATCCTCGGGCTTGGCCAGCAATACGCAGCGAGCGATACCACGGGCCTGGCAGATCGCGGCGGCCTGCACGGTCAGCGGCTCGCTGCCTTCGGGCAGCACGATGCGCTTGTTGGCCGCCTGGGCGCGCTGGATCAATTGATAGCGGAACACCGCTGGCGACAGGCGCATCTCGCGCGGTGTACCGCAGCGCTGGTGCAACCAGTTGGCATCGAGATGGCCAGCGATGAAATCGGTGATGATTTCGGCGCGCTCGCGGTCGTCGATGGGGATTTCCTTGTTCAGGCCATTGAGCAGGTTGGCGGTGTCATAGGAGCCGGTACTCACCGACAGCACCGGCAGCCCGGCCTGCAGGGCGCCGCGGCACAGGTCCATGATGCGCGGGTCGGGCAGGGTGTCGCTGGTCAGCAGCAGGCCGGCCAGCGGCACGCCGTTCAAGGCCGCGAGGCTGACGGCGAGGATGATGTCGTCGCGGTCGCCGGGGGTCACCACCAGCACGCCGGGCTTGAGCAACTCCACGGTGTTACGCATGGTGCGGGCGCAAATGATGATCTTGGTCATGCGCCGGGTTTCATAATCACCGGCGTTGAGCACTTGCGCGCCCATCAGGTCGGCGACGTCGCGGGTGCGCGGCGCGTTCAGTTCCGGCTGGAACGGAATGCAGCCGAGCAAGCGGAAATCACCACTGCGCAGCAACGGCGAATGCTCCTTCAGGCGCGTGGCGAAGGCCTCCATGCTTTCCTCGGTCTTGACCTTGTTGAGGATCACGCCGAGGACTTTCGGATCTTTCGGGCCGCCGAACAATTGCGCCTGCAACTCGACGCGACCGGAGAGTTCGGTCAGCACTTCGTTTTCCGGTGCCGAGACCAGGATCACCTCGGCGTCGAGGCTCTTCGCCAGGTGCAGGTTGACCCGCGCGGCGTAGCTGGCGCTGCGGGTCGGCACCATGCCTTCGACGATCAGCACGTCCTTGCCGATGGCCGCCTGCTGATACAGGGTGATGATTTCTTCGAGCAACTCATCGAGCTGGCCGTCGCCGAGCATGCGCTCGACATGGGCCAGGCCCAGTGGCTGAGGCGGTTTCAAGCCGTGGGTACGCGCCACCAGTTCGGTGGAACGTTCCGGGCCCGTGTCGCCCGGATGCGGCTGGGCAATCGGTTTGAAAAAGCCGACCTTGAGCCCGGCGCGCTCAAGGGTACGCACCAGCCCGAGGCTGATGGAGGTCAGACCCACACCAAAATCGGTGGGCGCGATAAAAAAAGTTTGCATGCGGATTCTCTGGAAGGTGCATGGCAATGGTCACGACCTATGGCTGGTCGATTACCGAAATTCAGTCGCCAAGGTTATCGCTAACCGTGCCTTGTGCGCACCAACCGCAATCAAAGGGCTGGCCTATTTTTTCCTGGCGCAACACAGGGTCCATGACCCAGGCGCGGGATTGCCATGGCGGCTGGTGCCGCAGGTGTTGGGTGTGGCCGCAGGAAAGCTCGGCCACCCAGTGGCCGTCCTCGTCCTGATGGAAGCCTGTGACCGTCGAATCCCGTTTGTCCGGGTTGTGTTCGCTTTCGGTCGATTGCTTCGCTAAACTGGGCCTTTCTATATTCCTATACAAAAGGTTTCGCCCCATGCTGATCGCCGCCAATAAGGCTGTCTCCATCGACTATACCCTGACCAACGACGCTGGTGAGGTCATCGACAGCTCCGCCGGCGGCGCGCCGCTGGTCTACCTGCAAGGCGCAGGCAACATCATCCCGGGTCTGGAAAAGGCTCTGGAAGGCAAGGCTGTCGGCGACGAGCTGACCGTAGCCGTTGAACCTGAAGACGCTTACGGCGAATACGCGGCCGAACTGGTCAGCACCCTGAGCCGCAGCATGTTCGAAGGCGTCGACGAGCTGGAAGTGGGCATGCAGTTCCACGCTTCCGCTCCGGACGGCCAGATGCAGATCGTGACCATCCGTGATCTGGACGGCGACGATGTCACCGTTGACGGCAACCACCCGTTGGCCGGTCAGCGCCTGAATTTCCAGGTCAAGATCGTTGCCATCCGTGACGCCAGCCAGGAAGAAATCGCTCATGGCCACGTCCATGGCGAAGGTGGCCATCATCACTGATTTCTGCGCTAAGCTCAGATAACTGGAGAGGCGCCCCGAGGGCGCCTTTTTAGTCTGCGGCTGTCCCTGACGACACCGCCAAGTGGCTGTTTCGAGAAGAACACGGGAATCTGGAGTACGCCATGAGTGCTTTTCACGACCTTAAATTGACAGCCCTGGATGGACAGGAGCTACCTCTGGCGCCTTTCAAAGGCCAAGTCGTATTGGTGGTCAACGTCGCCTCCAAATGCGGCCTGACCCCGCAATACGCGGCGCTGGAAAACCTCTACCAACAATACAAGGGCAAAGGCTTCAGCGTGTTGGGCCTGCCGTGCAACCAGTTTGCCGGGCAGGAACCGGGGACTGAGCAGGAGATCAAGGATTTCTGCAGCCTCAACTATGGTGTGACCTTCCCGTTGTCCAGCAAGCTGGAAGTCAACGGGCATGACCGTCATCAGTTGTACCGCTTGCTGGCGGGCGAGGGCGCGGAATTCCCCGGCGATATCACCTGGAACTTCGAGAAGTTCCTGCTGGGCAAGGATGGCCGGGTACTGGCGCGGTTCTCGCCACGTACGGCGCCGGATGATCCGACCATTGTTCATGCGATTGAAAAAGCGCTGAGTTAAGCCATAGATCAAGATCAAAAGATCGCAGCCTTCGGCAGCTCCTACGATCCGGTGTAGGAGCTGCCGAAGGCTGCGATCTTTTGCTTTCTGTCTTTTGACTGTTAATCACCGAAATCAATAATGCTGTTCAATGCGTTGGGCTCTCCATATTATCACCGTCATAAAGTCATTCTTCCGTGGAGCGTCCCATGCCCGTAAAAGCCCTGTTCAAACCGTTCCACCTCGGCACCCTCGAATTGCCGACCCGTGTCGTCATGGCGCCGATGACCCGCTCCTTTTCTCCGGGCGGCGTGCCGAATTCCAAAGTGATCGAATACTACCGTCGTCGCGCCGCAGCAGGCGTTGGCCTGATCATCACCGAAGGCACCACCGTCGGTCACAAGGCTTCCAACGGCTACCCGAACGTTCCGCACTTCTATGGTGAAGCGGCGCTGGCCGGCTGGAAGAAAGTCGTCGACGCCGTTCACGCCGAAGGCGGCAAGATCGTTCCGCAGTTGTGGCATGTGGGCAGCGTACGCCGTATCGGCACCGAACCGGACGCCAGCGTACCGGGCTATGGCCCGTCGGAAAAAATCAAGGACGGCCAGGTCGTTGTGCACGGCATGACCCAACAGGATATCCAGGATGTGATCGCCGCGTTCGCCCAGGCTGCCAAGGATGCCCAGAGCATCGGCATGGACGGCGTGGAAATCCACGGCGCCCACGGTTACCTGGTCGACCAGTTCTTCTGGGAGGGCAGCAACCAGCGTACCGACGAATACGGCGGCAGCCTGGCCAACCGTTCGCGCTTCGCCATTGAATTGATTCAGGCCGTGCGTGCCGCGGTCGGTGAAGGTTTCCCGATCATCTTCCGCTTCTCCCAGTGGAAGCAGCAGGATTACACCGCGCGTCTAGTGCAAACCCCGGAGGCCCTGGGCGAGTTCCTCAAGCCGTTGGCCGATGCCGGCGTGGATATTTTCCACTGCTCGACCCGCCGCTTCTGGGAGCCGGAGTTCGACGGTTCCGAGCTGAACCTGGCTGGCTGGACCCGCCAACTCACCGGCAAGCCGACCATTACAGTGGGCAGCGTCGGCCTGGATGGCGAGTTCCTGCAGTTCATGGTCAACACCGACAAAGTGGCACAACCGGCCAGCCTGGAAAAACTGCTGGAGCGCCTGAACAACGACGAGTTCGACCTGGTGGCGGTCGGTCGTGCATTGCTGGTGGACCCGGACTGGGCACAGAAAGTGCGCGACGGTCGTGAGGAAGACATCCTGCCGTTCAGCCGTGAAGCGTTGATGACGCTGGTTTAAGCGGCGACCGGGAAGGCCTCATCGCGAGCAAGCTCGCTCCCACATTGGTTCTGTGTCGTACACAAACCCCCTGTGGGAGCGAGCTTGCTCGCGATGGCTGACTAAAGAGCACTACAAAATCAGGGAACAATCGGTGCATTCGGCACCACCATCTCCCCGGCACAAGCCCCCCGCAACTGTCCCTCGAACTGCTCGATTATCGTCGCCCAACCCTGGCGACTGGCATGCTGGCGCGCATTGAGCCGCACATTGCGCAAGGCTTCCCCGTCCTCCAGCAGCCATGCCGCTGCATCGCAGAACGCTTCTTCATCCCCCGGCATCGCCAACACACCGTTGTAGCCATGGCGAATATGCTGGGCGGCCGCTGCCTGATCGTAGGCCACCACGCCGAGCCCCGAGGCCAGTGCTTCAAGCACCACATTGCCGAAGGTTTCGGTTAGGCTAGGAAACAGAAACACATCGCCCGATGCGTAGTGACACGCCAGGGCTTCACCCCGCTGGGTGCCGCAGAAAATCGCGTCGGGCATTTCGTTTTGCAGTTCCTGGCGCTGCGGCCCGTCGCCGACCACGATCAGTTTCAGGGTACGCCGGGGATAACTCGCCTTGAGGGTATTGAAGGTGCGTTTGAGCAAGCCAAGATTCTTTTCCGGGGCCAGGCGTCCGACGTGAATGACGGCGATGTCTTCCTCGGTCAGTCCCCATTGCTCACGCAGGGCACTTAATCGTTTGGCCGGGTGGAACAACTCACTGTCGACCCCTCGGGAGAGCAACGCCAGTCGTTCGAAATGCCGTCGTTCCAGCTCCATGCGCTGACTGACGCTGGGCACCAGGGTCATGGTCGAGCGGTTGTGGAACCAGCGCAGGTAGTGAGTCAGCAGGCGCGTGAGCAAACCAAGGCCGTACTGGTTGGAGTACTGCTGGAAATTGGTGTGGAAGCCGCTGACCACGGAAATCCCCAGACGCCGTGCCGCACGCAAGGCCGACAGGCCCAACGGACCCTCGGTGGCAATGTAGAGCACGTCCGGACGGTGACGCGTCCAGCGCCGCAGCAGCTTGTGCATCGACGACTGACCCCATTGCAGACCAGGATAGCCCGGTAGCGGCCAGCCGCGGCACAGAAGCAATTCATCGTCGCTGCCCAACTGCTGGTCGCAGCCCTGGCGTGGTCGCACCAGTTCCACCTGATGCCCGCGCGCGCGCAAACCGTCGCACAAGCGACCCAGGGTGTTGGCCACGCCGTTGATTTCCGGAGGAAAGGTTTCGGTGATCAGGGTGATATGCAGAGCTGTTGTCATGACCCCAGTGTCGGCTGGGGCCATGTCGTCAGTGTGACGTCGGGATGATGGATTTGTGACGATGCAAACTTGTGTTCATCAAGCCTGGGCAGTTGAAACCGAGGCCGGTTACGCAGAATCCGATTCAGGAAACAGCGCGCCGTTCGCCTGGGCTGTCAGTTTTGAGAGGTTGTTTGCACGCTGTCGCAGCGCTAAAAAGGTTCCGCTTACCGGCAATTCCGCCGCGAACTGGAGCACTAATATCATGATCGACCAGACAAAAAATCCATATCAATTACAACTTTCGTCAGAGGTGGCAGAAGGAACTGACGCAGTCGCGTTGAATCCGCCAACGACTCTTTACCCCCCACAAAACAGTCAACATGCCCCTGGATACGTGATGTTGGCGGGGGACTGTTTACAAGGTGCCAAGGTTCACATTTTGAATCCGGATAACACCATCTGGGCCGAGGCTATCGTTGAAGGCACAAAGTGGCGATACCTCCATAAGTGGGTCGTGGGTCAGTGGTCCGTCAGGACTGGACAGATTGTGAATGGAGAGCCCTCCTATCCAAGCGTAGAGCGAAGGTTCACTGTGTCCGTAAATAGCGATGCGCCATTGATTGCGGCACCCATGGACGATAGCCGATATCGGCAAGGCCCTGTGCCAATTGTCGTGGGCTGTGACCCTGCAGCGAGCGCTGTTCAGATACAGAACTATGACGGTAGTATCCTGGGCGAGGCCACAAAATTAATGCCTGGTCTTTGGCGTTACAACCGTTCGTGGGACCGCGGTCTCAAGGGCGTCAAAGCGGTGGCGTTTGTGAACGGCATGTCTTCGCCTAGCGGGATGATTGTGTTTCACGTTGAGTAATCGAGTCGGAGAGGGCAATTCGCGAAACTGTTTTCATCTCCCCGCTGCAGGCGGTCAAATTCGAAGGTGACGGAGTACGGCCCCTCCTGAGGAATCTGCGGCAAGGATCAAGCGTCCTTACCGCAGGTTTTTTGCCAAACGTCTCTGGGAGAATCAGGTCCGCTGATAAAGGGTCTTCAACTGGTTCTGCCAGTTTGCTGCCTGCATGACGTCTGTCATCGGGCAGGAATCCCCCGCGCCTCGGCACCCCGCTCACGCACCCAGAACAGCGTAGCCCCGGCCACTGCCGCCGGCATCATCAGGATGTTGACCACCGGAATCAGCAACACCAGATAAACAATCCCGCCAAAACTCATGCTCTGCCAGCGCTTCTCGCGCAGCCAGCCAAGCATCTCGTTCCAGCCCAGCTTGTGGTTGTCCGCCGGGTAGTCGATGTACTGGATCGCCATCATCCACACCCCGAACAACAGCCACAGCGGTGCGGCGATGATGTTCACCACCGGGATGAACGAGAGGATGAACAGCCCGATCGCCCGCGGCAGGAAATAGCCGAGCTTGCGCATTTCCCGAGCCAGGGTGCGCGGGATCATCGCAATCAGTTCGCCCCAGCTGAAGGCCGGAAAATCATCGGTGCCGCGCACCACCACTTCGACTTTCTCCGCGAGGAAGCCGTTGAATGGCGCGGCAATGACGTTGGCGAGCAGGGTGAAGGTGAAGAACACCATCAGCACGACGAGCACCACGAAGAGCGGCCAGAGGATGTAGCTGAGAAAACTCAGCCAGTCGGGCAGGGACGGCATCAGTGTGTCGACCCACAGGCTGAATTGATGGCCGGCCAGGTAGATCAATCCGACGAACAGCACCAGGTTGATCGCCAGCGGCAACAATACAAACAAACGCAGGCTGGGGCTCAGCACCAGCTTGAGGCCTTCGCGCAAGTATTGCGGGCCGGACAGAACAGGGGCGGGCATAAGGTGCTCCGGGCAGAGGGAAAACGCGCCGACCTTACCGGCTTTGCTTCACAGGCGAAAGCGCGGTGGCGGTATCGACATTCACTGTAACAAAGACGTCGATATCGTCGGGCAGATTGCATAGAGACCACCTATGAGCTGGATTGTTAAACCGTATTTCCTTAATCTTCGCCCCCTCGATACGCTGCACCCAATCTTTTTACAGGACGGTCGGGTTCAAGCCTTCCCCAAGTGCTTTCAACCGTTCTTTTTTATTCCAGCCGGCAATCCGGCGTTCCGCGCCAGGTGTTCCGGGCCGGTCAACAGGAGCAGGTCATGTCTGAAGTCCGTCATTCGCGAGTGATTATTCTCGGTTCCGGCCCTGCCGGTTACAGCGCTGCGGTCTATGCCGCCCGTGCCAACCTCAAGCCGCTGCTGATCACCGGCATGCAGGCCGGCGGTCAATTGACCACCACTACCGAAGTCGACAACTGGCCGGGCGACGTCCACGGCCTGACCGGCCCGGCGCTGATGGAGCGGATGCGCGAGCACGCCGAGCGCTTTGAAACCGAGATCGTTTTCGATCACATCAATGCCGTGGACTTCGCTGCCAAGCCATACACCCTGACCGGTGACAGTGCGACTTACACCTGCGACGCCCTGATCATCGCCACCGGCGCCAGCGCCCGTTACCTGGGCCTGCCATCGGAAGAAGCGTTCATGGGCAAAGGCGTCTCCGCCTGCGCAACCTGCGACGGTTTCTTCTATCGCAACAAGCCGGTTGCTGTGGTCGGTGGCGGCAACACCGCTGTCGAAGAAGCCCTGTACCTGGCCAACATCGCCAGCAAAGTCACCCTGATCCACCGTCGCGAAACTTTCCGCGCCGAGAAGATCCTGATCGACAAGCTGAACGCCCGTGTTGCCGAAGGCAAGATCGAGCTGAAGCTGAACGCGACCCTGGATGAAGTGCTGGGCGACAACATGGGCGTGACCGGTGCCCGCCTGAAGAACAACGACGGCAGCTTCGACGAAGTGAAAGTCGACGGTGTGTTCATCGCCATCGGCCATACCCCGAACACTTCGCTGTTCGAAGGCCAGCTGACGTTGAAAGACGGTTACCTGGTCGTGCAGGGTGGCCGTGACGGCAACGCCACCGCCACCAACCTCGAAGGCATCTTCGCCGCCGGTGACGTGGCCGACCACGTGTACCGTCAGGCCATCACTTCGGCTGGAGCCGGTTGCATGGCGGCACTGGATGCCGAGCGTTACCTCGACAATCTGCAGAACGCTTGATTCTGCTTTCGTCGAAATGAAAAAACCGGCTTCGGCCGGTTTTTTTATTGTGAAGACAAATGCACCCAACCCTGTAGGAGCTGCCGCAGGCTGCGATCTTTTGATCTTGTTTGTAAAAATCAAAATCAAAAGATCGCAGCCTGCGGCAGCTCCTACAGGGGCTTTATGCTTGAGTCAGTTTTGCCAGGCAGGCTTCAAGAATATCCAGCCCTTCTTCCAGCACCGCAGCCTCGATGGTCAATGGCGCCAGCAAGCGAATGATGTGCCGCGATTTGCCGCTGGGCATCAGCAGCAGGCCCGCATCCCGCGCCAGCGCCAGCAGTTGGGTCAATTGAGCCGGCGCAGGCGAGCCATCGGCGTTGATCAACTCGATGCCGCGCATCGCACCTACACCGGTCAGTCGGCCCAGATACGGCGTCAGGTTGTTCAAACGCCAGGTTTCGTAGCGGCCGACAATCGCTTCTTCCTGTTGTGTGCCCCAGGCGTGCAGGTTGGCATCGGTCATTTCATCGAGGGTCGCCAGTGTGGCGGCGCAGGCGATGGGATTGCCGGAATAAGTGCCACCCAGTCCGCCCTTCGGCAGGTTATCCAGCAGTGATTTGCGCCCGACCACCGCCCCCAACGGCACACCGCCGGCGATGCTTTTGCCGAGCAGGATCAGGTCCGGTTCGATGCCCAGCCGCGAGAACGCGAAGCGCTGGCCGGTACGGCCGAAGCCGGACTGGATTTCATCGGCGATCAGCACAATGCCCTTGTCGTCGCAGAACTTGCGCAGCGCCTGGGCGAACTCGACGTCCATGGCCAGGAAGCCCGCTTCGCCCTGCACCGGTTCAACGATAAAGCAGGCGACGTCTTCGACATCGATCTCGACGCTGAACAGGCGCTCCATGGCTTTGAGGGCTTCGGCGCAGGTGACGCCGTTGTCCTGGCTGGGGAAGGGCAGGTGATACACCGGGCCCGGCAGCACGCCGATTTTCTGTTTGTAGGGCGCCACTTTGCCATTGAGGTTGAGGGTGGCCAGCGTGCGGCCGTGGAAAGCCCCGTCGAAGGCGATGACCGCGCTGCGGCCGGTGGCGCCACGGACGATCTTCAGGGCGTTTTCCGCCGCTTCCGCGCCGCTGTTGGTGAGCATGCCGCTGACCGGGTAACCCACGGGCATGAACGCACTGAGGCGATCCATCAGTTCGAGGTAAGGCACATGGGGCGCTGCGTTGAATGCATAGTGGGTCAGCCGCGTGGCTTGTTCGCGAATGGCCTCGACGATGCGCGGATGGCAATGGCCGAGGTTCAACACGCCGATGCCGCCGACAAAGTCGATGTAGCGTTTGCCATCGGTGTCCCAGACCTCGGCGTTTTTGCCGTGGCTGAGCGTGACAGGGTGAACGATGTTGATCGACTGGCTGATGGTTTCGCTGCGCATGAATGACCGGCTCGGAAGAAGGAGGACTTCTTTTTATCTAAGCCGGGAGCGGTGCTGCGGGGCAAACGAAATAAAGTTGCCGGGTCAATCTTAAAAGTCGGAATGTGCAAAGATCAAAAGATCGCAGCCTGCGGCAGCTCCTACAGGGCTGCGATCTTTTGGGTATCAGCGGCGAGTCAGCGGCTGTTGAGTGAACTTCACACCCGCCAGGCCGTGGGCAATCAGCGCCCGGATGTTGCCGTGGTCGCTGCCTTCAGGTGTGGCAACAACCGAGCGGTAATGCTCGCCGAAAGCCAACAAGGCTTCTTCATCGCTCAAGCCTTCGAGCAGCGCCAGACCCAGGGTCTTGCACGAGCCTTCATTCTGCCCGGCCGCGTTTTCCACACCGCCGTTGTTGAAGGCCTGAGGCTGGTAGTCGTAGCCGCCTGCAATGAACGCCAGGGTATCGGCAAAGGCGTGTTCGCCGCTGTTGAGGCTGGCGCGCAGGGTGTTCAAATCACTCATTGGGTTTTCCTTTGGCGAACGCCGCCTGTTGTTCGGCGCTGGCTTCTTGCTGATATTGGGCTTTCCATTCGGCGTACGGCATGCCGTAAACCACTTCGCGGGCTTCGTCGAGGCTGACGTCGATCTGGCGCTCATCCGCCGCTGCCTTGTACCACTTGGACAGGCAGTTGCGGCAGAAGCCCGAGAGGTTCATCAGGTCGATGTTCTGTACATCCTTGCGGCTGTCCAGGTGGGCCACCAGCCGACGAAAGGCGGCGGCTTCGAGTTCCAGGCGTTGTTGATCGTTCATGGGGGTCTCTGCGAGACAGCTTTGAGCGGCAAGCTTCAAGCTGCAAGATTTGGATTGCGGTGGCTTCTAGCTTACCGCTTGAAGCTTGAAGCTTGAAGCTTAGCGGCTTGCCGCGAGTGTTATCGACACCGACTCGGCGAATCGCAGCGCGTGGGGCTTGTCGACCTCGACTTCGGCGTAGAGCACCGAGGCGTTGGCCATCACCAGGTCGAGAATTTCCTGGGTCAGGCGTTCGAGCAGCGCAAAGCGGTTGCCTTCCACGTGGGCGATGATCGCCTTGGTGATCGTGCGGTAGTTCAGCGCGTGATCGATGTCGTTGTCACGTACCGCTTCCTGGGCCGCGTACAGAATGGTGAGGTTGATCAGCACATCCTGCTTGTTGAGGATTTCATCCTCATTGATGCCGATGAAGGTACGCAGGCACAGGTCTTTGACCCGGATACGTGCCATGCCTGGCTGAAGTTGTGGCATTGCTACTTGCTCCGTCCAATCAATTGCAGGAACTCCTGGCGGGTGTTGCTCGACTCGCGGAAGGCGCCGAGCATCACTGAGGTGTTCATGGTCGAATTCTGTTTCTCGACGCCGCGCATCATCATGCACATGTGCTGCGCTTCGATGACCACTGCGACGCCTGCCGCACCGGTCACCTGTTGCACGGCGTCGGCGATTTGCCGGGTGAGGTTTTCCTGGATTTGCAGGCGCCGGGCGAACATGTCCACCAACCGCGCGATTTTCGACAGCCCCAGCACCTTGCCGGTTGGAATATAAGCCACATGCGCCTTGCCGATGAAGGGCAGCATGTGGTGTTCGCAAAGCGAATACAGCTCGATGTTGTCGACGATCACCATTTCATCGTTGTCGGAGGCGAACAGCGCGCCATTGACGATCTCTTCGACACTTTGCTCGTAACCATGGCAAAGGTACTGCATGGCTTTGGCTGCGCGCACCGGGGTGTCGAGCAGGCCTTCGCGGTCTGGATTCTCACCGAGGCCGATGAGGATCTCTCGATAATTCTGGGGCAGGGATAACGTCATGGAAAATCCTCGCGGGACACTTATTTGATGTGCCTTCCGCCGTTGACGGTCAGGGTGGTGCCGGTGACATAAGGGTTGTCGAGCAGATAGCGCAGGCTCTGGTAGATCACTTCGCAGCCGGGTTCGATGCCCAGCGCGGACTTGGCCAGCGCCTTGGCGCGGTAGGCCGCGTCGTCTTCAGGGTTGAACAGTAGCAGGGCCGGCGCAATTCCGTTGACCTTGATGTCCGGCGCGTACCTGGCGGCAAAGGACAGGGTCAGGCTGTCGAGTCCGGCTTTGCTGGCACAATAGCCGATGTGCTTGCTGCTGCCCTTGCGGGTCACGTCATCGCTGATGTGCACGATGTCTGCGGGGCTTGAGCGTTGCAGCAGGTCGGCGCAATGCAGGTTGATCAGGTAGGGCGCCAGCATGTGCACGCTGAACATGCGGGTGAATGCGGCGGCGTCAGTGTCCGGTGTTTCGGCCAGCCATTCGGAGGCGTTGTGGACAATCGCCCGCAAACAGTCGGTGTGGGTTTTGAGTTCACCGATGAAGGCGAGGATCCCTGCCTCGCTGGCGAAGTCGGCGAACACGGCGGTGGCCCCCAGGTCGCGCAGGGCTTGTACGCCGGGCCGCTCGCTGCGGTAGCTGAAAATCACGCGATGGCCGTCTTCCAGCAATCGCCGGGCGCAGTGCAGGCCGACTCGCTGGCCGGCGCCGGTAATCAGGATAGGGGCTGCGGAAGAAGTCATGAACGGCTCGCGTCGCGGTGAGAGCAAAACTATACCAGCGACGGCAGCGCTCTACCTATTGCGGGGGGAAACAACTGTGGGAGCGAGCTTGCTCGCGATTGCGGACTGTCAGACGACACATATGTTGACTGACACGCCCTCATCGCGAGCAAGCTCGCTCCCACAGGGGGATCAGCGATTTTGGACGGTGGGTTCTGCGGGCAGCGGTCGAGCTGGCGCACTGTTCAGCCAATTGGCCAGCAAACGGGTCGACAACGGAATGAACAAGTAAACCATCAGCGGCGTCAGGCACAGCGTGCTGATGAACACCCGCGGCAGCAGGCTCATGTCACTGATCAGCGGCCCCAGCACAAAGTTGAACAGCAGCGAGACCGGAAAGAACGCCAGCCAGATCGCCACGGCCTGTTTCCAGCGCGGCGGGCGTTGACCGGCGACGCCAAACCAGCCTTCGATACCGCTGACCCGGTGTTCTGTCGGGTGGGCGAACAGGTCGCTGCCGCGTCCGAGCCAGGCGCTGCGAGAGACAGAATGTTCCCAGGCGTGCAGAGTCTGTTCGTCGGCGAAGCGGAAAATGATCTGGAATTCGTCATCGTCGGGCGGCGGTGCGAGTACGCCGGAGCCGAGGTAGCCGGGAAAGTCGGTGGCCAATTGCTCGCCTTCGCGCAGCCAGGCGATCAGGTCCTGATAACGTCCATTGGCAACGCGGCGCGCAACCATCAGCGTGACGGGTGGGGTAGACATTGTGTATCTCCATAAGGCATTTGCGTCGCTCCGGATAGGCGCTTCGCCAGGCGCAGCGCCGGGGTGGTGGGCTGCGACTTGAAACAAGCAAGGATTATTCCTGATTCTGCCCGTGGCGTCTGTGACGTTTACCCGTTCCTTCGCAGTATCGATTTTTTACGGAAACTTTACGGGGCGGGGGCGTTAGAATATCGGACGGACGATACAGGGATGTTTCAACAGGATGCCCATACTTACAGACGTCGCTTCAGTATCTACGCAGGCCGTCGCGCTCGAACAGGAAGAGCTTTTTCCCATTCGCGAGGTGGCGCGACTGACAGGTGTCAACCCGGTCACGCTTCGCGCCTGGGAGCGACGTTATGGCCTGATTGTTCCCACACGCACCGATAGCGGGCATCGACTGTATTCGATGGCCGATATTGAGCGTGTCCGCAGCATTCTCGGCTGGATAGAGCGCGGTGTTGCGGTCAGCAGGGTCGGCAAGATCCTGGCCAGGACCGAGCCGCTCCAGGCGTTGTCGCACATCATTCCCACCAACCTCGTGGAAGCCGATTACGCACAGTGGCGGCAACAGGTTCTTGCAGCGGTCAACGGGTTTGACGACCTTCAGCTGGAGCAGGTCTACGGGCAAATCTTTTCCAGCTACGCCCTGCCGGTGGTATTTCAGGACATTCTGATCCCCGTGTGGAAGCAGTTGTTGCAAAGCCAGGACCAGTTCGGCGTAACCAGCGAGTGGCTGTTCCTGGATGGTTTTCTGCGTTCGCGGGTCGTGCAGCGCTTGCTGTTGACGCGCGAGAAGCAGCCGCGTCGCGTGGTCATCTGTGCCCTGGATGGTCACTGCCGGGAGCTGGAGCTGTTGGTTGCCGCCCTGTTCCTGAGTTCCGGGCCATCAGCCATTCGCGTATTGAACATAGGCCAGCCATTCGAGGAACTGGCGCTGATGTGTGAAAGGATCAAGCCCATGGCACTGGTGTTGTTTTCCAATCAGGTGCCGAATGCCGAGTTGCCACGGCGCTTGAATCGCCTTGCCTTGGGCCTGGAGTGTCGATTGTTGTTGGCTGGAGATGCTTCCGACCTGGCGCAGGAAAGCCTGGCCGGGTCATCGATCGGTTGCCTGGGCAATGAAGGGAAGGTCATGAGCCAGCGTCTGAAGCAGTTCCTGGCGGGAAATCTGGATACTTGAAGTTCAGAGATGCAGCGTTGGGTGGGTCAAGCGATGCTGTTGCAGGATGAACTGGCGCAGACGCTCGGCTTCGTCCGTATCGCTCTGGTTCAGTTGATAGGCGTAGAAGCCCTGTTCGTTTTCTTTCTCGAAGGTGCCGCGCAAGGCAATCCGCTCATAGCCTGAAGGGCTGAACCACAAGGCGAAATGCTTCGGTGGCTTGGTCTTGTTGCGAATCTCCAGCAAAACCCCTTTGCACGACACTTCGTGTACCCACAGGGTGCCGGGTTGACCCTGGGCGTTTTCCAGCGCTACCGGCTCGTCCAGTACCAGGCGCCAAGGCCGGACCATGGGCCCGTCTTCATAGATGCTCGGCACGCCGAGACGCAAATGCATCGCATGGAACTCGTCTTCCACCAGGTGCAGGGGGAAGGTTATTTGCTGGTTTTCGAAGCTGGCTTGAATGGTGACCTGCTCATGGGCCGCCAGGCGGGTGAGCAGGTCACGGATTTGCGATCCACCGTTGACGAGCAGGCTCGACGTCGCATCCCGCACATTGAGTTGCGGGTTGTGTTGCATGGTCTGGATGAAATCCAGCTCATCCTGGGTCAGGAGCGCGTCGCGTTGCATGGCCAGCTCGAAAGATATAATTACAAAGTCATTGGTGATTGTAGTTACTGACCATTAATTCTGAGTTTTGTTTTTGCCGTTCGTCGCCTTGAGCGCGGCAAGCTCGGCCTGGAGTTCAGCCACCTGCCCCTCTAGTTGTGCCACGCGCTGTTGCGCCTTGACTTGCACCGTGACGTCTTTCTGCACACCGACAAAGTAGGTTTGCCCGTCCGCTGGATTTTTCACCGTTGAAAGGGACAGCTCATTCCAGAACGGTGTGCCGTCCTTTCGGTAGTTGCGCAGTATTTCCCGGCAGGAACCTTCTCGGTTCAAGGCGTCGCGAATCAACGGCAGGGCTTCCTGGTCACGATCCCCCGACTGCAGGAAACGACAATCCTGATAGAGGATTTCTTCGCTGGAGTAGCCCGTCAGGCGTTCGAACGCGGGGTTGACGTAGATGAGGATTTTGTCCTGATCGCCTTCCTTTTCGGCAATCACGATGCCGTCGTTAGAGGCGTTGATCACCATTTGCAGCAGTTGAGCATTAATCATCGAAGCATCCTTTCCTGATTGATTGTCAATTGCATTCTAAAAGAATAATCACGACTGTGGTGTTAATATCCGGGTCTTTTACTCGGATTCAGGATCAGATTGATGAAAGTCGCCATCATTTCCGGCTCGGTGTACGGCACGGCCGAAGAAGTTGCCCGCCACGCCGCCAGCCTGTTGAAAGCCGCTGGTTTTGAAACCTGGCACAACCCGCGTGCGACCCTCGCCGACGTCCAGGCGTTTGGCCCCGAAGCCTTTCTGGCGGTGACCTCGACCACCGGCATGGGCGAATTGCCGGACAACCTGCAACCGCTGTATTCGACCATTCGTGATCAATTGCCAGCGGCCTGGCGCGGTTTGCCGGGGGCAGTGATCGGATTGGGCGATGCGAGTTATGGCGATACTTTTTGTGGCGGCGGCGAGCAGATGCGTGAATTGTTCGGTGAACTGGGCATTCGCGAAGTGCTGCCAATGCTACGCCTGGATGCCAGCGAAAGCGTGACCCCCGAAACGGACGCCGAGCCTTGGCTGGCGGAGCTGATCAGCGCACTGCGCGAGTGACGGATAACCCGCCATCAACGCCGGTCAGGCGGCAAAAGCGGCCTGTCAGCCCCTTGCTGGCGCCGGTCGTTTGACATGGATCCAGGGCAGCAGGGCGACTGACTCGCTGGGACATCAAGCTGGCTGCCAATGCAACTACACGAACCTCAAGGGCTGACTAGACTCGGTAAACATAGGAAACACTCCATAATAAAAAAACACCGAGGCTCCTTGCCGTGACTGTCGCTCCCGTCCAATCGCCACACAGTGTCAAAGACCTGGTCAGTGCTGCCGAGTGGCAGACTCGCGTTGACCTGGCGGCCTGTTATCGCCTGGTCGCCCAACACGGTTGGGATGACCTGATCTTTACCCACATCTCCGCCAAGGTACCCGGCACCGAAGATTTCCTGATCAACCCATTCGGTTTGATGTTTCACGAAATGACCGCGTCGAGCCTGGTCAAGGTGGATCAGGCCGGCAACAAGCTGATGGACAGTCCTTACGAGATCAATCCGGCGGGTTACACCATCCACAGCGCCGTGCATGAAGTGCGTCACGATGTTGTTTGTGTGCTGCACACCCACACGGCTTCAGGGGTGGCGGTCTCGGCACAGAAGCAGGGCGTTCTGCCGATCAGCCAACAATCGTTGTTCGTGCTTTCCAGTCTGGCCTACCATGCCTACGAAGGTGTGGCGCTCAACCATGAAGAGAAGGTGCGGCTGCAGGCCGACCTCGGTGAAAACAATTTCCTGATGCTGCATAACCACGGTCTGCTGACCTGCGGCAGCACCATCGCCGATACGTTCCTGATGATGTTTACCTTTCAACGTGCCTGCGACATTCAAGTCATGGCGCAAAACGGTGCGGCTGAACTGATTGCCATCGAACCGCAGATTCTGGCCGGCGCCAAAGCCATGATCGCGGGTGTCACCAGAAGTGCTCAAGGAATGGGCGGAGCGCTGGCGTGGCCGGCGCTGCTGCGCAAGCTCGATAAACTGGACCCGGGTTATAAACTCTAATGGCACTCGCCGAGATTCCTCTGTGTGTCTGGCGCAAACGCAGCCAGACGTTCGTATTCCGTGGCCACAGCATCCGTTACTGGACGGCGGGGCAGGGTGAGCCGCTGTTGCTGATTCACGGTTTTCCGTCCGCCAGTTGGGACTGGCATTACCTGTGGCAGCCATTGACCCAGCGCTTTCGCGTGATCGCTTGCGACATGCTCGGCTTCGGCGATTCGGTCAAACCGGCGAATCACGAATACAGCCTGCTGGAGCAAGCGGATCTGCAACAGGCACTGCTTGAACACCTGAATGTCGAGCAGCCGGTGCACCTGTTCGCACACGACTATGGCGACAGCGTGGCCCAGGAACTGCTGGCCCGGCATTACGAGTCGCGGGTGGAGCTGGCCAGTTGTGTGTTTCTCAACGGCGGGTTGTTTCCGGAAACCCACCGCCCGGTATTGATGCAAAAACTCTTGCTCAGTCCTTTGGGCTGGATGATTGGCCGCGCCTTCAGCCGTGATGGCCTGGTGAGAAGCTTTCGGCAGATTTTCGGCCCGCAAACCCGTCCCAGTGAAAGCCAGATGGATGACTTCTGGAGCCTGGTCGAAAGCCATCGCGGGCCACGCATCATGCACAAATTGATCGCCTACATTCCGGAGCGACGGGTCTGGCGCAACCGCTGGGTGAGCGCGATGCAGCGCGGTGAAGTGCCGCTGCGAGTGATTGATGGCGGGGTCGATCCGATCTCCGGTGCGCATATGGTCGAGCGTTACCGGGAACTGATCCCGGACGCGGACACCGTGGTGTTGCCCGACATCGGTCACTACCCGCAGATCGAGGCACCCTGCGAGGTCCTCAGGCATTACCTGGCGTTTCGCGATCAATTGCTTTCCCCACCGCGCAAAGTCGCCTGCTCCTGATTCGCAGCGTTGAACCTGCTCTGCTTCTGTGGCGAGGGAGCTTGCTCCCGTTCGGCTGCGAAGCAGTCGTAAACCTGCTGAACGCGTTATATCTGAATCACTGCGCTGTATGGTTTGGGGCCGCTTCGCAGCCCAACGGGGGCAAGCCCCCTCGCCACAGGGTTCGTGTCTATTTCTCTATCAATCATCCCCCAGCCTTATCGCGCACCATTCAGCCTCCCCCGTGTTGATTGTGACCCGCTGCGCCGTACCGGACACTCTGACTCATCGTCCCTTGGCCTGCTGGAGTCCCCCCATGAATGAGTCTGTGCGCTTCGAAGATAAAGTCGTGATCATCACCGGTGCCGGTGGCGGCCTGGGACGGGCGCATGCACTGCTGTTCGCCAAACAGGGCGCCAGGGTCCTGGTCAACGACCTGGGCGGCTCGACCCAGGGCGAAGGCGCCAACGCTTCGGCCGCCGCCCGCGTGGTAGCGGACATTCGCGAGGCCGGCGGCATCGCCGAGGCCAACCACGATTCGGTCATTGACGGTGACAAACTGGTCCAGCACGCCCTGGACGTCTTCGGTCGCGTCGACGTGGTGGTCAACAACGCCGGGATCCTGCGTGACAAGACTTTCCACAAAATGGAAGACGCCGACTGGGACCTGGTTTACCGCGTCCACGTCGAAGGTGCCTACAAAGTCACCCGTGCCGCCTGGCCACACATGCGCGAGCAGAATTACGGCCGGGTGATTTTCACCGCGTCGACCTCGGGTATCTATGGCAATTTCGGCCAGTCCAACTACGGCATGGCCAAGCTCGGTCTCTACGGCCTGACCCGCACCCTGGCCATCGAAGGCCGCAAGAACAACATCCTGGTCAACGCCATCGCCCCCACCGGCGGCACGCGCATGACCGAAGGGCTGATCCCGCCGCAAGTCTTCGAACAGCTCAAGCCGGAACTGGTGAGCCCGCTGGTGGTGTACCTGGCCAGCGAGACCTGCCAGGAAACCTCCGGTCTGTTTGAAGTCGGCGGTGGCTGGATGGGCAAGGTCCGCTGGGAGCGCAGCCTCGGCGTCGGGTTCGATCCACGGGCCGGCTTCTCACCGGAAGACGTGGCGGCGCACTGGCAGCAGATTTGCGACTTCGAGGGTGCGGCGCATCCGAAGGACAATATCGAAGCGCTGAAGGAAATGATGGGGAATTTGCAGAAGTATTCACTCTGAAATTGCCGGCAAGGTCACATTGACTGACCTTGCCGGTTGCTGCATTTCTCGGATTGGAAATCGTATGCCATCGATCAGCCGGAAAAGTATTTGAATACCAGTGCCTTCAGATTGGCGGCTGTCTGTGCATCCATTTTTCCGTCGAATTTTTCCGGGCGAAAATGCATCTGGAATGCCCGCACCAACTGTTGAAAACCACCCTCCGTCGAGGCGCCCGAAACATCGTATCCATAGGACTTGAACAGCCCCAGCAATTCGCTTCGGCCTGGAACGCCCGATGTGGTGTATTGGCTCAGATACTGGTCCCGAGTGGCTTCATCGAACCAGGCGCCGACGCCTTTCAGGTACAGCGCCTGCCAGGGAAACATCGGCCCCGGGTCGCTTTTGCGGCCGATTGAAATATCGGAGTGGCCCAACACCTGCGTCGGCGTGATATCCGGGTAGCGCTTGAGGATGTTCAGCGCCAGTTGTTCAATCGCAGCAATCTGCTCGGGGTGATACGGCGGGAAGGTGAACTCGCCGTTGTTGTCAGTCGCCAGGTTGACCACCTCAATGCCGATTGACGTGTCATTCAAATTGCCGCGGTTGCCCCACTGACTGACACCCGCGTGCCACGCGCGCTGGCCTTCATCCACCAGGTTGAACACTTCCTGCCCGGAGTAACCGGCTTTCAGGTAACTGGGGTCAGTGATATCCGGAATCAGATAGTGCGCGCTGACATTCGGGCCGGTCAGGGCACTGACAGAACTTGCAAAGTTAGTGGCGGTGTAGTGAAGAACCAGAAAGCGTATTCGGCTGTTGAAGCTTCTGGCTGAGCGATACTGGTTGTAGTTGATGGGCTTCATGGTTGCACTCGCAATAAGTAAGTTTGAAGCCGGACGAAGTTCAAGGTTGTTCGCCGACTTGCTGGTCAACTTAATGGCCCGAGTGCGATAGGTGTTTACCTATGTTTGTAGGTGCTTTCTGAAAGAAATGTAGGAGCCAGCTTGCTGGCGATGGACTTAAGTGCGCCGCGTTCATCCAGTTCACCCGCGTTATCGTTAACGACCATCGCTGGCAAGCCAGCTCCTACAAGGGACCGCGTCCGCGTCGTTTTTCACGCAATACCTGTAGGAGCCAGCTTGCTGGCGATGGACTCAAGTGCGCCGCGTTTATCCAGGTTACACGCGTTATCGTTAGCGACCATCGCTGCGATGCGGCGACCCGACAAGCCAGCTCCTGCAGCGGATCGTGCCCACGCTGAGAATGAGCCCCATAAAAAAGGCCGCTGCAAACGCAGCGGCCAAAGTAAGACGTTGGATCAGGAGCTACAAATCAACGTCAGTGAACACGGGGTGATGAACCGAATCCTCGATTCATCTGAAATCTTTCAGTCACGGCGCAGACTCCGTGGCAGCCAGATAAGAATAAGCCCTCTTTGCTGTAGGAAAAATACCAATTCCCGACATGCACTGTTGCAGCCCGGGCAACAGTCAGGATTCGGCTGCTCGACGTCCGGGTGATGACCCTGTGCCAGTCATCCTTTAGAGGTACAGCACGAATACCTCTTTGGTGCGCTTATCGATCCCGGTGCCCCGGCAGTAGGGTGACGCCTTCTGTCACTCACCGGGGAAGACGCATGACAAAAACAACAATGCGCGCCATCTTCACACCGCAGGCGCTGGCGGCCGCGGTCGCATTGGGCTGCTGTGCCCAGGCTCAGGCCATTTCGTTCAGCATCGGGGAAATCGAGGGGACGTTCGACTCCTCATTGTCGGTCGGCGCGAGTTGGGGCATGCGGGATGCGGATGATGCCCTGGTAGGCACCGTCAATGGCGGTTCCGGTCAGTCTTCGACCGGTGACGACGGGCGCCTGAATTTCAAGAGAGGCGAAACCTTCTCGAAGATCTTCAAGGGTATTCACGACCTCGAACTGAAGTACGGCGACACCGGCGCGTTTGTGCGTGGCAAGTACTGGTACGACTTCGAGCTGAAGGATGAAAGCCGCCCATTCAAGGACATCAGCGATCACAATCGCAAAGAGGGCGCCAAGTCTTCAGGTGGACAAATCCTCGACGCGTTCGTTTATCACAACTACTCCCTCGCCGATTTGCCGGGCACGGTGCGTGCCGGCAAGCAGGTGGTCAGTTGGGGCGAGAGCACCTTCATCGGCAACTCGATCAACAGCATCAATCCGGTCGACGTGTCCGCGTTCCGTCGCCCTGGAGCCGAGATCAAGGAGGGACTGATCCCGGTCAACATGCTGTTCGCCTCCCAGGGCCTGACGGAGAAGTTGACCGTGGAAGGCTTCTATCAACTGGAATGGGACCAGACGGTCGTCGATAACTGCGGCACCTTCTTTGGTGTCGATGTGGTGGCCGATGGCTGCAACAAGGGCTACACCGTCGCCAACCCGGCCATTGCACCCTTGCAACCGATTGCGGCTGCCTTTGGCCAGGGCTTCGAGGTCAGCAAAGAGGGCGTGATCGTTCCCCGTGGCGGCGACCGTGATGCCCGGGATTCCGGACAGTGGGGTACGGCGTTGCGCTGGCTGGGGGACGACACCGAGTACGGCCTGTACTTCATGAACTACCACAGCCGCGGCCCCAACGTCGGGACCACCACCGCCGGGCTCAGCACGCTGGCAAGCCTTCCGGGAATCGTAGCCGCCGCCAACCGAATCGCCCCCGGCAGCGGTTCAGGCCTGGCCCAGAGTGTGATGCTCGGTCGCGGCCAGTATTACCTCGAATACCCGGAGGACATCCGCCTCTACGGCGCCAGCTTCGCCACCACCTTATCGACCGGCACTGCGTGGAGCGGGGAAATCAGCTACCGCCCCAACCTCCCGGTGCAGGTCAACACCAATGACCTGACCCTGGCCATGCTCAATCCGATAGCAGGCGGTGCGGCATCGCCCATCGCCACGTCACCGGGGGCTGACAACAAGGGTTACCGCCGCAAGGAGGTGACGCAGATCCAGAGCACCCTGACGCACTTCATCGATCAGGTCGCCGGTGCCGATCGCCTGACCCTGGTGGGTGAGGCGGCGGTGGTTCGGGTCGGTGGTTTGGAAGCACGCAGCAAACTGCGCTACGGCCGCGACTCGGTATATGGCCAGTATGGTTTCGGCGGCGATACCGACGGCTTCGTGACCTCGACTTCATGGGGTTATCGCGCTCGGGCCATCCTCGACTACAACAACCTCATCGCCGGGATCAACGTCAGGCCCAATCTCTCGTGGTCCCACGACGTCTCCGGTTATGGCCCCAACGGCCTGTTCAACGAAGGCGCCAAGGCCATCAGCCTCGGTGTCGATGCGGACTATCGCAACACCTATACCGCAAGCCTCAGTTACACCGATTTTTTCGGCGGCGACTACAACGTCCTCACCGACCGTGACTTCGTGGCGTTGAGCTTTGGTGTGAACTTCTGATCTGGCTGAAAAAGGATGAATTCAATGCGCAAGATGATTCTGCAATTGGGCACCGTTCTGGCTCTGAGTCTGCTGGCCGCCAACGTGATGGCCGCGGTGTCGCCAGAGGAAGCCAACAAGCTTGGTACCATCCTGACCCCACTCGGTGGCGAGAAAGCCGGCAATGCCGATGGTTCGATTCCGGCCTGGACCGGTGGCATCCCGAAAAACGCTGGCGCGGTGGACAGCAAGGGTTTCCTGGCCGATCCGTTCGCCAACGAAAAGCCCTTGTTCGTGATCACCGCAGCGACCGTCGACAAGTACAAGGACAAGCTTTCCGATGGTCAGATAGCGATGTTCAAGCGTTACCCCGAGACTTACAGGATTCCGGTCTATCCCAGCCACCGCACCGTGGCGTTACCGGCCGAAATCTATGAGTCGGCCAAGCGCAGTGCACTGAACGTAACACCGATCAACGACGGTAACGGTCTGGCCAACTTCACCGGCAATCGCTACTACGCGTTCCCGATTCCGAAGAATGGTGTGGAAGTGATCTGGAACCACGTCACCCGTTACCACGGCGGCAATCTGCGTCGCACCATCACCCAGGCGACACCACAGTCCAATGGTGATTTCACGGTGATCCGCTTCAAGGACGAAGTCGCCGTGCCGTCTTTGCTCAGTGATCTGAAACCGGGCAGCGACGATAACGTCCTCAACTACTTCAAGCAGGAAGTGACCGCACCGGCGCGGCTGGCGGGCAACGTGCTGCTGGTTCACGAGACGCTCGATCAGGTCAAGGAACCGCGCAAGGCCTGGATCTACAACGCCGGCCAGCGTCGGGTACGGCGTGCGCCACAGGTCGCCTATGACGGTGTCGGCACCTCATCCGATGGCCTGCGCACCACCGATAACTTCGACATGTTTTCCGGCGCGCCGGATCGCTACGACTGGAAACTGATCGGCAAGAAGGAGATGTACATTCCCTACAACAGCTACAAGCTCGACTCGCCAGACCTCAAGTACACGGATGTGATCAAGGCCGGGCACATCAACCAGGACCTGACCCGCTACGAGTTGCACCGGGTCTGGGAAGTCGTCGCCACGGTCAAGCCGAGCGAACGGCACGTGTACGCCAAGCGCCACATGTACATCGACGAAGACAGCTGGCAAGTGGCGCTGGCCGACCACTACGACGGACGTGGCCAACTCTGGCGCGTCGCCGAAGGGCATGCCCAGTTCTACTACGATCACCAGGTGCCGGCCTACACCGTCGAAGCGCTGTATGACCTGATTGCCGGTCGCTATATCGCACTGGGAATGAAGAACGAAGAAAAGCGCAGCTTCGAATTCAACATCGATGCAAAAGCGGGGGACTACACGCCAGCAGCCTTGCGCAGCACGGGAGTCAGGTAGGTTTCCTACAGGCTCCTACACAAAAGGGTGACTTTACGGTCACCTTTTTTATAGGGGGCGATCAGTGTGTTGAATACTTCTTCAACAAGCGCTCGGGAGGGGTCTAGGGTGGCGCCAGAATTATAAAAAAAGGCGCATCACAATGACTGCAATGACGCACTGTCCGGACCGCCCAGGCCTTGTGCCCCGACTGTCGTCCCATCATCTGTCCCGCGAGCGGTTGATCGAGCCCATGCTGGTATCGACCGCGAGGGTGAAGTTGCTTTGCGCACCACCTGGCAGTGGCAAGAGCGCGTTGCTCACCGAGTGCCTGTTGCGGGCGCCGGAGCACTGTCGGGTCTGTTGGCTGCCGCTGGCGGGGGCGTCGTTGAGTGCTGCCGATTTTCTGTTGCGCCTGACGCAAGCGCTGGATCTGCCCTCGGCGGATGAGTCCGGGCTGCTGGCGCATCTGGCCCGATTACAGACGCCGACCTGGCTGTTTCTGGATGATTACTGCCGCGCACCCAACCCGGAACTCGACCGCATGCTCGATCGCCTGTTGGCCGTCGCCAACCCGGTGCTGACCTGGTGGCTGGGTACCCGTCGTCGACCCTCCTGCAACTGGCCGCGGCTGCTGCTCGATGATGAAGTGTACGAGTGCGAAGGCCGGGCGCTGGCGTTTACCGAGGCCGAGGTCGGGCTGTTGCTCGGTCATGTCGAGCCGACCCTGGCGGCCCAGACGGCCAAGAGGGTGGTTGAGCGCAGCGGTGGCTGGTGCGCGGGTGTGCGGATCGCTTTACTCAATGGTTGCCCGTGGTCGAGTGAGCAGGGGCGTTCGGCAACGTTGCTTGATTATCTGCAGCACGAGTTGTTCAACACCTTGCCGCCGGAGTTGGTTGAGGTCTGGCAGGTGTTGGTACATCTGCCACGCTTCAACGCCAGCTTGTGCGAGCATCTTTTCGGTGCGGGAGAGGGCGCGCAGTGGCTGCACGCGTTGCAGGACATGGGCTGCTTCATTGAGCCTTGGGAGGACTCCGTCGAGTGGTTGCGGATCTTCGAGCCACTGGCCCGGGCAATGGCTGAAGAGCCGACCCCGGCCGGGCGATCCTGGCATCGCCGCGCGTGCCAATGGTTCAGCGCCGCAGAGGACTGGCAAGGTGCGTTCGAGCAGGCGCTGTTGGCGCAGGAGTTCGAAGTGGCGGTCAGTCTGTTGCAGCACTTCAGCCTCGAACATTTGTTCCGGCGTGAAAATATCTGTCTGTTGTTGAAGCTCCATGAGCGTCAACAGGCTGAGCTGACTCTTGTTACACCGCAAGTGGTGGGGCTGGTCAGTGCGGCGTTGTTGTTTGCCGGACGTTTCGATCCGGCCGCCGCGTGCATTGAGCAACTGGCACGATTTGCCCCGCAGCCTACGCAGGCGCAGCAACGGCAACTGCTGGCACGCTGGCAGGCGCAACAGGGTTGCCTGCTGCATTTGCAAGGCCGTATGGAGGCGGCCCGTACGCACTTTCTCGATGCGCTGGCCGAGCTGGGCGTCGATGCCTGGCCGGCGCGCGTGTTGTGCCTGTCAGGGCTGACCCAGCAGGCGTTGCTCAACGGCGAACTCGATGTGGCACAGACGTTAAATCGGGAGGCGCTGTGCCTGGCGCGTGCCCATGGCTCGCTATTGTTCGAAGGACTGCTTGAACTCGATCACGCACAATTGCTGGAGATGCGCGGAGCGCCCCGACGTGCCGAGAGCTTGTTGGCTGATACTGTTGCGCTGTTGTCTCAAGAGGCTGATCGACCGACGCCGCTATTGGGGCGAATTGCCCTGCGGCGAGGACGGTTGGCCCTCTGTCAGGGACAAGATGAACTGGCCGCCGGTTTCTTCCAGTCCGGCCTGGAGGACTGCCTGCAAAGCCAGGACAAGCACGCCCTGTATGGCTTTCTCGGGCAAGCGCAGATGGCCGCCAACCAACGCGATTATGCCCATGCGTTTGATCGTCTGCGCGAAGCCGAGCGGTTGATGCAGCAACGGCAGATCCCTGACACGGTTTATCGCAGCGTACTGCTGCAAATCAGCAGTCATTTCTGGCTGCAGCAAGGGCGCTCGGAGTTGGTCCGGGAAGCGCTGACCCGAGTCTTGCGTCATTATCGCGGGGCCCATGCACGCCAGGCACCACCCGCCACGCTGCAACTGATTGCGCGTATCGAATACCAGTTGGTGTTGGCCGAGACTCAACTTCAATTGGCGCAAAATCCATTGGATCGTCTCAAGGTGTTACTCAAGCAGGCGCAACAACAGGCCATGCTGGCGCTGGAAACGGAGTTGCAATTGGCAATCTGCGAAGTGGCGGACCTGACGGGCGAGCCGGACATGGCTCATGCCGCACTGGAGGCCGGCCTGGCCTTGGTGAAGCGTTGTCATGGGCAACAGGCATTGCGTGATTTGAGTTTGCGCCAGCCAAGTCTGATCTCTCGTCTACAGGGAGCGGCGGCAGTGGTCGATAGGGACGCCGATGTCAGTTTGCTGAGTGGGCGAGAGCTTGAAGTACTGGACCTGATTGCCCAAGGCAACTCCAATCAGCAAATCGCCGAACAACTGTTCATTTCGTTGCATACGGTGAAAACCCATGCCCGGCGCATTCACAGTAAGTTGGGTGTGGAACGACGTACACAGGCAGTTGCCATGGCGAAGAAGTTGGGATTGATAATGCAAGTTTTGTAAGGATTGGTTTTAGTCTGGACATGAATTAAAACATACTGTCGCGTGCATAAATAATCGTGTTGATTAGTATGATTGCCGGCGCTGGCAGGTTGGAATTTAGTCGTACTGTCAGTACATTGATTCGATTCGCCGAGCAGGATGTTCGGCTATTCAAGACAGGAAGTCTGTATGGACGAAAGTTTTTTTTCTTACAGCAAGATTTTGCTTTTGAAGCGCATTCGCGCGGATTTCGCAGTCGAAGTGCTGTTGGTTTCGCGCTTGGGGGAACTCGGGATCAACCCGTTCAAGACCTATTTGAATACGTTGGTTGATATTGTTGGCACTGACGTCAGCGAATCCAGGACGTTATTCGATGAGACGCTGGAGTGGGTTGAGAAAGAGACACTGCCTAATTATATCCAGGGTATCACCGGGATTTTCAATCGGCAGTATTCTTTCGAGCCGGAGCATCGGGTTGAAGGGTTGGACCTGATAGCGTTTGAGCGCATCGTAATTGATGTTGTCCGTTGGTTGGCCGAAGCGCCCTCAATCAACCTTTCAAAACGTTCGATCAAAGTATCCGGCATCGAAGAGGTGCATGCGGCGTTGAAGTATCAGCTCCCGGAAATCAATATCGATACCCTGTACTTGACCCACTTTGTCGCAGACGCGGGCGGGCGAAAGATACTTCAATCCCGAAGCCTGGCCGAAGATGTCTTTGCTCATTTTCAAAAGAATGAGATTCCTTACTATCACGGTGAAGGAGTTGGTGTTTATACGGTCGCTTACAGTGCCCAGGAATCTGATTTGCATCCGCAACTTACAATCAAGGATGTCAGTGACCTGGTGATCGAAATCGCCCCGGACTTTCTGGTCTGAGTGTTTGGTAAAAGCGCTGGCTATGGCAAAAAAATTATAATTATTAATTATGGAGTTTTAGGATATGGAACAACTGACAAAAGAATTGGTTCGGGCCAAGCTGCACGCAAGGCTCAGTGGTCGTGGTATTGATGTCGATAAGGTCTATATAAATGCCGTTGTGTCAGCTGAGGATTTGACGGTTATTTACTCTGAGTCACTGGTGTCGGCGTTTTTTCTTAAGTTGCAGGATGGGGAGGTTCCAAAGTTTGACAGTGAGGATTTGGGGATCTTTTCCGAACCGTATACGTTTGACCAGGAATATCGATTCGATGGTGTAAAAATTGATGAGCTCAATGAAATGGGTGCAGCCATTGCCCGGGACTTTTTGAGCTGATTGGTGTTTTCATAAAAGCAGTTGTGCCAACCCCCCGCTAGGTTGGCACAGCTGTGGCAGTCAGGTAGCGGAGGTGGCGGCTTCATACCCCATGCGCCAGCTGACCGCACGGCTGGCGGATAACAGGCGCTGCGCCGCCGGCCCGTTTTCATCGGCATGGAACAAAGATGTCGGACCCACCACCGTCAGCACGGCAACCACTCTGCCCATCGCGTTGAACACCGGTGCCGACAAGGCATCCACCCCTGGCAGCAGCAAACCGTGTACATGGTGCAAACCGCGTGCGCGGATCTGTTCGCACTGGGCTGCGTAGGCCTGATCGTCTGCCAGCACATGGGCTGCGTGGGCCTGCAATTCCTGCACGCGCAGATCCTCGGTCTCGCGTTTCGGCAGGTAGGCACCAAAAACCAATCCCGTCGAAGAGCTGAGCAGCGGCAGCACCGAGCCCAGTTGTGTCACCACCGTCACCGCACGTACTGCCGGTTCGATGTGCACCACGGTCGCGCCCTGATTGCCCCATACCGCCAGAAAGCAGGTTTCGTTCAAGTCATCGCGCAGCTCGGCCAGGGGCAGGGCGGCGACTTTCAGCACGTCCATACTGTTGAGTGCTGCCAACCCCACGCGCAAGGCTTCACGACCCAGGCCGTAATGGTTGGTCGCTGCGTTCTGTTCGGCAAATCCGCTGGCGATCAGCGCCTGCAAATAGCGATGGACCTTGCTCGCCGGCATCTGCACGTGTTCGGCCAGGCGCGACAGCGAAGTCGAAGGTGACAACTCGGCAAGAGCCTTGAGGATGTCAGTGCCCACCTCGGCCGAGCGGACTTTCTGTTTACCGTTGTTGTCGCTGGTGGGCTTTTGCATGGAGGCAGTTTGATCCTGTTACGAATGGGCGTCTTTATAGCTTGACGGTCAATACCAATCAAATTACGTTATGCGTAATCAAATTACGATAAAAACAACCCAGGCGTGCCTCGACCTCTGCAACAGAGTGAGCGGCCACTGCCGACTCCCTGTTCAGGAGGCTCCATGAACCCCGATTCAACGATGCCAGCGCTGGCCTACCTGTCAGGCTTCGGCAACGAATTCAGCAGCGAAGCCTTGCCCGGCGCACTGCCTGTTGGCCAGAACTCCCCGCAAAAAGCCCCGTACGGTCTCTACACTGAACTGTTCTCCGGCACGGCGTTCACCATGCCGCGCAGCGAGGCGCGGCGGACGTGGATGTACCGCATTCAGCCGTCGGCCAATCACCCGGCATTCGTCAAGCTGGACCGGCAACTGGCCGGCGGCCCGCTGGGTGAGGTAACCCCCAACCGCCTGCGCTGGAACCCGCTGGACATTCCCGCCGAGCCGACCGATTTCATCGACGGCCTGGTGAGCATGGCCGCCAACTCGGGCGCGGAAAAACCGGCCGGTATCAGCATCTACAACTACCGTGCGAACCGTTCCATGGAGCGCGTGTTCTTCAATGCCGACGGCGAGATGTTGCTGGTGCCTGAACTGGGGCGCCTGCGCATTGCCACCGAACTGGGCGTGCTTGAACTGGAACCGCTGGAAATTGCCGTGCTGCCACGCGGTCTTAAATTCCGCATCGAACTGCTCGACCCGCAGGCCCGTGGTTATGTCGCCGAAAACCATGGCGCGCCGCTGCGTCTGCCGGACCTGGGGCCGATTGGCAGCAATGGCCTGGCCAATCCGCGGGACTTCCTGACCCCGGTGGCGGCCTACGAGAACCTTCAACAACCCACCACGCTGGTGCAGAAATTCCTCGGCCAGCTGTGGGCGTGCGAGCTCAATCATTCGCCGCTCAACGTGGTTGCCTGGCACGGTAACAACGTGCCGTACAAATATGACCTGCGCCGTTTCAACACCATTGGCACCGTCAGTTTCGATCACCCGGATCCGTCGATCTTCACCGTGCTGACCTCGCCGACCAGCGTCCATGGCCTGGCCAACCTCGACTTCGTGATCTTCCCGCCGCGCTGGATGGTGGCCGAGAAAACTTTCCGTCCACCTTGGTTCCATCGCAACCTGATGAACGAATTCATGGGTTTGATCCAGGGCGAATACGACGCCAAGGCCGAAGGCTTTGTGCCCGGCGGTGCGTCCTTGCACAGCTGCATGAGCGCCCACGGTCCCGACGGAGAGACGTGCACCAAAGCCGTCAACGCAGACCTCAAACCGGCGAAAATCGACAACACCATGGCATTCATGTTCGAGACCAGCCAGGTATTGCGTCCGAGCCGTTTCGCCCTCGATTGCCCGCAACTGCAAAACACTTACGATGCTTGCTGGGCTACGCTGCCCGCCACTTTCGACCCGACCCGGAGATAACCCATGACGCAGACTTCCATCACTCGCAGCTGGGTTGCATCCGCCAACGGCCATGCGGATTTCCCCCTGCAAAACCTGCCGCTGGGCGTGTTCAGCCTTAACGGCTCGGCACCGCGCAGTGGCGTGGCCATCGGCGAACACATCTTTGACCTGCAAGCGGCCCTGGAGGCCGGGTTGTTCGATGGCGCTGCGAAAGCTGCGGTCGAAGCGACCCTTGACGGTCAGTTGAATGCCTTCTTCGAACTGGGGCGTGAGGCTCGCGTCGCGTTGCGCGAGCGTTTGCTGGAACTGTTCGCCGAGGGCAGCACCCTGCACGGCAAGATCGAAGCCCAGGGCGCAAGACTGCTGCCGCTGGCGGCGGATTGCGAGATGCACCTGCCGGCAAAAATCAATGATTACACCGACTTCTACGTCGGCATCGAGCACGCGCAGAACGTCGGCAAACTGTTCCGTCCCGACAACCCCTTGCTGCCGAACTACAAATACGTGCCGATCGGCTACCACGGTCGTGCGTCGACCATTCGCCCGTCCGGTACCGACGTCCGCCGCCCGAAAGGCCAGACGTTGCCGGCCGGTCAGAGCGAGCCGACGTTCGGCCCTTGTGCGCGCCTGGACTACGAACTGGAGCTGGGCATCTGGATCGGCCAGGGCAACGACATGGGCGACTCGATTGCCATCGGCGACGCCGCCGATCACATCGCCGGTTTCTGCCTGCTCAACGACTGGTCGGCACGGGACATCCAGGCCTGGGAATACCAGCCTTTGGGGCCGTTCCTGTCGAAAAGCTTCATCACCAGCATCTCGCCGTGGGTCGTCACCGCCGAAGCGCTGGAGCCGTTCCGTCGTGCCCAGCCTGCGCGTCCGCAAGGCGATCCGCAGCCGCTGCCGTACCTGCTCGACAAGCGCGATCAAGCCACCGGCGGGTTCGACATCGAACTGGAAGTGCTTCTGCTCACCGAGGCCATGCGCGAGCAGAACCTGCCGGCC
Source organism: Pseudomonas sp. B1(2018) (assembly GCF_003097365.1). Classification (NCBI taxonomy): domain Bacteria; kingdom Pseudomonadati; phylum Pseudomonadota; class Gammaproteobacteria; order Pseudomonadales; family Pseudomonadaceae; genus Pseudomonas; species Pseudomonas sp. B1(2018). The sequence continues at coordinate 234,976 of NZ_PYUK01000007.1, forward strand.
CATCGCCTGACCCTGAGCAACACACAGCACATGTACTGGACCGTGGCGCAAATGGTTGCGCACCACAGCGTCAACGGCTGCCAATTGCAGGCCGGTGACCTGTTCGGTTCGGGCACCTTGTCGGGGCCGGAGAACGGTCAGTTCGGCAGCCTGCTGGAAATCACCGAAGGCGGTAAGAAGCCGATCGAACTGGCCTCGGGCGAGGTGCGCAAGTTCCTTGAGGACGGTGACGAAATCATCCTGCGCGGCCGTTGCCGCCGCGACGGTTTCGCGTCCATCGGTTTCGGTGAGTGCCGCGGCAAAGTACTGCCGGCGCGCTGAGAGGAGCGGGGCATGGAACTCTATACTTACTACCGTTCGACGTCTTCGTACCGGGTGCGTATCGCGTTGGCGCTCAAGGGTCTGGACTATCAATCCCTGCCCGTCAACCTGATCGCGCCCCAGGGCGGCGAGCATCGACAGCCGCCTTATCTGGGCATCAACCCGCAGGGCCGCGTGCCGGCCTTGCGTACCGATGAAGGCGAGTTGCTGATCCAGTCTCCCGCGATCATCGAATACCTGGAGGAACGTTATCCACAGGTGCCACTGCTGTCCAAGGACCTCGTCACCCGAGCACATGAGCGTGGCGTGGCGGCAGTGATCGGCTGCGATGTTCACCCGCTGCACAACGTCAGCGTGCTCAACCGGCTGCGCCAGTCGGGCCACGACGAACCACAGGTGGTGGAGTGGATCAGTCACTGGGTCGGCCAGGGCCTGGCCACGGTAGAGCAGTTGATCGGCGATGACGGTTACTGCTTCGGCCACGAGCCGGGGCTGGCGGACGTCTACCTGATCCCGCAGTTGTACGCGGCCGAGCGTTTCAATGTTTCTCTTGAGGCTTATCCTCGGATTCGTCGCGTGGCGGCGTTGGCGGCGACGCACCCGGCGTTCATCCAGGCGCATCCGGCGAATCAGCCAGACACGCCTTGAATCAGAAGCGGCGTAAAAAGATCGCAGCCTGCGGCAGCTCCTACCCGATCCTCGTAGGAGCTGCCGCAGGCTGCGATCTTTTGCGTTTAATGGACGACGGCATTCGGCGGCAGATGCCCCAGCCGTTCCGTGAGGCGAATCCGCTGGATGGGATCGTCGCTGAGCAGCAGTGCGTGTTCCAGGTCAAAACGCTCGGCGTTCGGGCAGTCCAGCCGTTGATACAGGCTGGCCCGGGCCAGATAGTCGGCGCTACTGGCATTGCCCAGTTCCAGGACGCGCCCGGCGTCGATCAGGGCATTGATGAAGTCGTCGTGGGAGAGGTACAACTGGCGCAGGTTGCGCGACAGCCGTTGCAGCATCTGCACCGGTTCGGCGGTCACCAGATGGTCGGCGCTGAGCTTCATGTTCGGGCCATACTGGCGGTGCAACAACTCTCGGCAATCGTTCGGATAAAGTCGACGACCGCCGCAGGGATCGAGCAAATGATCGGCGCCCGGCACCCGCAGCAGGAAGTGCCCGGGAAAGTTGACCCCGACCATGGGGATCTCCAGGCCCTTGGCCAACTCCAGTGCAATCAACCCCAGCGTCAAGGGTTGCCCTCGTCGGCGTTCCAGTACCTTGTCGAGCAGTGCCACTTGCGGGCGCAAGGGCGTGAAGTCGTCCTGGGCAAAGCCCAGGTCGTTCATGCGTCGCAATAGCGGTTGGGCCAGTTCACTGACCGGCAGCATCGGCAAGCCAGCGCTGATCCGTTGCTGCAACTCCTGGAAATCGGTCAATACCGCTTGTGGGTTCACTTCGCCGTCATGCTCGACCGCAATCCATAGCGCCGCCTCGAACAGCGCGGGCGGTGAACGTTGCAGGCAGGCGAAGAACGATTGGCGCGGGGTCATCAAAATCTCCGGGCAATGCCTCGTTTTAGTCCCCTCTCCGGCATTCGTCCAGTGTCGTACAAGCGCGAATTCCGGTTATTTCCGAAAGCCTGCATGGCGGCTACGCTTATTCCGGTGCGCTTCTGCAATTTTCGGGCGCAAGCCTATACTGGCGTCTACAAGAAGTGATTCGGGAGCCTTACGATGTTCGCTCTCATGCAAAGCACTCGCCTTGAATCGCTGCATCTGAGCGTTGACCCGGTCACCGGGTTAAAGGCGGTCATTGCCATTCATAACAGCCGACTGGGGCCTGCCCTGGGTGGTTGTCGTTATCTTGCCTATCCCAGCGACGAGTCTGCGGTCGAGGATGCGGTGCGCCTGGCCCAAGGCATGAGTTACAAGGCGGCACTGGCCGGCCTGGCCCAGGGCGGCGGCGTGTCGGTGATCATTCGCCCCGTTCATGTGGCCAACCGCGCCGCACTGTTCGAAGCCTTCGGGCGCTGTATCAATCAGCTGGACGGGCGCTACATCACGGCCATCGACAGCGGCACCTCAGTGGCGGACATGGATTGCATCGCCCAACAGACCCAACACGTCACCAGCACCACCTCGGCAGGTGACCCGGCGCCGCACGCGGCGATGGGCGTATTCACCGGCATTCGCGCCACTGCGATGGCGAGACTGGGCAGCGATAACCTCGAAGGCCTGCGCGTCGCCATTCAAGGCCTGGGCAACGTCGGTTATGCCCTGGCAGAACAGTTGCACGCCGCCGGGGCCGAACTACTGGTCAGCGATATCGATCACGGCAAGGTACAACTGGCGATGGAACAACTCGGGGCTCACCCCATTGCCAACGACGCACTGCTCAGCACGCCTTGCGATATTCTGGCGCCATGCGGGTTGGGTGGGGTGCTGAACAGCCACAGCGTGACGCAATTGCGCTGCTCGGCAGTGGCCGGCTCGGCGAACAATCAGCTGACGCATCTGGATGTTGCCGACCAATTGGAACGTCGCGGCATCCTGTACGCTCCGGACTACGTGATCAACGCTGGCGGGTTGATCTATGTGTCGCTCAAGCACCGTGGCGAAGAACTGTCGACCATCACCGCACACCTGTCGAAAATCAGCTCGCGCCTGACCGAGGTGTTTGCCCACGCCCAGGCGGAAAAACGTTCGCCGGCTCGGGTGGCGGACGAGTTGGCGGAAAAGGTGCTGTATCGATAATAAGATCAAAAGATCGCAGCCTTGGCTGGCTTGGCCGGGGCAACCGGCTCAGCGTTTGCCTCTTCCACAGGAGCGGCCACTGCAACCGGCTCGGTGACTTCAACAGGTGCCACAAGCAGTTCGGACAGGGCGTCCGGCTGGCTCTTGAACGCCTTGGCGAACACATCGCGATTCTTCGCCATGTAGATCCCGGCTTCTTCCACTTGCTGCTCGGTCAGGGACGGAACGGCTTTTTGCAACACTTCAGCCAGCAATTCTGCCAGTTCGAGCATTTTGTCATGACGGTCAGCTTCGGCTTTATCCATGAACAAGCGCTCCAGATCTCGGCTGCTGCGGTATACCACTTCGACGGCCATTCACCACCTCACATGCCTTCACATTGGTTGTCGGTTTCGACTACTGTATCTATATACAGCTAAAGGATAAGCGAAACCCTGTCTTTTGGGTAGTGGCTTTTTAATGTAGACCGGTTTCGACATTTGTCAGGCGAGGCCCGCACAGGTGCGACCAAACGCCACGGCGCGTAATCCGGAACGGCTAGCCATCATGGGCTGGCCTTTTTTCTGCATGCAGAAAAACCGTCACGTCCAACCCGCATCATCCGGTCGACCCGACCTAAGGAAGCATCATCGTGAAAATCAACTGGGCCGAAAAACTGCGGCAGAGCGTGCATGAACTGGCCGAGTCCCTGGGCAATCTGTTCGTCGAGACCTTTCATTACCTGGCGCTGTTCGCCATCGGTGCGGTGACCGCGTGGGCGGCGGTAATGGAATTTCTCGGGATGATCGAAGAGGGGCACATCAAGATCGATGACATCCTGCTGCTGTTCATCTACCTGGAGCTGGGGGCGATGGTCGGGATTTACTTCAAGACCAACCACATGCCCGTGCGTTTCCTGATCTACGTGGCGATCACCGCGCTGACGCGGTTGCTGATTTCCAACGTTTCGCACCACAACCCGCCGGACCTGGGGATCATTTACCTGTGCGGCGGGATCCTGCTGTTGGCTTTTGCGATTCTGGTGGTGCGTTACGCTTCGTCGCAGTTTCCCTCGGTGAAGATCGAAAACCCGCAACGCAAGACCGGCGCGGGTTCCAGTGAACATCCAGAGGTCGAGAAGGGCGAAATCTAGAGCCCGAGCGTGGGGCGCAGCCGCCCTTTGAGGGGAGGGGGCGGCAAGGCCGGTCCGCTGCCGGTGGTCATGGCTTCGAGGATGGCCACGGCGCTGTCGCCCTGTTCGATGGCAATGCCGAACTGAATGCTTTGAACCAGGCGCTTGAGGCGCTGGGGGTCATTGCGTTGTTCGGCGCTGATCATGCGTTTGGCCACCACGCGGCCATTGTTGGATAGGGTCAGCATGATGCTGCCGTCCGGGCCCTGAATGCTCAGGTTGATCTGGTAATCCGCTGCAAAGGCATCGGTTATGAGCTGGAAAGGGTTGTCCATGATGCGTCACCGCCTGATTGAACGTGCAGTTGTTGACCGGCCGTGATCAGGTTGGTTCGCACTGCCAGACCATCGGCCATTTCGCCATCATTGTTCCAGCAGGGAAGTAGCAAGGCCCATGCCGGAAAAATTGTCGGACAAAAAACACCTTCTGTAGGAGCGAGCTTGCTCGCGATGGTCGTCAACGATAACGCGTAAACCCAGACACCCCACGGTGCCTTCTGGTTTTTCGCGAGCAAGCTCGCTCCTACAGGGGGGCGCGTTTCCTGCACGTTTCAGGGCAATAACGGCGGGCGTGCAACCAAAACGGTCAACACTCCACCCAGTTCACCGCCAGACCGCCCCGTGACGTCTCCTTGTACTTGTCGTGCATGTCGGCTCCGGTATCGCGCATGGTGCGGATCACCCGGTCCAGGGAAATGAAGTGCTTGCCGTCACCGCGCAGGGCCATTTGCGTGGCGTTGATGGCTTTCACGGCGGCGATGGCGTTGCGTTCGATGCACGGCACTTGCACCAGTCCGCCCACCGGGTCGCAAGTGAGGCCAAGGTTGTGTTCCAGGCCGATTTCAGCGGCGTTTTCCAACTGTTCCGGGGTGGCGCCCAGTACCTCTGCCAGGCCCGCGGCGGCCATGGCGCAGGCAGAGCCGACTTCGCCCTGGCAGCCGACTTCGGCCCCCGAGATCGATGCGTTTTTCTTGCACAGGATGCCAACAGCGGCTGCACCCAGGAAGAACGCGACCACGTCGTCGTCAGACGCATCGGCATTGAATTTCATGTAGTAGTGCAGCACCGCCGGGATGATGCCCGCTGCGCCGTTGGTCGGCGCCGTGACCATGCGCCCGCCTGCCGCGTTTTCTTCGTTCACGGCAAGGGCGTACAGGTTGACCCACTCCATCGCCGACAAGGTGGAGGTGATGACATTCGGCTTGCCGATTTCCTGCAGGCTGCGATGCAGTTTCGCCGCTCGGCGTGGAACATTCAGGCCGCCGGGCAGGATGCCTTCGTGACGCAAGCCCTGCTCGACGCATTCGCGCATCACCGACCAGATGTGCAACAGGCCCTCGCGGATCTCGGTATCACCACGCCATGCCCGTTCGTTGGCCATCATCAGCTCACTGACCCGCAGCCCGTGCTCGTTGCACAGCCTGAGCAATTCGGCAGCGCTGGAGAAATCGTAGGGCAGCACCACATCGCCGGCCGGTGCGATCCCGGACTCGGCTTCGGCGGCTTCGATGATGAAACCGCCGCCCACCGAGTAATAGGTTTGCTCGAACAGCTCGCCGGTTTCACTGAAAGCCGTCAAGGACATGGCATTGGGGTGGTAGGGCAGGCTCTCTTCAAGCAGCAGGAGATCGCGTCGCCAGTCGAAGGCAATGTCCACAACGCCTGCCAGACTCAAATTGCCGGTTTCGCCCAGGGTGTGAATGCGACTGTCGATGGTGGTCGGATCGATGCTGTCGGGCCATTCGCCCATCAGGCCCATGACGCAGGCGCGGTCCGTCGCGTGGCCGACGCCGGTCGCCGACAGAGAACCGTAAAGCCGAATCTCCACGCGTCGCACGTCCGTCAGAAAACCCTGTTCGAGCAGTTGTTGAGCGAAGGTCGCGGCGGCGCGCATCGGACCGACGGTGTGGGAACTGGACGGGCCGATGCCGACTTTGAAGAGATCGAAAACACTGATAGCCATGCTAAAGCCTGTACAAGCAATGGAAGAGGAATCGCCGCCATTTTTGTAGGACAAGCGCTATGTCGGCGATACTGCCCGCCAAGGTCCTACGTGACCAACGAAATTTCCTAAGACATCCTTTAGCAGGACTAAACGATGAGCCGTCAATTACATGCCCAGACCTATGTCTGGCTGAACGTGTTTGCCTGTGCCGCGCGGCACCTGTCATTTACCCGCTGCGCCGAAGAACTGCACATCACACCGGGAGCGGTCAGCCAGCAGATCCGCCAGCTGGAAGAGCGCCTGGGCTTTCGCCTGTTTCACCGCCGTGCCCGTGGCGTGGAGCTGAGCGCCGAGGGCCAGCGCCTGGCCATTACCGTCAACGAGGCCTTTGGCAGCATCGACGCGGAATTGCGCCGACTGGATGCGGGCATGATCAGCGGGATTCTGCGGGTGCGTTCGATTCCATCATTCCTGAGTAAATGGCTGACGCCGCGCCTGCCGCGCTTGCAGCAGCGCTTTCCGGACATCCAGTTGCGCCTGGTGGCCGAGGACAGCAGCGTGCCGTTGCATGAAGGCGACTTCGACCTGGCAATCGACCTGAACGACGGCAGCTACCCGGGCCTGTTATCCACAGCCTTGCTCGATGAACAGATTTTTCCGGTGTGTGCGCCGAGCCTGTTGCGTGGCCGTCCGCCGCTGCACGGTCCGGCAGACCTGATGCATTTTCCGTTGTTGCACGACATCACCGCCTGGCGCGGCAGCTACGAATATGCGGAATGGGAGTTTTATCTCAACGCCATCGGCTTCGAAGGGGCGGATGTTCGACGCGGGCATACCTTCAATCGCAATCACCTGACCATCGAAGCTGCCATCGCCGGGATGGGCGTGGCGATTGCCCGACGAACGCTGCTCAATGATGAGCTGGAACGGGGGGCGTTGATCGTGCCGTTTGGCCTGGCGGTGCCCAATCACAAGCGCTACATGCTGCTTTACGCACCGGGGGCATTGAGCCATCCGGGTGTGCGCGCGGTGCACGATTGGTTGGTGGAGGAGGCGGGGGGTTTTCGCAGCCTGCACCCGTTGGGGGAGCAGCAAATGTGAGCAATTGTTACGCAGGAGCAGGGCGACCCAACTCCCGACCTTAACAGCGCTTTTACCCGTTGTCCGGCTTTTTTTGCGATTGAAAATTTATCTTTTTTTAGGGGTTGAATTGTTCAGCGTACAGACCGATTGTGTAACCAAGAGGTCACGGTGATGACGCCCAAGGGCTTAGCTGACCGGCCTCTCGCGAGCTAGCTGAAATAAGGGATGAACTATGCAAATCCAAGTCAATAGCGATAACCATATTCAAGGCAGTAAACGACTGGAGGAGTGGGTACGTACGACCATTGAGAGCACGCTCGAACGCTACGAAGAGGACCTGACACGCGTCGAGGTTCACCTGCGGGACGAGAACGGCGACAAGCCGGGTCCCCACGACATGCGCTGCCAGCTGGAGGCGCGGCCAAAAGGCCATCAACCGGTTTCCGTCACCCATAAGGCCTCCACCATGGAGCAGGCGATCGACGGAGCAGCCACCAAACTTGAACATGCGCTGGAGCATATGTTCGGCAAATTACGCGGCAAACGAGCAAATGTGGTGCCCATCGAGAGTGGCGCCCATGCCGACCAGCTGCTGGAAGAAGAGTTTCTGGAAAACGAACAGGCGGCGCTTAACGGCTGATACCTGATTCACTTTTTACCTTCCCATCAGAACGGGCCTGCATTGCAGGCCCGTTTTCGTTTCGGTGGCTTTTGGATTCCATGGTCGTTGGCATGGGCTGTGGGGACAGTCAGGATTGCGGTGAACCAACGGGCAAGATAGAAGGCTGCACCCGATCTTTTGCATATGAGAATATTTATCATTAATATTGCGACCTTGCCGGCCCCCCCGACGCTGTTGTGGCCCCCCCGGTCTCCAGGTCGAAACTTGAACAATGATGACTCTCCCACCCGACTCCCACGATATCGAGCGTGATCAACAGCGCGGCGACCGTGCGCATTTTCTCCAGGTGTTTCTCTCCCAGCGTTCGCAAATGGAAGCGCTGGTAAATCGGCGTGTCGGCTGCAGCGCGACGGCGGCGGACCTGGTTCAGGACTTGTTCCTGCGGTTCTGGCGGCGGCCGCTGGTGCAAGTCGAGGAACTCAGTACCTACCTGTTGCGCTGCGCCGGCAACATCGCCATCGATCATTTGCGCAGTGAAGGCACCCGGGTGCGGGCCAGCGAAGGCATGCTGGTGGAAGCACCGGACAGCCATGGCAGCGGACCGCAAGCGGCGCTGGAGGCGGGCAACGATCTGCGCCACGTCGAAGCCGCATTGCGCGCGTTACCGCAGCGCACGCGGCAGATCTTTCTGCTCAATCGCATTCACGGCCGTAAATACGCCGAGATCGCCAAGGCCATGGGTTTGTCCCAAAGTGCCGTGGAAAAACATATGATGCGCGCCCTCGAAGCTTGCAAGGCCAGCCTTCGGGAACCCGAACCGCGTACGCCAGGGAAAGCACCGTGAACCACTTCGAACGCGTCACCCCGACGCCCGCTCAGGAACAGGCAGCGCTGGCCTGGCTGAGTCTGTTGCATGACCAGCCCAGCAGTGCTGATCAGGCGACTTTCAGTCATTGGTTGCAGGCCGATCCCGCCCATGCCGAGGCCTATGCCCGGGCGCAGGTCTTGTGGGAGCTGAGCGAAGGACCGGCGCGCACGCTGGCCGATGAAGATGCCCTGGCCTTGCAGAGTTATCTCAACGCCATGGACAAGTCTCGGCGCAGCATGGTCGGGCGCTGGTCCGGTGCGCTGGCGATGGCGGCGTGTCTGCTGCTGATGGTCTGTGTCGGTACAGGCTGGCAACCATCGCGCTGGATCGATGACTTGGGCGCGGACTTCGTCTCGGCACCGGGGGAAATCCGCACCGTCACCCTGGCCGATCAGACGCAGGTGATACTGGATGCCGACAGTGCCATCGCCGTGGATTTCAGTCGCGGCGAGCGGCATGTGCAACTGCGTCGTGGCGCCGGGTTTTTCAGCGTTACTCACACCGGTGAGCCGTTTGTGGTGGACGCTGAGAAAGGCCAGGCGCGCGTCCTGGGCACGCAGTTCGAAGTCCGTTTGCAACCCCGCGGTGCACAGGTCACGGTGCTGTCCGGGCGAGTCGGGGTGACGGCGGACCAGGACGCCGAACAGCAAATCCTCACCGCCGGCCAGCAAGTCGCCTACGGCGATGGCACGGCGCAAAAGCTCCACGCGGTGGACAGCGAAGCGCAGTTGGCCTGGCGCCAGGGCTGGCTCAATTACTACAAGGCGACGTTGGCCGATGTGGTGCGGGATCTGGGGCGCTATTACCCCGGACGGATCGTGTTGCTCAACGATGAACTGGCGGCACGCCGGGTCAGTGGCAGCTTCCCGAGCAGGAATCCGCAGGCGGTGTTGAGTTCTTTGCAGGGGGTGTTGGGGTTTGAGCAGCATCAGGTGTTGGGGCATCTGATTATTTTGCGTTGAGGCTGCTGACCTCTTCGCGGGCAAGCCCGCTCCCACAGGGTTGTGTGTTGCCCTGATAGTGTGACCGACCCAGTACCTGTGGGAGCGGCGGTGCGACGATTCGACTTGCCCGCGAAGGGGCCAGTTCAAACACCACATCACCCTGAATAAAAAATATTTTCAAATTGTGATGAGGTAAACCCGATCGCCATCCGTGTAGTGACTGAAACTGCGAGTCATTCGCATCCGTTGCGGTTCTACACAGGTCATGAGTCATGAAGTCCAGGGCAAAATCGGGTTCGGTCAAACAATGGTTGGGTGTGTCTGCATTGAGCTTTTCGGCATCGGCGTTGTTGCCGCTTGGCCTGGCGCTGGCTGCAGAGTCGGGCAGCAGTCAGTCGCGTGCGCAGTTCAGTTTCTCGCTGGCCGCCAAACCGCTGCCCCAGGCCCTGAGTGATTTCAGCCGGATAACCGGCATCAGCGTCGTCTACACCGATGAAGCGCCGTACGGCCTCAATGCGCCGGCGGTCAATGGCCAGATGAGCGCTGAACAGGCCCTGCAACGTCTGCTCACCGGTTCGGGATTGACGTTCCGCCGCACCGACGGCCATACCATGGCGCTGGAACCGCGGCCGACTGAAGGTGCGTTGACACTGGGCGCGACCACTATCACCTCGGTGATGGATGAGTCCATGAGCTACCAGCCGCCACCGATCTCTTCGGTGATGCGCTCTTCGGCCCCGATTCAGGACATCCCGCAGACTATCAATGTCGTCCCGGCCCAGGTGATCCGCGATCAGGCACCGCGCAATCTCGATGACGCCCTGGCCAACGTCAGCGGCATCACCCAGGCCAATACCCTGGGCAGCACCCAGGACTCGGTGATGGTCCGCGGTTTTGGCGACAACCGTAACGGCTCGATCATGCGCGACGGCATGCCGATCGTGCAGGGCCGTGGCCTCAACGCCAGTGTGGACCGGGTCGAAGTGCTCAAGGGCCCGGCCTCGTTGCTCTATGGCATCCAGGATCCGGGCGGCGTGGTCAACATGGTCAGCAAGAAGCCCGAACTTGAGCAATACAATGCACTGACCGCGCGCGGTTCGAGCTATGGCGACGGCAAGAACGGCAGCGGCGGCACTCTCGACAGCACCGGCGCCCTCGGCGATTCCGGGCTGGCCTATCGCATGGTGCTGGACTACGAAGATGAAGATTACTGGCGCAACTTCGGCGTGCATCGTGAAAGCCTGATTGCGCCGTCGGTGGCCTGGTACGGCGAAAGCACCCAGCTGCTGTTCGCCTATGAGCACCGCGAATTCCTCACGCCGTTCGACCGCGGCACGCTGATCGACCCACGGACCAACCACCCGCTGGACATCTCGCGCAACGAGCGTCTAGACGAGCCGTTCAACAACATGGAAGGGCGTTCGGATCTGTATCATTTCGAGGCTGATCACGAACTCAATGACAACTGGAAAGCCCATTTCGGCTACAGCTGGAACCGCGAAACCTACGACGCCAGCCAGGTGCGCGTAACCGCCATCGACACCAAGAAGGGCACCCTGACCCGCAGCATGGACGGCACGCAGAACGCGATCAGCACCGACCGATTCACCACCGCCAGCCTCGAAGGCAACGTGATTGTGCTCGGCCTGCAGCACGACCTGCTGTTCGGCATCGACGACGAATACCGCAAGATCTATCGCGAAGACCTGATCCGCCAGAAAAGCCGTACCAACTTCAGCTACGTGAACCCGATCTATGGCCAGGAAGTGCCGGGCACCACTGTCAGCCCGGCGGACAGCGCGCAGACCGATGAACTGCGCAGCGATTCGGCCTTCCTGCAGGATTCCATCCACCTCAACGAGCAATGGATTCTGGTGGCCGGCGCGCGTTTCCAGGCGTACGACCAATACGCCGGCAAAGGCGTGCCGTTCCACGCCAACACCGACGGCAACGGGCAGAAATGGGTGCCGCGCGCGGGCCTGGTGTACAAGTACACCGATGCCTTGTCGTTCTACGGCAGCTACACCGAATCGTTCAAACCCAACTCGACCATCGCGCCGTTGAGCGGCAGCAGTACCGTGCTTGACGGCGGCATCGCGCCGGAAGAAGCCAAGTCCTGGGAGTTGGGGGCCAAGCTTGATCTGCCGGGCCGCGTCACCGGCAACATCGCGCTGTTCGACATCAAGAAACGCAATGTGCTGGTGGCCAACGCCGAAGGCCCGACCACGATCTACAGCGCCGCTGGCGAAGTGCGTTCCCGTGGCCTGGAAGTGGACTTGAGCGGTCAACTCACCGATCGCTGGAGCATGATCGGCAGCTACGCCTACACCGATGCCGAAGTCACCGAAGACCCGGATTACAAGGGTAATCAACTGCAAAACGTGGCGAAGAACAGCGGCTCGTTGTCGGCGGTCTATGACTTCGGCAGCGTCATTGGCGGTGATCAGCTGCGGGTCGGCGCCGGGGCGCGTTATGTGGGGGAGCGCGCGGGCAACGCGGTGAACGATTTCGACCTGCCGAGCTACACCGTGGCCGATGCGTTCGCCACCTACGACACCCAGGTCGACGGGCAGAGGGTCAAGTTCCAGCTCAACGTGAAGAACCTGTTCGACCGCACCTACTACACCTCGGCGGCGAGCCGGTTCTTTGTGTCCATGGGCGATTCGCGGCAGGTGACGCTGTCCAGCACCCTGGAGTTCTAATGCAGGAGCTGCCGAAGGCTGCGATCTTTTGATCTTGCCGTAGCGGATTAAAAGATCGCAGCCTGCGGCAGCTCCTACAGGGGGGCTGTGGTGGGTTAAAAGATCGCAGCTGGAATTTTAATGCAGGAGCTGCCGAAGGCTGCGATCTTTTGATCTTGCTGTGGCAGGTAAAGATCGCAGCCTGCGGCAGCTCCTACAGGGGGGCTGTGGTGGGTTAAAAGATCGCAGCTGGAGTTTTAATGCAGGAGCTGCCGAAGGCTGCGATCTTTTGATCTTGCTGTGGCAGGTAAAGATCGCAGCCTGCGGCAGCTCCTACAGGAGATCTGTGATGGGTTAAAAGATCGCAGCTGGAGTTTTAATGTAGGAGCTGCCGAAGGCTGCGATCTTTTGATCTTGCTGTGGCAGGTAAAGATCGCAGCCTGCGGCAGCTCCTACAGGAGATCTGTGGTGGGTTAAAAGATCGCAGTTGGAGTTTTAATGTAGGAGCTGCCGAAGGCTGCGATCTTTTGATCTTGCTGTGGCGGGTTAAAAGATCGCAGCCAGAGGGATTGCAATGCTCTAGCGCAAAAACGCCTGTCGATACTCGCCGGGTGTTGCGCCCAATGCCTGGCGAAAGCGATTGGTGAAATGGCTGGCACTGGAGAAGCCGCAAGCCAGCGCAATCTCCCCCAGTGGCTGCGAGGTCGTGCGCAGCAATTCCCGCGCCCGGTTCAGGCGCCGCGCCAGCAGGTACTGGTGGGGCGGCAAACCGAAGCTCTCGCGGAACATCCGCGCGAAGTGGTACTCCGACAACGCGCACAAAGCCGCCAATTGACCCAGGCTGATGGCCTGGTCCAGATGGCTGTCGATGTACTCCACCAGATGCCGGCGCTGATGTGCGGCCAATCCACCTTTGAGGCGTAGGCCTTGCCGGGCGTTGACCTGGCTGAGCAGGGCATGGCTGAGCAGTTCGTGGGCCAGGCTGCTGGTCAGCAGGCGCTCGCCCGGCTCGTCCCAGTTCAAGCGGATCAACTGCCGAAAGCGCAGCGCCTGCTGCGGGTCATCGAGAAAGGTCTGCTCGTGCAGCTGCATTTCCCGTGGCTCGCGATCAAGCAGGGTGACGCAGCCGAGGGCAAATTGTTCGGGGCTGAAGTACAGGTGTGCCAGACGGATGTCGCCGTTGATCACCCAGCCTGACTGGTGGTCGGCCGGCAGGATGCACAGTTTGTCCGGGCCGCCCTTGTTGCCGGGCTGACCGCGACGGAAGGTGCCGGTGCCGCCAGCTATGTAACAGGACAACGTGTGGTGGCTGGGCGCCTCGTATTCCCGGGCGTCGTGGTGATTGCTCCACAAGGCGGCAGACATGCCGTCACCCAGCTCGGCGCTGTGCTCCAGACGAGCATTCGGCGAGCTGTTGAGGGCTTGAAAGACTTGTAGGGTATCCAGTGCAGCCATGATCGTTGCTCTCTAACACCAGCATCCAACGCCCTGCATCCTACTCCGTAGACGTGCGCCTGCCAGCCTGTCGCCAGACAAAAGCGCAAGTTTATGCAAGTACCCCAAGGCGTGACGCCGGACACTGGGCGCCTATCGAGGAGCCTTTGCCATGAACCTTTCTTTGTACCTGCTGACCGTGCTGATCTGGGGCACCACCTGGATTGCCTTGAAATGGCAACTGGGCGTGGTGGCGATTCCCGTGTCGATCGTCTATCGCTTCGGCCTCGCCGCGCTGGTGCTGTTCGTGATCCTGCTGCTCAGTCGGCGCCTGCAAGTGATGAACCGTCGCGGGCACTTGATTTGCCTGGCTCAGGGCCTGTGCCTGTTCTGCGTCAACTTCATGTGCTTCCTCACCGCGAGCCAGTGGATCCCCAGCGGTCTGGTGGCCGTCGTGTTTTCCACTGCCACCCTATGGAATGCCCTCAACGCGCGAGTGTTCTTCGGTCAAAGAATCGCCCGCAACGTGCTGATGGGCGGTGCGCTGGGTCTGCTTGGGCTGGGCTTGCTGTTCTGGCCGGAGCTGGCCGGGCATACCGCCAGCCCGGAAACCTTGCTCGGCCTTGGTCTGGCCCTGTGCGGCACCTTGTGTTTCTCGGCGGGCAACATGCTCTCAAGCCTGCAACAGAAGGCCGGTCTCAAGCCGCTGACCACCAATGCCTGGGGCATGGCCTACGGGGCGGCTATGCTCTCGGTGTGGTGCCTGGTCAAAGGCATTCCCTTCGATGTTGAAATGAGCGCGCGTTACATCGGCTCGCTGTTGTACCTGGTGATTCCCGGGTCGGTGATCGGTTTCACCGCCTATCTCACACTGGTCGGCCGCATGGGGCCTGAACGGGCGGCGTACTGCACCGTGCTGTTTCCGGTGGTGGCGCTCAACGTGTCGGCGTTTGCCGAGGGCTATCAATGGACAGTACCGGCGTTATTGGGGCTGGTGTTGGTGATGTCGGGGAACGTACTGGTGTTTCGCAAACCGAAAGTGTCGCAGGTATCGGGCAACGGCAAACTGGCCTGAGGGCGAATCGAGTGCTGAGTAATTCAGTGCTCGATTTTTATCGCGATGTATATCAATAACGGAAAGATGAAATCAACAATGTGCCCAGCCCTGTCATTGTAGTTCCAAGTTTTCGACTCATCCATGTTGAACCATTCGGTGCCGATTGTTTGAAAGCCGATGTAATAAAGAAAGATGGCAATCAATAATCCGATGAGTGCAGGTTTTTTAGCTTCGTGAAACTGTTCTTGGCTGGCGTTGATGTTTTTGTAAAGATAATAGGTTCCGAGCAGGCAGCTTAGGGTGTAGATCACTTCCAGTGTGATGATCAGCCAGTAAATGCGGTGGTGAAGCAGGGTGGAAGTAATGGCCCTGTGTCTGTATTTGTTTTGATCATTGGTAGTGTCCATGCTCAGGATGTGGCTGATGTATTCATAGTTGGTCGAGTAATCGGTGAAATTGTTATACAGCATCAGTAGTCCGAAGAGGCTGATAAACAGCGTCAGTAAGACTTTGCTGAGTCGAATGACGTGACTGGTTGTGAGTGGGTTCAAGTTGGTGATCTCCGTTGTTGATCCCGTAGTGTCAGGGTAAACAAGGAGAGTCTATCTCGAGGTTTTGTTGTTTGGCTGCTGACTGAGTTGCAGAGTGTGTATTCAGAAAGTTGTTTAGTTAATTGAGTGTGCGTTATTTGTTAAGCGGGCAGGCGCTTATAACGCCTGCCCGTTTAGTTCAACCCTTCCAGACTTGCGGGTTGACCAGATCCTGCGGGCGCTCGCCCAACAGGGCGCTGCGCAAGTTGGCCAAGGCACGGTTGGCCATGGCATCGCGGGTCTCATGGGTGGCCGAGCCGATGTGCGGCAAGGTCACGGCATTGTTCAGTTGGAACAGCGGCGACTCGGCCAGCGGTTCTTTTTCGTAGACGTCCAGCCCGGCTCCACGAATGCGCTTGTTTTGCAGCGCTTCGATCAGCGCCGGTTCATCCACCACCGGGCCACGGGCGATGTTCACCAGTATGGCGCTCGGCTTCATCAGCGCCAGTTCACGATGGCTGATCAAGTGTCTGGTTTTCTCGCTGAGCGGCACCACCAGGCAGACGAAATCAGCTTCGGCCAGCAATTGATCAAGGCTGCGGTGCTGTGCTCCGAGTTCCTGTTCCAGCGCGGTCTTGCGAGTGTTACCGCTATAGATGATCGGCATGTTGAATCCCAGTCGACCGCGTCGGGCGATGGCGGCACCGATGTTGCCCATGCCGACGATGCCCAGGGTCTTGCCATGCACATCGCAACCGAATAGCTGCGCACCGACAGTGGCCTGCCATTGCCCGGCCTTGGTCCAGGCATCCAGTTCGGCGACGCGGCGCGCGCTGCTCATCAATAGCGCGAACGCCAGGTCGGCGGTGCTTTCGGTGAGCACGTCCGGCGTGTTGGTCAGCATGATCCCGCGTTCGTTGAAGTAGGCCAGATCATAGTTGTCGTAGCCCACCGAGACGCTGGACACCACTTCCAGCCTGGCGGCGTTTTCCAATTGGGCGCGGCCGAGTTTGCGACCAACGCCGATCAGGCCGTGGGCGTGGGGCAGGGCTTCGTTGAACTGGGCGTTGATGTCGCCGTTTTTCGGATTCGGCACGATGACGTCGAAATCCTGTTGCAGGCGTTCGACCATTGCCGGGGTGACGCGGCTGAAGGCCAGGACAGTCTTTTTCATGGGAGGCGGGCTCGTCGGGCGGTGAAGAATGCTTAGCAAGCTACAAGTTTCACGCGACAAGCTGCAAGTCTAAAAGCCGCCCTCATGGTTTTTAATTTGAAGCTTGTCGATTGAAGCTTGTCGCTGCCGTTCCGTTATACTGCCGTACTTCTTATACTGCGGCATGCGGCTCACTTACCGGGCCCGACATTTCATGCATCACCCGGAGCTTTCATGACTTCCCCGAAACAACCATCGGTCGCCGACGCCCAGAGCGACGTGCAGGCAGAGATGCCAGACAGCGTCGACTCCAGCGCCGACAGCGAAACCAAAGCCGAAATCCCGGCATTCAAGTTCCCGTTCAAGCCGGGCGAACTGGCGGCAGCCAAAGGCTCGAACCAGCCGTGGTACAAGAACGGCGCCAAGAACGGCCACACCAAGACGCCGGGCATGGCACCGCCGGGAACTCGTCGGTCGATGGGCAAGCGCTGAAATTCCATCGCCTGGCCTGCCGTCATCGCGAGCAGGCTCGCTCCCACAGTGGGTCTGTGTCGTACGCAAATTCCTTGTTCACTGAGGATCCCTTGTGGGAGCGAGCCTGCTCGCGATGGGGCCGTTGCCGGTAGCAGGGTTTTTGATCAAGCTGCCCGCAACGAAATGTGCACCACTCAATTGGCCTTGGCGGCCGGGCGGATGGAGTCCCATTCGGTGACGTACGCGGTTTTGCTCTTTTTGTTGTAGAGGCACAGCTCGGTGCCTTGTGCGCCTTTCATGTGCTTTTGCGGGTACTGGCCCTGGAGCAGGAGCGCGGTATAGCCAACCCGGTCATCGAACTGTGCGGCGTTGCCGACCGGTTTACTGTTCGTCAGGCCGCTGGCCTTGGTGCAACTGGCGAGTACGGCCTTGTCGTAGGCGGCCCAGGCGTCGGGGCTGGAGGCGTGGGCCTGAGAGGTGAGGGCGGTGAGGCAGAGAAAAGTCAGGGTGGCTGCTTTCATGGTTCAGGCGTCCTTGGATGTGCAATGGCCAAGGCTGGAGTATGCCTGAAGGTTTTGAGGCGGTTTTGCCGGCCTCTTCGCGGGCAAGTCGGATCGCCGCACCGCCGCTCCCACAGTGACCGAGTACGACCACAAATTCTGTGCATGACACATAACCCTGTGGGAGCGAGCCGGGCAGCGCTCCGACGATTGCGGCGTATCAGTCTGGAACCGGCTCTCGGCGAACGGCACGCATCCCGACACTTTCATACAATCGCCGCGCCCGGTGGTTGTCTTCCAGCACCTTCAAGTCCACAAATCCTTCGCGACGTTGCTGGAACACCTTGAACGCCTGCAACAACAAGGCACGCCCCAATCCTCGGCCCTGAAACCGTGGATGCACTACCAGGTTCTTGATGTAGGCGCTGGTCCAGCACTGGCACACGCCGACAATGCCTTCGGCATCCCGGGCGATGAAGCACAGCGCCGGGTCATACTCCGGGTCGTTCTCGAACTGCCATTGCCACATGTCCAGCGCTGCCACGCGACCGCCACCTTCGAGGTAACCGAATTCCATCAACCGGTGCACGGCTGCGCCGATTTCGGGATGGTATTCGCTCAGTTGCAGGCCGGCTGGCCAATCGGGTGAGGGCACGACTTCAGTGAGGTCGCGCCGCATCAGCCAGCAAAAGTCCTCGGCCAAGGCTCAATATCCCTGTTCGGCGACAGCCTTGGCCGCAGTGATCAGGCACTGGGTCAATTCTGGCGAAGAGAATTTGGTCAGCACCGCGTTCGCCCCCGCCAGTCGTGCTTTCTCGGCGTTCATCGCACTGTCCAGCGACGTGTGCAGCAAGACATAAAGATGCGCGAAGTCCGGGGTTTCCCGCAGGGTGCGGGTGAAGGCGTAGCCGTCCATCTCGGACATTTCGATGTCCGAGACGATCAGGTTGATCTGCTGCGCGGTGCCTTGCAGATCCAGCAGGCAGTCGATGGCTTCCTTGGCGCTGCGGGCCGTATGACATTGCAGGCCAAGGTTACGCAAGGTGTGCACCGATTGCTGCAAGGCGACCTGGCTGTCATCGACCACCAGGATGCGCGCGTTGCCGAGCAGTTCGGCGTCTTCCATGCTCAGTTCGGTCGGCGCCATTTCGATTTGTGCCGGGGCGATGCCATGGATGACTTTTTCGATGTCCAGTACCTGCACCAAGGTGCCATCGACCGACGTCACGCCGGTGATGTAGGCGCGCAAACCACCGGAGCCAAAGGGCGGCGGGCGGATGTCGGTGGTCAGGCAATGGACGATCTTGCTCACGGCCTGCACGTGCAGGCCCTGCTTGGAGCGGCTGACATCCGTGACGATCAGGCAGCCGCCGTTCGGGTCTTCCAGTGGGCGCTCGCCAATGGCGCGGCTGAGGTCGATCACCGACAGCGATGCACCGCGCAGGGTGGCGATGCCTTTGACGTGGGGGTGTGACTCCGGCAGCCGGGTCAGTGGCGGGCAGGGAATGATCTCACTGACCTTGAGCAGGTTGATCGCCATCAGCTTGCCGCTGCGCAGGGTAAACAGCAGGAGCGAAAGTGAGTCTGCGCGGGCTTTGGTGGAGGACATAAGAACCTTCTCTGGAAAAAGGTGACGGGCAATCCCGGGATCGCCATGACTTCGATGCCGGGTTATCGACTTGTCGGGGGCAGTCTTTAGTTTCAGTGACTCGAGGGCAGATCAAAAGATCGCAGCCTGCGGCAGCTCCTACAGAGAAATGCGATCCCTGTAGGAGCTGCCGCAGGCTGCGATCTTTGCTTATTTCATCCCCAACCGCTTGGCCATCCGCCCAAGGTTCGCCCGATCCAAGCCTAGCTCACGGGCCGCGCTTGCCCAGTTGTTGTTGTGCCGTTCCAGGCAGGCACCAATCATTTGGCGCTGATAACGCTCGGTGGCCTCACGCAAATCGCCGATCGGCTCTTGAGTGACGGTGGCGACAGGTTGCTCGGCAGCGGTTTCAACGCTGGCGTTGGGCAAGTCCAGGTCGGCGGCGCTCAGGCTGAGAATCTTCGGCCGTTCCTTGCAATTGCCCAGGGCTTTCAAGGCGCTGCGACCGATCAAATGTTCAAGCTCGCGCACGTTGCCGGGCCAGTCGTAGGCCAATAGCGCGGCCTGGGCGTCGCTGTTCAGGCGCAGGCTGTTGAGGCCCATGCGCGAACGGTTCTGCTCGAGGAAGTAACCGCTGAGCAGCAGCACATCACGCCCGCGATCGCGCAGGGCCGGCACCAGCAGTGGGTACACACTGAGGCGATGGTAGAAGTCGGCACGGTAACGACCGCTGCGCACTTCCTCGGCGAGGTCGCGGTTGGTCGCCGCGATCAGGCGCACGTCGACCTGATGCTCCTGGTCCGAGCCCAATCGCTGCAGCTGACCGCTCTGCAACACGCGCAACAGCTTGGCCTGCACGGTCAGCGACAACTCACCGACTTCATCGAGGAACAGCGTGCCGCCATTGGCCAGCTCGAACTTGCCACGGCGGTCGTTCATCGCCCCGGTAAAGGCGCCGCGGACATGGCCGAACAACTCGCTTTCCACCAAGGTGTCGGGCAACGCGGCGCAGTTGAGGCTGATGATCGGCTTGTCGGCGCGGGGAGAGGCGGCATGGATGGCCTGGGCCACCAACTCCTTGCCGACCCCGGTTTCGCCGGTGATCAGCACGGTCAGGTCGCTGCCGCCCACCAGGCTGATTTCTTCGACCAGACGCTTGTGGGCCTTGCTCTGGCCAATCATCTCGCGGTTCTGCTGGCCGCTGGCCTGGCGGTAGACCTCGGCGCGCTGATGCTCATCTTCGACCCGGTTGTTCAACCGCTCGATGCGCTCCGCAGCGTTGACCGTGGCGGCCGCGAGGCTGGCGAAGGCTTGCAGGGCATCCAGTTCGATCGGCTCGAAGCGCTCCGGATCGAGGGCGTCGAGGGTCAGCAGACCCCAGGGGCGCTCGTCGATGAACAAGGGGCAACCCATGCAGTCGTGGACTTCCAGATGATCATCCAGGCCATCGACCAGACCGTCATAGGGGTCGGGCAAGTCACTGTCGGCAGCGAAACGGGTCGGGCCGGAGCCACTGAGCAGCGCTGCGAAGCGCGGGTGCTCACTGACCTTGAAGCGCCGACCGAGGGTGTCGGTGCTCAAGCCGTCGACGGCCAGTGGCACCAGCCATTCGCCATCAAGGCGCAGCAGGGCGGCGGCATCGCACGGGAGCAGGGCGCGCATGGCTTCCAGCAGGCGGCGATAACGCTCGCCCTCGGGCAGTTCGCGGGACAGGTCGGAGACCAGGGGCAGCAAGGCGGTGAGCAGTGGTTTTGCAGTCATAGTGACTCCATGTAGTCGGTATGACTATAAAACAGGCAGTGTCGAAATGACTATTACGTTATTAACCTATTGATTTTTAACGATTAAATAGTTGGCATGAAAGCTGATACGCACAGGGTAATCCGTTAGCAACCCAAGAAGACCAGGAGTCACCTTATGCTGAGCGCTCAAGACCGTGCCATCGTCAAATCCACCGTACCGTTGCTCGAAAGCGGTGGCGAGGCGCTGATCACGCACTTCTATCGCATGATGCTCTCCGAATACCCGCAAGTCCGCCCGCTGTTCAACCAGGCCCACCAGGCCAGCGGTGACCAGCCGCGTGCCTTGGCCAACGGCGTATTGATGTACGCGCGCCATATCGACCAGCTCGACCAGTTGGGCGACCTGGTGGCCAAGATCATCAACAAGCACGTGGCCCTGCAGATCCTGCCGGAGCACTATCCGATCGTCGGCAGCTGCCTGCTGCGGGCCATCGCCGAAGTGTTGGGCGAAGAGATCGCCACCCCGGAAGTGATCGCGGCCTGGGGCGCGGCCTACGGTCAACTGGCGGACATCCTGATCGGTGCCGAAGCCAGCGTTTACGACCAAAAAGAACAGGCCCACGGCGGCTGGCGCGGGGCGCGGGAGTTCATCGTGGTGGACAAGGTCCAGGAGAGCGCCGAGATCACGTCGTTCTACTTCGAACCGGCGGACAAAGGCCCGATCCTCGAGGCAGAGCCCGGCCAGTACATCGGCATGAAACTGATCCTCGACGGTGAAGAGATCCGTCGCAACTACTCGCTGTCGGCGCGGGCAAACAAAGGCCAGTACCGCATCAGCGTCAAGCGCGAAGCCGGTGGTCGCGCTTCCAACTACCTGCATGACCAGATGCATGTCGGCGCCAGCATCCAGTTGTTCCCGCCATCGGGCGAGTTCACCCTGACCGCCAGCGACAAACCATTGGTGCTGATCAGCGGCGGCGTCGGCATCACCCCGACCCTGGCGATGCTCGAAGCGGCGCTGGAGACCCGGCGGCCGGTGCATTTCATCCACTGCGCGCGCAACGGCAGTGTGCATGCTTTCCGCGACTGGATCGATGGCCTGGCCGAGCGTCACCCGCAACTCAAGCGTTTCTACTGCTATTCCGAGGACGACGGCGTGAGCCCGGCGGCGCACAAGGTCGGTCTGTTGAGCCAGCAGCAGTTGAATGCATGGCTGCCGGAGCAGCGTGATCTGGATGTCTACTTCCTGGGGCCGAAAGGTTTCATGGCGTCCATCAAGCGCCATCTCAAGGCACTGGGTGTGCCGGAGAAGCAAAGCCGCTATGAGTTCTTCGGGCCGGCAGCGGCGCTGGAGTAAAAGATCGCAGCCTTCGGCAGCTCCTACAGGATGCAATCCATTCCGATGTAGGAGTTGCCGGAGGCTGCGATCTTTTAAAAGTTAATCCCTCCTTAACCGCTTTGTCGTCTATTCCTCCCCGAATCCCCCGGACATGCTCCAGACTCTCAAAGGTCCGGGCCAGCGTGTAGACTGGCGGGCACTCGAATCTTGAAGGGAAACGCGATGAGCGATGAATCCATGCGGTTGGGGCGTGAACGGCGCTACCTGGTGTTGTTGGGCATCATTTGCCTGGCGTTGATCGGCGGCGCGCTGTACATGCAAATTGTCCTGGGCGAGGCGCCTTGCCCGCTGTGCATCCTGCAACGTTATGCGTTGCTGCTGATCGCGATCTTCGCCTTCATCGGCGCGGCCATGCGCAACCGTCGCAGCATCACGGTGTTCGAAACCCTGGTGGTGATCTGCGCGCTGGCCGGCGCAGGCGTTGCCGGGCATCACGTCTATACGCAGTTCTATCCGGCAGTCAGCTGCGGCATCGATGTGCTGCAACCGATTGTCGATGACTTGCCGCTGGCGAAGATCTTCCCGCTGGGTTTCCAGGTCGATGGCTTCTGCTCCACGCCATACCCGCCGATCCTCGGTTTGTCGCTGGCGCAGTGGGCGCTGGTGGCGTTCGTACTGATCGTGGTGCTGGTGCCGCTGTTGACGTCGCGTAACCGCAAAGCGCTGCGCTGAGGTCATCTGCCGCCGCACATTGTCGGACAAAAAAGCCCCGTTCCTTGCACAGAGGAGCGGGGCTTTTTTTGTGTTGAGGGGCGCATTCCGGAGGCCTGGTAAAAAGACCGTGATGTGGGGCAGCCAAGGGTGCGACACGTGTGCGACATGTTGTCACAGAGTCAGTGTCGCAGGGCGTTCATGGAAGCCGGATTGGCACATGGAATCGTAACGAAATTGGGCTGTTTTACAGGCTCCCGGTTTTTTCCGTTCCGGACCCGAACAGGCAGTTTTAACAGGGCCTGGCGAATGGCCGCAGTCCCCGTCATATCGGGCCTCTGGCAGGATCAAGGGTAGCAGGGAGGCACCCGATACTGTCTGAACTGTGGGTGGAAGACCTACTTATTTTGGTGTTTTTGTTGAGAATCAATTTCGATAAGATGCGCCACTTTTGCGAAATTGATGAATGATTGTTGCCGGTTCGGATAAAAATTATTTCGGGATGAGACATGGTTTATAAAACGCTACATATCTACAATCGCCCGCACTGAATTCCCGACGCTGTTCAAATCTTAACCAGGTGTGAGCAGGAACAGGGTGTCGAGAGGTCTGGTGGCTTCATGCGATGCCCAGGTGTCGGAGCCTCCAACTACCCGCACCAAATGGAATTGGTCTGTAACAAGGCCTTTGACCACGAATTCGAATAAGAACTCACCGCAGGCCCGGGATTTGTCGTACAGCGTCTGACGCACGACGGGCATGCCCTTATTCAATCCAAGAAAAATGCCAACCCTTGGCAGGGTGAAGTGTTGGCGATCAAAACCCAACTGCATTGCGCAAGCTGCTTTAGAGGTCGTGAGATGAGTAAAAACAGGTACCCCAGACTACTAGGCTTATTGCCGCTGATCGGCACGTTGTTGCTGTCAGGCTGCAACATGACCTTGCTCAATCCCAAGGGCCAGGTCGGTCTGGACGAGCGAAACCTGATCATCACCGCAACGCTGCTGATGCTGTTGGTCGTGATTCCGGTCATCGTCATGACCTTCCTGTTCGCCTGGAAATACCGCGCGTCCAACACCAACGCCACCTACACCCCGAAATGGAACCACTCCACCAAGATCGAGATCGCGGTGTGGGCCGTTCCAGTGCTGATCATCATTGCCCTGGGTTACGTCACCTACAAGTCTACCCACGCTCTGGACCCGTACAAGCCACTGGAATCGGACGTGAAGCCGGTGACCATCGAAGTGGTCGCGCTGGACTGGAAGTGGCTGTTCATCTACCCGGAACAAGGCATCGCCACGGTCAACAAGATCGTGTTCCCGGCGCACACCCCGATCAACTTCCGCATTACCTCTGACGCCGTGATGAACTCGTTCTTCATCCCTGCGCTGGGTGGCCAGATCTACGCGATGGCGGGCATGCAGACCAAGCTGCACCTGATCGCCAACGAAAACGCTGAAATGGACGGTATCTCCGCCAACTACAGCGGCGCTGGTTTCACCGGCATGAAATTCAAAGCGATCGCAACTTCCCAGGAAGATTTCGACGCCTGGGTAAGTGAAGTCAAAAAGGCACCTAAACAGCTTGAACAAGCTGAATACGCAGCCCTTGCCAAGCCAAGCCAGAACAACCCAGTCGAGCTCTACTCCTCGGTGACACCGAACCTGTTCCAGACCATCGTCGACAAGTACGAAGGCATGAAACCAGGGCCTAAGGTGCACCACGAGAAGAAAGAGAAAGAAGTGGCCGCTACGGACATGAACTCGCATTCAGCTGCCGGGGCAGAGGAGTAAACGATGTTTGGTAAATTAAGTTGGGAAGCGATCCCGTTCCACGAGCCGATCGTCATGGTGACCATCTCCATGATCGCGCTCGGTGGTCTGGCGTTGTTCGCTGCAATCACCTACTTCAAGAAGTGGACCTACCTGTGGACCGAGTGGCTGACGTCGGTCGACCACAAGAAAATCGGCGTGATGTACATCATCGTCGCCATGGTCATGCTGCTGCGCGGCTTTGCCGACGCCATCATGATGCGTACCCAGCTGGCCATGGCCACCGAGGGTTCGCCTGGCTACCTGCCACCTGAACACTATGACCAGATCTTCACCGCTCACGGTGTGATCATGATCATCTTCATGGCGATGCCATTCTTCACCGGCCTGATGAACCTTGCAGTGCCGCTGCAGATCGGCGCGCGTGACGTTGCCTTCCCGTTCCTGAACTCCCTGAGCTTCTGGCTGCTGGTTTCCGGCGTGGTGCTGATCAACCTGTCCCTGGGCGTCGGCGAATTCGCCAAGACCGGCTGGGTTGCCTATCCGCCGCTGTCGGGCCTGCAATACAGCCCTGGCGTGGGGATGGACTACTACATCTGGGCGCTACAGCTATCCGGTTTGGGGACAACGCTGACGGGGGTTAACTTCCTCGCTACCGTGCTGAAAATGCGTACCCCTGGCATGAAGCTGATGGACATGCCGATCTTCACCTGGACCTGCACCTGGGCCAACGTCCTGATCGTGGCTTCGTTCCCGATCCTGACCGCTACCCTGGCACTGCTGACCCTCGACCGTTACATGGATTTCCACATTTTCACCAACGAACTTGGTGGCAATCCGATGATGTACGTGAACCTGTTCTGGGCCTGGGGTCACCCTGAGGTGTACATCCTGATCCTGCCGGCGTTCGGTATCTTCTCCGAAGTCATCTCGACCTTCACCGGCAAGAAACTGTTCGGCCACCACTCGATGATCTACGCATCGGGCGCAATCTCGATCCTGGGCTTCATGGTTTGGCTGCACCACTTCTTCACCATGGGTTCGGGTGCCAGCGTCAACGCCTTCTTCGGTCTGGCGACGATGCTGATTTCCATCCCGACGGGTGTGAAGCTATTCAACTGGCTGTTCACCATCTACCAGGGCCGTCTGCGTTTCACCAGCCAGGTGCTGTGGACCCTGGGCTTCATGGTGACCTTCGCCATCGGCGGCATGACCGGCGTACTGCTGGCCATCCCGGGTGCCGACTTCGTTCTGCACAACAGCCTGTTCGTGATCGCGCACTTCCATAACGTGATCATCGGCGGTGCGGTATTCGGTTACATCGCCGGTTTCGGCTTCTACTTCCCTAAAGCGTTCGGCTTCAAGCTGCACGAAGGCTGGGGCAAGGCTGCATTCTGGTTCTGGATCTCGGGCTTCTTCGTCGCGTTCATGCCGCTCTATGCACTGGGCTTCATGGGCATGACCCGTCGTCTGAACGCCACCACCAACCCTGAGTGGGTGCCGTACCTGTACGTCGCCATGTTCGGTGCGGTGATGATCGCCGTGGGTATCGCTTGCCAGCTGATCCAGCTGTACGTCAGCGTGCGTGACCGCAACAAGCCGGAAAACATGTGCGAACACGGCGACCCGTGGAATGCACACACCTTGGAATGGTCGACCTCGTCGCCACCTCCGTTCTACAACTTCGCCGTGCTGCCAAAAGCCGACGTTGTCGACCCGTTCACCGAAGCCAAGGAAAACGGCACCGCGTACAAGGTTCCGGCCAAGTACGAGCCGATCCACATGCCAAACAACACCGCGACCGGTGTGGTGATGGGCGCGCTGTTGACCGTGTTCGGTTTCGCGATGATCTGGCACATCTGGTGGCTGGCGATCGCGAGCCTGGCTGGCACCGTGATCTACTTCGCGATCCACGCGGCCCGTGATGATCAAGGCTATATGGTGCCGGTCGACGTGATCGAGCGCATCGAAGCCGAGCAGCACAAGCGTCTGGTTGCGGCAGGGAAAATCCCGGCCACCGCCACCCGTGTTGAAACCTCGTTGGAACAGGCTTAAACCATGTCGAACTTAGTGACCAATGCTGGACACACCCATGTCGATGGACATGGGCATGATGACCATCACCACGACTCGGGCGAGATGACCGTATACGGTTTCTGGCTCTACCTGATGACCGACTGCATTCTGTTTGCGTCGATCTTCGCGGCGTACGCGGTACTGGTTAACAACGTAGCGGGTGGCCCGTCGGGCCACGACATCTTCGAACTGCCATACGTACTGGGCGAAACCGCTCTGCTGCTGTTCAGTTCGATCACCTACGGCTTCGCCATGCTGGCGTTCTTCCGTGGCAACAAGAAGCAGGTCCTGGGCTGGCTGGCCATGACCTTCCTGTTCGGTGCCGGCTTCATCGGCATGGAGATCAACGAGTTCCACATGCTGATCTCCGAAGGCTACGGCCCGAACCGCAGCGGCTTCCTGTCCGGGTTCTTCACCCTGGTCGGCACCCACGGTCTGCACGTGACCAGCGGTCTGATCTGGATGGCGATCATGATGTACCAGGTGCAGAAAAAAGGCCTGACGGCGACCAACCGGACCCGTCTGAGCTGCCTGAGCCTGTTCTGGCACTTCCTGGACGTAGTGTGGATCTGCGTATTCACCGTTGTTTACCTGATGGGGACTATGTAAATGGCTAACGCAGCTCATTCCCACAATGGCCACGACAGCCACGACGCCGGTCACGGCAGCGTCAAGTCCTACGCCATCGGCTTCATCCTGTCGGTGATCCTGACCCTGATCCCGTTCGGTCTGGTGATGTACCCGACGCTGCCGAAGTCGATCACCCTGATGATCGTCGTCGCATTCGCAGTTATCCAGGTGCTGGTGCACCTGGTGTACTTCCTGCACCTGGACCGTTCGGCCGCGCAGCGTAACAACGTGATTGCGTTTGTCTTTGCCGCGATCGTGATTGTCCTGCTGGTTGGCTTGTCGCTGTGGATCATGTTCAGCATCCACACGTTCATGATGGCGAAGTGAGGTAGATCCGCATGTCCCTTAAGCACTTTATCCAAATCACCAAACCGGGGATCATTTTCGGTAACGTGCTTTCTGTGGCAGGCGGATTTTTCCTGGCCTCCAAAGGGCATGTCGATCTGGCCATCTTCCTGGCCGCCATGATCGGCACGTCCCTGGTGGTTGCCTCCGGTTGCGTGTTCAACAACTGCATCGACCGCGACATCGACCTGAAGATGGAACGCACCAAGAACCGGGTGCTGGTCCAGGGCTTGATCTCCCTGAAACTGGCGCTGGTTTATGCGACCGTCCTGGGTGTCGCCGGCGTTGCCCTGTTGTACAAGGTGGCCAACCCGTTGGCTGCGCTGTTCGCGGTTATCGGCTTCGTGATCTACGTCGGCTTCTACAGCCTGTACCTCAAGCGCAAGTCGGTTCACGGCACGCTGGTGGGCAGCCTGTCGGGCGCCATGCCGCCGGTCATCGGCTACGTCGCGGTGAGCAACACCTTCGACATGGCCGCGTTGACCCTGCTGGTGATGTTCAGCCTGTGGCAGATGCCGCATTCCTACGCCATCGCGATCTTCCGCTTCAACGATTACCTGGCCGCATCGATTCCGGTGCTGCCAGTGAAGCGCGGGATCGAAGTGGCCAAGAAGCACATCCTGATCTACATCCTGGCCTTCCTCGTGGCGACCTTGATGCTGACCTTCAGCGGCTACGCCGGCATGAGCTACCTCGCCGTCGCAGCGGCCATGGGCATGTACTGGCTGTACATGGCCTGGACCGGCTACAAGGCAGTGGATGACACGGTCTGGGCACGCAAGCTGTTCGTGTTCTCGATCTTCACCATTACCGCGTTGAGCGTGATGATGTCCCTGGACTTCAAAGTGCCGACCGAGTTGCTGCTGACGTACGCGCCGTAAGGTTTAGATGCTGTAACGAAAAGCCCCGCCTTCGAGAGAAGAGCGGGGTTTTTTGTTTGGGGGGATTTTAGTCATTTCGGAAAACGGAGTATGGCATTTGGGAAGTGTCCTAACGCCGGCACCTGCATTGCTCGGGTAGGGTCTCTATCCACCCATTAATAGATCAGTAGGGCAGACAACATCGGCGACGTATACGTCTTCGATGACATTAGAGGAGGGATGAATGAGAGAACGGAACCTGTTTGACGAGTTGATACAGGGCGTTGAAGAAATGAGCGTTCAACGCGAAGCCATGTTTATGAAGGGCCGCAATGCGGTGGAAGACTTGCAAATCGCTGATATGAGTACGCAAGAACTCCAGGCGCATGCGCTTCCAGGCGACAAGCATTTAAACTGCGACTTAAGAAAAAATTGAGATAATCTTGGAATATTAAGATTTTATTGGCCGACTAAAGAAAAAATGTCCGGCCTGATCAAAAGGAGGATCTGCGCGATGAGTTCAGCTGGGTACGCATGCCTGCAAGACACGCTGCAGCTTTCAGCCTTTCCTTTGCGCCAGCCCGCCAAGGTGCAGCCCGTTACACGGCTTGAGCGAATCGGTGACACATTGGCAGTTCCACCTGGGATTGCCCCTGCTTCAGACGATCTGTTGGGGCATGTGCTCTTCGCCTTGAAGCATGAAGGCATCAACCTCACCATTCTAGCCCAAGCGTTACCTCAGATTCCGGCACAAGCACTTGAGGCCGAATTGCAAAAAGCTCCGAACGGGATCTACATCCGCAAGGCTTGTTTCCTTTACGAAGCGTTCACTGGCGAAGGCTTGACTCAGCACTCTCCAGTAAAGGGTAGCTTCATCCCTTTATTCGACCCGAAACAGTATTTGACGATGCCAGGGGAGCGCAACTCTCGCTGGCGTGTGGAGTTCAACGGTATTGGCACTTTGGCTTACTGCGCGACGGTTGAACGGACACCTCAAATCACTGCTCTGCTAGAGCACGATATTCTTGCGCGCGCCCAGCAATTCATTCAGAACCTGCCATCAGGAATGATGGATCGAGCGATCAACTGGGCCTACCTGAATGAAACCCGGGACTCGTTTGCCATCGAGAAGGATTCGCCGAGCGAGGAAAAATCCAGACGTTTTATTCAATTGCTCAGACAGGCGCATGAACGCATTCCATTGAGCGAGGATTATTTGGTGACCCTCCAGAATGCGACGATTTCCAATCCCTATGATATGGCTGCTGCGTTCCGCCATGAGCAGAACCACTTGGCAAATGGTCTGCAAGGTGCTGCGGGTGTAACGTTTGTTCCGCCTGCACCTGATCTGTGTCGGGAGCTGATGGATCAGCTTATGGCTTTGGGAAATGAAGCGACAAAGCACGTTGACCCACTAGTTGCCGCCGGAGTCATTTCATTCGGTTTCGTCTTCCTACACCCTTTCATGGATGGAAATGGTCGACTTTCTCGCTTTCTCATCCATCAGACACTGTGCCGTGCAGGTGCTTTGGAAAACGGCTTTCTGCTCCCCGTATCGGTTGCAATGAAGCGAGAAGAGCGTCTGTATCTGGAAACCTTGCAGGAGTTCTCTCGTCCTGCGCGTGAGTTCTGGGACGTCCGATGGATTGATCAAGGAAACTTGTCGTTCAACTTCACGGGGCATCCGGCAATCTATCGTTTCTGGGATGCCACGCCAGGCGTACGGTTTACTCTGGAAATGGCCAAGCGAGCGCTTGAAGTTGAGTTGCGTGAGGAGACTGTTTTTCTCGAAAACTACGACAAGATCGTCAAGGCAGTCGATGAGCGCTACGACGTCAGGGGCAGTGACTTGTCCAACCTGGCGATGATGTGCCTAGCGCAAAATGGCATGGTGTCGAAGCACCGCCGTAAGCAATTCAAGTACTCGGTTCAGGAAGAAGTATTTGACTACATCGAGCAGGTCACGCAAGCCTTGCTTAGGGCGCAGGAAGAGGAAAAACTACAAGCTGAAACTGCTGTCGAGTAGCGACTAGAGTGCTGCACTAGTAAGTATGATTCAGGGCACGACACGAACATTCAAAGCCCCACGTTTCTCTAGAAGCGCGGGGCTTTTTCATTCAAACGCGGTTGTTACACGGTGCGTCGAGCACTTTCACCACGTCATCGATGATTGCTTTGCTCATGTCCTGCAAAAAATGCGAGGCCCAGGCGTGTCGGTCGGAGTCGCGGACCATGGCGGCGTCTGAGGCGAGCAATTTGGCGAGGTGGAGCAGGTCGGAGGCGTGGTAGAGGGCTTCGATCACCGGGACACCGGCGTTGATGCGGAAGAGTGGTTCGTTGGCGTGGTAGGAGAATGGGGTGAGGCTGATGGTTTTGAGGTCTTGGGGATTGGTCATTGGGCTTCACCTCCTGTAGGTCAGGTGATGTGGGATGACCGGTGAAGTGGACAGATCATTAGCGTGCATTGGCAATACTCCAGAAATCAAAGTAGAGCCGCCACGTTCGTTCTCAGGCGAATGGGTGGCAGCTATGCGCAGGCTGAGAAACCGGTTGCACGACCCGGCAGACCCAAAGGTCTCCCACGCACAGCCGCCATTGCACGAAATGCGGGCATAAAAAAACGCCAACAATCGTGATTTGGGCGCTAGTGCGCGTGCAGTTTACCCGGGTTCTCAGGCCCGGTCGCTGAATTGGCAGCGACCGGGCGAAGTTAACCGGCAAGGATGGAGTCGGCAATCGTAGCGATCTGCTGGCCGGGGATGACCGGGACACCACAACCCCTGTGTGGGCTTGCTCGCGAAGGTGGTGTGCCAGGCAACATTGATGCTGGATGTGACGGCCTCTTCGCGGGCAAGCCCGCTCCCACATTGGATGGGTGGTGCCGCCAATTTTATGTACGACGCTGACCTCCTGTGGGAGCGGGCTTGCCCGCGAAGGCGGTGTGCCAGGCAACATTGATGCTGGATGTGACGGCCTCTTCGCGAGCAAGCCCGCTCCCACAGGATTGAGAGCAGTCAGTTATTTATGGGGTTTATCCAGCAACCGGAAAAACCGCTCCCGCACCTGCAGACTATCGCTGTGCGCCACATTGAAACGCAGGAACTGACTGGCATGCGGCCCTTTGCTCAGCAAGGTCCCCGGTGCCAACACCATGTTGTTCTCCAGCCCTTGTCGAGCCAGGTTCTCGGCATGCAATCCATCCGGCAACCGCGCCCAGATAAACACGCCTTCGCCGGGCAACGAGGAAAGCGAACACCCGGCCTCCGCCAACCAACTGGCCACTCGGCTGTTGGATTCATACAACCGATCCACCGTGCGCCGCGCATGCTTGGCGTAGCTGCCGTCGCTGAGCATGGTGCAGGTGATCTGCTCCGCCAGTTCCGAGGTCACGCCACCGCAGGCCATTTTCAGCGCGACCATCCGCGCCGCCAGTTGTGGTGAGAGCACGGTGTAGCTGACGCGGCTGTTGGCGGTCAGGGTCTTGGAGAAGCCCGACACATAACTCACATTATCCAGCCCGCTGGCCGCCAGGCGCGGGGTGCGGCGTTGCTGGATGTCGCAGTACAGATCGTCTTCGACGATGTGGAAGCCATGGCGGTGGCTCAGTTCCAGCAAGCGGTAGACCTGGGCCGGGGTGAACGAGTGGCCGGTGGGGTTGTGCAGTGTGCTGTTGGTCATGTACAGCACGGGTTTGTGGGCGATCAGCAGTTGCTCGAGCGCGTCTAGGTCCATGCCGTCGCAATCCCGGGCGATGGTGATGACTTTGGCCCCGTGCAGCGCCAGGTTGGCGTGCATGTTGAAGTAGCAGGGGTCGTCGAGCAGTACGGTGTCGCCGGGTTTGACCAGCAGTCGCATCAGCAGGTCGATGGCCTGCATGGTGTTGGCGGTGGTGATGATCTGGTCCACCGGCGCTTCGATGCCGAAGGTCGCCAGTTTGACCCGCAAGGCCTGGCGCAACGGCACGTAACCGCCGGCCACGCCGTACTCGCCCATGCGCAACGAGGTCGCTCGCAGGGTGCCGCGCACGGCTTTCTGCAATTCTTCGGCGGGCAGCCAGGAGGTCGGCAGGAAACCGCAGCCGGGGCGCAGTGCGCCGTTGTCCAGCAGCAGTGCGCGGCGTACCACGCTCAGGGTGTCCTGGGGTTGCAGGTCCGGGCCTGTGCCACTTTTCAGCGCCGCTTCGGAGCGATGCACGTAATGCCCCGAGCCCTGGCGTGACACCACCAGCCCTTTGGCGCGCAAGCGGTCCAGCGCATCGACCACCGTGGACTTGCCCACGTTCATCAAGTCGGAGAGTTCGCGAATCGGCGGCAGCTTGGCGCCGTGGGGCAGGCCACCGGTGCTGATCGCCTGGGTCAGCTGATCGACGATCTGCTGCACCAGCGGCGCGCCGGGCTGGAATTCAATGGCTTTGATGACTGCACGTTGAACCTGCATTTTACTGGTCTCTCCGGCAGTAAAGTTCGTTGGATTCTATACGAACTTGCCCTGATCAGGACAAGCCTCTCTCTCTACCATGCCCTTACAGACTTTTCTGAATGTCGGCCTTTGTCGGCGGGCGTTCATCCGGTTCCTGAGGTGCTGCATGAGTGTCGAAACAACGGTCGCGGTGGCCAAGCCGGTCATTAACCTGCGGTTATTCACGATCCGGATCATCACGGCTGTTTCGCTGTTCGCAGTGCTGGGCAAGGCCAACGTTTGGCTCGACACGGCCACCAACAGCATCCTGGCCCTTGGATATCGTGCCTTGTTGCTGTTGTTGCCCCTGACTTTACTGGTGCTTGGCCGCCGCTCCCTGAGCGTCACGCTGCTGTGTGCCGGCCTTGGCCTGGTGCTGCTGGCGCTGACCAGCAATCAAGGCATGGTGATGTTTGCCGCCGCACTCTTTGCCTACGGCATTGCCATCGCCGGTTACCTGATCAAGAGCGAAGCGGCCCAGACCAAGGAAGGCGCGGCCTACAACCGCGTGGCCATGAACATGGGCAGCCTGGTGGCCGGTTTGATCCTGCTGTCGCCGCTGCTCACCCCAACGATGTTTTTCCTTGGTGCGGCGGCGTTCGTGTTGCTGTGCCTGCCGATCGCCCTCGGCGCGACCTTCACCAGCGAACCGGTGCTGGCCCGTCCGGCCAGTCAGGTCGGCAGCAGCTGGGGCAACAAACTGCCGTGGGTGATTGCCGGGATCATCATGGGCATCAAGCTGTTCGGGGTGTTCTCGATCCTGCCACAGGCGATCCTGCTCAAGACCGGCGAGCTGCCGGCCTGGTACGGCTTGATGCTGATCCTCAACAGCGCCGTGGTGGTGTTCGCCCAGGTGCCGGTGATGAAGCTGATCGAGCGCACCGGGCGCTTCAAGGTCGTGGCGGTGATCGGGATCATCGTCGGCGGCTTTGCCGTGTTGTCTTCGCCAGCCGCGTTCCACGTCGAAACCCTTGTCGGGGCGCTGATCTGGGTGGCGCTGCTGTCGATCGCCGAATGCGCCTTCAGCTACCTCGATTACTTCTCGGTCAAGCAAAACAACATGTTCGTCAAGGAAGTGTCCCTGGGTGTGGGGGCCGGGCTGACCGTGTTGATCATGCGAGTGGTGCCGGCGCCGTACAACGCGCTGGTCCTCGCCGCCATCGGCGCCGGCGGGATCCTGGCCTGGTACTGGCTCAACCGTCAATCCAATGCGTCGTTGCATGACTGAGTCATCGCCGTTGCGGGTTTCACTTTGCAGGTCGGGGGCATTATGAATACGACTTCATGCGTGGTAGTGGTCGGTTACAACGGCAATCGGGTTCACGACATCCAGAAACTGCGCGAGCTGTGCAAGTCGCTCTACAACGCCAGGCTCATCCTGCTGGTCGAGAAGATTCAGCCCCATGACGACCAGGTGGCCGATCACGTCTGCAGCACTTCGCTGGCCGAGAAAGACGTGGCGGCGTCCCTTGAACTCGTGGTGGGGTGCCTGAATGCCGACAGCTGGAAGCTGATCGGCGTGCTGCCGTTCTCCGATCGCGGCGTGCTGCTCGGTGCCGCGCTGGCCAGTCACTTCGGCCTGCCGGGCATTACCCCGGACGAAGCGCGGGCGGGCCTGGACAAGCAGATCTTTCGCCGGCTTGAAGCGACGGCCAGCACCTCCCCTGACGAATACCGGCCGGTGTTTTCCGTGCGGGTCGAAAGCCTGCCGGAACTGCGCCAGCGCGTCGTCGAACTGGGCGGCAAGGCCTTCATCAAGCCAGCCTGCGAAGGGGCGAGCCGAGGCTGTCGCGTGATCCATCACCCTTCGGAGTGCGATGACGCCTGGCTCGCCCTCAAGCCCTACCGCGAAGGCGGCATCGTTCTTGAAGAGCTGGTGCAGAACGCTCGCGAATACAGCTGGGACTGTGTGGCCGGCAGCACCTGGGTGACTGAAAAAACCACCACCGAAGGCGCCTACCGCGCCGAGATCCAGCAAGTCGTGCCCGCACCGCTGCCGGCTGAGGCCCAGGCGCGCTTGATGGCTGCCGGTCGGCATATGGCGGGTCTGGTGTCCCGGGACAACGGTGCCTGGCACAACGAAGTGTTCCTGCGCTGCGACAACCTGACCAGCGCTGTGGAAACCAACATGCGCCCCGGCGGCATGCACATCTGGGACCTGGCCAAGCGCGCCTTCGTCAATTTCGATCCGTGGGAACGCTGGGTGCGCTGGGCGGTGGAAGGCAAGACCGAGCAGCATGAGCCAGTGGCTCGCGGCTACTGCGGCATTCGCCTGCTCCGGGCGCCGGCCGGCGGCATCCTGCGGGCAACGCCAGACATCGAGGCCCTGGCCCGCGCTCTGCGCATCGACCTGGTGGAAGGGCAGTACGCCAAGCGGATTGGCGACTCGGTCAGTGCACTAGTGAAAGACAACTTCTCGTTCGTCGGCCACATCGTGTTGTTCAACGAACACTACGGGCAACTGAGCCACGACCTGTTGCGCCTGGCCGAGTCGATTGAGTCACGCATCGAGGTCACTTGCCTGGCACCGGCCACCCGCGCCGTGTGCTGAGCCCGCAAGCAGCCGTTTTTTTGCATTACCGATCAAGAGGGTTCGATCAATGATCCAGCACATGACCTGCGATGAACGTTTCATCGCCCTGGCCAAAGAGTTTGGCTATGACATCTACGGCGAAAACACCGCAGGCGGGCATTACGCGCCGCTGATCCGTCATCACGATGAGCTGTACATCAGCGGCCTGGTGCCACGCATGAACGGCAAGATCCATTACCCAGGCCGCGTCGGGCTGGACCTCAGCATGGCCGATGCGCAAGCGGCTGCCAGCATCAGTGCGATGCGCGGGTTGGCGTTGATCGTCGATGCCATCGGTTCTCTGGACAAGATCAAGTCATTGATCCGGGTAACGGTCTATGTGAAGTCCACGGCGGATTTTGTCGACTTGAGCGAAGTGGCCAACGGCGCCTCGGATGTGTTCAGCCACGTGTTGGGGGATGCCGGTAAACATACGCGCACTACAGTCGGTGTTTATCAATTACCGAAGAATGCCGCGATAGAAGTGGACATGATTGCCGCCTTGCGCCCATCGGTTTTGTAAATTAATTCCAGACTTTACAGCGCTGAACCCTATCACTTAAGGTTTAGCGCTAAAGTGTGGGAAATAAAAAGAAAGGACGTGCGAATGGATAGCTTTCAAGGTGCGTTTTTTTCATACAAGGACTTTCGTCAGAGCCTGCATCATCGACAGCAAAGTGCCAAGGTGTGGAAAGGCACCGAACTTGCGGATATGCGTCAGACCCTTGAGGCCAGCGATGTTGATATTGTCGCGCTGGCTAACGACAAGAGCATTGACGGCTGTGCAGTGACGCCCGGGATGGCGATCGCCATGCAATGGCTGAACCCCGGTGTAACGCTCAACGGTCATGCCCACTCCTGGTGGCATCTGTTCGTTATCCAGTGTGGCAGCGGCGTGCTGACCCTCGGCGATGCCGATGCGGTCAACGTCAGCAGCGGCGACGTGCTGCTGGTGCCGGCCTGGACCCGGCATGGCTTCGTCAACACCAGCAAACACGAGCCTCTGGCGATGCTCAACATGAGCAACATGCCACAAATGGCACTGCTCTCGAACTTTGCCGACAGCCATGGCCTGATCACCACCCAGCCGTAATTTCCCAACGCATCAACCCAGGGAGCCAATCTTCGTTGGCTCCCTTTTTTTGTTTTAGAGGCCTGCCCCTGTATCCCCATTTGCAGCGCTTTTGGCTGCGTGTCTGCCGGTAAAAAACAACTTTCTGTATCGATTGAAACGGACAAATTCTGTATCTATTCAGCCTCCATTCAACTAACTACGATCACCTCCAATGCACGTTAATCCCTGCAGTCAGTGAATGGAGTGCTCTATGGAAAACAGGAAGCTCAAACTGTATGTTGGCGCCGATCATGTCAGCGCTTTTGCGATGTCGGCTTTTGTCGCGCTCAAGGAAAAGCAACTTTCATTTGAACTTGTCACGGTGGATCTGAAATCACGCGAAAACTATCGGGCGAGTTATCGCGATCTTTCGCTGACCTGCAAAATTCCAACCTTGGTTCACGACGATTTTGCCTTGTCGGAATCCTCGGCGATTGCCGAGTACCTCGATGAACTCTGCCCGGGGCATAAAAAACTTTATCCGCAGGGCCTCCAGCAGCGTGCCCGCGCCCGTCAATTGCAGGCCTGGTTGCGCAGTGACTTGCTGGTGGTGCGCAAGGAGCGCCCGTTTGACCTGGTGTACTTCGGCAAGAAAAACACCGCGCTGTCCGACGAGGCCCAAGCCGCCGTCGAGCGCCTGTTGTTCGTCGCCGACCATTTGCTGGAGGAGGGCGCCGAACATCTGTTCGGTGACTGGAGCATTGCCGACACCGACCTGGCAATCATGCTCAACCGCCTGGTTGCCAACGGCGACCCGGTGCCGGCACGGCTCCAGGCCTATGTGCGTCGCCAGTGGGATCGCGACAGCGTTCGGGCGTGGATGGACATAGAGCGCAAAGCGCCGGCCATCGCCTAACAACACTCAGGGCAACCACCAGGAGCGCGGCCATGCAAGGACTGTCGGAGCACGAACGCTACAAACCCTATAACTCACGCACCATCCGCGACACACCTTACTGGCACAAGCTGACGCCGGCGTTGCAGGAGGCCATGACCGTGGTGGCCCGGGTCATGCCGTTTCGCACCAACGAATACGTGCTGGGCACGCTGATCGACTGGAACAACATTCCGGACGATCCTGTTTTTCGCATGACCTTTCCCCACAAGGACATGTTGCTGCCAGAGGAATATGCCTCGCTCAAACAACTGATCGAACTGGATGACAGCGCGGCGATCAAGCGCCGGATCGAGGCGATCTGGCTGCGCATGAACCCGCATCCGGCCGGGCAGCTGACCCACAACGGCGTCACGCTCAACGGCAAAGTCCTGCCGGGCATCCAGCACAAGTACCGCGAGACCGTGCTGTTTTTCCCCGGTGCCGGTCAGACCTGTCACGCGTACTGCACCTTCTGTTTCCGCTGGGCGCAGTTCATCGGCGAGGAAGAACTCAAGTTCAATGCTCGCGAGTCCCAGGAGTTGGTCAGTTACCTGCGGGTGCATACCGAAGTCACGGATGTGCTGATTACCGGCGGCGACCCGATGATCATGAACACCCGCTCGCTGGCCGGTTACATCGAGCCGTTGCTGCAATTGCCACACCTCAAGAGCATCCGCATCGGCACCAAATCGGTGGCGTACTGGCCGCAGCGTTTTGTCAGCGACAAGGATGCGCCCGAGCTGCTGGAACTGTTCCGGCGCATCGTCGCGGTGGGTAAGAACCTGTCGATCATGGGCCACTACAACCACCCGGTGGAGATCCGCCAGGCCATTGCCCGCCAGGCCATCGAGCGCATCCGCTCGACGGGCGCGACGCTGCGCATGCAGGCGCCGGTGATCCGCCACATCAACGAAAACCCCGCCGATTGGGCCGCACTATGGACCGAGGGCGTGCGGCTCGGGGCCGTGCCTTATTACATGTTCGTCGAGCGTGACACCGGCCCCAGCCACTACTTCGCGATGCCGCTAGCCCGGGCTTTCGAGATCTTCCAGGCGGCGTACCGCACGGTGTCGGGGCTTGCGCGAACGGTGCGCGGGCCGTCCATGAGCACCTTCTACGGCAAGGTGCTGATCAACGGCATCGAGACCGTCGCCGGGGAAAAAGTCTTCGTCCTGCAGTTCCTCCAGGCACGCAATCCGCAATGGGTGTTGCGCACGTTCTACGCGCGCTTCGATCCGCAGGTGACCTGGTTCGACGACTTGCAACCGGCCTTCGGCGAGCGTTCGTTCTTCTTTCAGACCGAGCTCGCCGCCGTGCCGGAATTGATACCGGTGTTGCTGGAAACGGCGTAGGAACATTCATGAGCAATGGGGAGATATGGAAATGAGCAGTATCCCGTTCGATCAGCGCGAGGGTGTCATCTGGCTCGACGGCGAGTTCGTCGAGTGGTCCCGGGCGCAGTTGCATGTACTGACCCATGGCCTGCATTACGCGAGCACCGTGTATGAAGGCGAGCGGGTCTACAACGGTAAAATTTTCAAGCTGCGAGAGCACAGCGAGCGGCTGTACCGCTCGGCGCACCTGATGGATTTTGCCATTCCCTATGAGCTGGCCGAACTGGAAGCGGCGAGCCAGGAACTGCTGCAACGCAACAAGGTGCTCGAGGGTTATCTGCGCCCGGTGGCCTGGCGCGGCAGTGAAATGATCTCCACCTCGGCGCGCTTCAACCGTGTGCACGTGGCCATTGCCTGCTGGCAGTGGCCGAGCTATTTCGACCCGGCGGCGCGCATGGCCGGCATCCGCTTGAAAACCGCGAGCTGGCGCCGTCCGCCACCCTGCAGCAGCCCGTTCGAGGCCAAGGCCTCCGGGCATTACCAGATCGCCACGCTGAGCAAGCACGACGCCGAGAGCACGGGTTACCACGATGCCTTGATGCTCGACTGGCGCGGCCACGTCGCCGAAGCCACCAGCGCCAATGTGTTTTTCGTCAAAGGCCGGACGCTGCACACGCCGCTGCCGGATTGTTTTCTCAACGGCATCACCCGGCAAACCGTGATCGAACTGGCCAGGGCGCTGGATTATCAGGTGGTCGAACGGACGATTCTGCCTACGGAGCTCGGCGACTTCGACGAGTGTTTTCTCACCGGCACCGCCGCCGAAATTACCCCGGTGCAGAGCATCGATGAGCAGCGCTACCGACCGGGCGAAGCCTGCCGCGACTTCATTGCCGCCTACACCTCAACCGTAAACGCCTGATCACCTGCCAGGAATCTCACCATGTCAGATCAAGGGATTGTTGCGTCTCAACCTTACATTTCGCTCGGCCATCGTCATGAAGAGCTGTCGACGCTGGGCTGGACCGTGCTGACCGCGGAAGAGTTTGCCGATGATGTCGTAGGCACCTTGCATGAGTTCGGTTCGATCATTCCGCAGTTCAACGGCCAGACAGCCTTCGCCATTACCCGCAAGCCAGGCTACGAAGACTTGCCGTATTCCCAGAGCATGAACGGCATTGGCCCGCACACAGAGGCGCCTGTGTACGGGCCGCCGCCGCGTTACCTGGCATTGCATTGCCATAAACAGGCGACGTGTGGCGGCGGGCACACCGGTTTGGTGGACGGCTACGAATTTCTCAAGTCCCTGGAGCGCAGTGAACCAGAATTGCGAGAGTGGCTGGATGACACGCCCGTAGAATTTGTCGCCACCGCCAAACCGGGCGAACCGGGACAACGGCGGGTCAAGGAGTACATCCTCACGCCCACGGAGGACGGGGATATTTTCCGCTTCAGTTACAACCAGTTTCACTATGGCGATGTAAACCCGTCAAAGGAAGCTCTACAACAATCCCTGGTCGCCAACAGCACCTCGCCGCTGGCCAGGTTTGCCGCGCTCGGCGAGGCGTACTTCGTCGAGCACAACATTCCGGTGCTGATTCCCGACGGATGCCTGCTGATTTGGGACAACTGGCGGATGATTCACGCCCGCAGTCGTTACACTGATCCGGCGCGCAACCTGACCCGCTATTGGCTGGCCTGATTTTTCCGGCGCCCTTCATTCTTTTGGCGTACCCCTTGGCGGGTACGCGTCTTACAGGTATCGCGTCATGCAAACAGCAATCGAGATCGCCCAGGTCGATCATCAACTGATCGTGCGGCTCAACCAGGCCTGGACCCGGCGCGCCTCCGTTTGTGCGCCGGACAGGGCCCAGATCATTGAAGCGTTCGACCCGCTGCGCCCGGATTACCCGGAGTGCATGGTGCCGTTTTTCCATCACCCGACATTCCAGGCCTTGAGTGACGAGCTCAAAAGCAGCGTGGTGACCTGGGGCTGGATCGGCTACAACCTGCGCACCGTCACCGCCGAAGAACACATTGTCAATCCGGCCCTCAGCGTCATTGCCAATCAGTACCTGGGCAAGGACGACTGGCATTTTCGCGAGGCCATGCAACAGACCCTGATCGACGAGCACTACCACACGCTGATGCACCTGCGCGCCATCGAACGGACCAGGCTGGAGCGGGCGCTGGATCAGGATCTGGATCTGCCGCCGTCCGTCACTTACCTGCGCCTGAAGGCCTTGCAGGCAGAGCTGACCGAGCCATGGCAGCGGGATCTGGCGGCGATCACCTTTGCGGTGGTGGCCGAAATCAGCGTCAACGCCTATCTGGATTTGCTGGCGGATGACCAGACCATCCAGCCGCAGAACCGCCAGGTGGCCGAGGAGCACAACCGCGACGAATACGCACACAGCAAGGTGCTGGCTGAAGTGGCGAAGGTCATGTACGCCAATATGCAGCCGACCCAGCGGGAATTTTTCGCACGCAACCTGTCGGTGGCGCTGAGTGCCTTTATCGCTCAGGACTACTCGATGTGGGAGGCGATTCTGACGCAGCTCGGGGTCGAGGAGGCGGCGTTGATCATTGCCGATACCCGCGAAAGCAACAGGAACGCGACCATCATGCGCGACTACAGCGGCCTGCATAAACTGGCACAGGACCTGGGCATCAGCGAGCAGATCGATTTCGACTTCCGTCCGACCCTCAAAACCACGGCGGCCGCCTGAGCCCGGAGGTGACTATGTCCACGCCTGTGTACGAAGTGTTCGCCATCCGTGTCGGCGCAAACGCCCAGCGCACCGCCAGGGAGAATTTTCTCTACGACGCCTGTTGCGGTGATCCGAATGCGCCGATGCCGCTGGATTACTACTTCTGGGTCATCCGCAACGAGCAGCAGGTGATCGTGGTCGACACCTGTTTCCAGCCGGCCACGGCGGACCGGCGCAATCGCCAGATGTACCGCCTGCCGGAAGAATCCCTGCGGCAGCTGGACATCGATCCGGCCCGGGTCGAGCACCTGATCCTCACTCATTTGCACTGGGACCATGCCGGCAACCTCGGGCTGTTCCCGAAGGCGACCGTGCATTTGCAGGAAGCGGAACTGCGTTTTTGCACCGGGCCGAAAATGTCCCATCGCACGCTGAACAAAACCTACGAGGTCGAGGACGTAATGTCGGCGCTGCCGCCGCTGTTCGAAGGGC
Source organism: Pseudomonas sp. B1(2018) (assembly GCF_003097365.1). Taxonomy (NCBI): domain Bacteria; kingdom Pseudomonadati; phylum Pseudomonadota; class Gammaproteobacteria; order Pseudomonadales; family Pseudomonadaceae; genus Pseudomonas; species Pseudomonas sp. B1(2018). The sequence goes on from NZ_PYUK01000007.1 coordinate 277,123, forward strand.
GGATGCGTTTGCACGGTGGAGTCGTCGAGGTCGTTCCCGGCGTGACCTTGCACCCGGTGGGCGGGCATACGCCCGGCAGCCAGGTGGTGCGGGTGAATACTGAGCGCGGCTGGATTGTACTGGCCTCGGATGCCGCGCACCTGTGGGTCAACATTCGTGAGCGCAGTCCGTTCCCGATCCTCGATGACCTGGCGCAAACCCTCGAAGCCTTCACCGAGATCGACCGCCTGGCCGATGGCGAAGACCACGTCATCCCCGGCCACGACCCGCTGATCGCCGAGCGCTTCCCGCACTGGAATGACGACCCGCATATCATTTGCCTGCACCAACCCCCCCGATAAATCCCACACCCCCTGTAGGAGCTGCCGCAGGCTGCGATCTTTTGGTCTTTAAAAATCAAAATCAAAAGATCGCAGCCTGCGGCAGCTCCTACAGGGGGATTGTGGTTAGAACTGGTTTTTTAGGATGTTGCCCAAGGTCGCCAAGGCCTCATCGATCCGCGGCGAATACGGCGCGCCGCAGCCAATGCGCACAAAGTGATTGAAGCGCTCGGTGTTGGAAAAGATATCCCCAGGAGAAATCTGGATGCCGACCTTCAGCGCCTCGTGAAAAAACGCCATGGATGAATGCCGGCGAGGCAATTCCACCCATAACAACGTGCCGCCTTGTGGGTGGGTCACGCTGGTGCCGATGGGAAAATAGCGGGTGATCGCCGTGCTCATCTGCGCGCGTTGTACGGTCAGGGTTTTCCTCAACCGTCGAAGGTAACGCTCATAAGACGGTGTGCGCATGAATTCGCTGACCGCCAGTTGCGATAACAGCTCGCACCCCCGCGACTGCGTGTGCTTGAGCATCTCCACACGGTCGTGCCATTTCCCGGCGCTGATCCAGCCCAGGCGCATGCCGGGTGCCAGGGTTTTGTTCAACGAGGCGCAATAGATCACGTTGTCGCTGCGGTCCCAATGTTTGAGCGTGGACAGCGGCTGCTCGGTGTCCACCAGGTCGCCGTAGGTATCGTCCTCGATCAGCACGGTGTCGTGCTCGGCGCACAGTTGCACCAGCCGTGCCTTGTGGGCGTCGGGCATGATGCTGCCCAGCGGGTTTTGCAGGTTGGGAATGACGATCAACGCCTTGACCCGTTCAGGGCCTTGCAGCAGCCCTTCCAGGGCCGCCAGATTGAGCCCGGTGTGGGCCGAGGCCGGGACTTCCAGTACCCGCAGGCTCAGGCTTTCGAGAATTTGCAGCAGACCGTAGAAGGTCGGCGACTCCACGGCCACGGTGTCGCCGGGGCGGGTGACCGCACGCAAGGCCAGGTTGATCGCTTCGGTGGCGCCGTTGGTAATCACGACCCGTTCGGGGGCCAGGTGGGTCTTGCTGGCCAGCGCCCGCCGCGCCAGGAGGTGGCGCAATGCGCTGTTGCCGCAGGTCGAGCCCGCGGCGCCGAGCAGGCAGGTGTCGTAGCGCAGCGACTTGATCATGTTGTCTTGCAAGGTCTTCAGCGGATAAAGCTCCGGCGCGCAGTAGGCGCTGGCGAAATTGACCTTGACCGTTGCGCGCTGACTGGCCTTGAGCACCGTTGAGACCTGTTGATGAATGCCGACATAGGCGCTGGTATCCAGCGCTGGCGCCGAGGCAACCGGGGCGGGCCTGGGCAGGGTGTCGGGCTGGCGAATGTAGTTGCCGGAACGCGGTCGGGCTTCCAGCACGCCGCAGTCTTCCAGTTCCCGGCACACCTGCACCGCGGTCGACAGGCTGACGGCGTGTTTTTCCATCATCAAGCGGATCGAGGGCAAGCGTTCACCGGTTTTCAAGGTGCCGCTGCGGATAGCGTCCAGATAGTGATTGGCCAGTTGGCGATACAAAGGGGTCGTGTTCATGATGACCTCAGCAGTTGCACCACCGAGGTCTGGGCTGGAAAGTGAGTTGACGCTCCCCGCAGGCGGACCCGTGGTGCTCATGGGTGAAGGGAAGTGTTGTTCTGCGTCGATACTGGAAGAGTAATCGCGGTTTTGCCCGAATCACGGGCAATAAAAAGCCCTGCGCTAGGGCAGGGCTCTTATTTGAGTCAGTGAGTGACCTGTGGCGAGGGAGCTTGCCTGTGGCGAGGGGGCTTGCCCCCGCTGGGTGGCGCAGCCACCCCAATCAAGCTATTTGAGTCTTTCAGGAAAACCGCATTCACCGAGTTTACGACGGCTTCGCCGCCGAACGGGGGCAAGCCCCCTCGCCACAGACAAGCTCGCAAGTCACAACATCAGGTATTACTGCGCGGCGATGCTGTACCCATCGAACGCCGTCTGCTGTTGCAGGGCGGTGATAATGTTCTTGCGGTTGACCGCCTGCTCGGCGCCGCTGTTGTCCAGGAACGTCTCGCTTTCCAGTTCCGCCTCTTCGCCTTCACCCACGAAGATGAAACCGAGGAACTCCAGGGCTTCACGGTCGACGTTCAGGCGCGAGCGCGGGGTGCGCAGCGGCAGGGTGACGCTGATGCCGTCCTTGCTGATGGTGAACACTTCGACTTCTTTCTTGGCCTTGGCGGCCTTGCTCTTGCCGCCGCTCGGGTTGCTGATGGCCTGGTGCGTCTGGTTCAGCACCTTCAGGGCCAGGCCGTAGACGATTTCCTGGAACGCCGGGTCGTCCTTGAAGCTGGAGAGGATGCGGCTGATCGGGAACTTGCTGCTCAGGTCTTCCAGCGCGGCGATGTCGGCGGCTTCGGCGTCCTTGAGTTGCTTGAGCTGGCCCATCAGTTCATAGGCCTTGTCGTCGTCGAAGCTGTCGTGGGCCTGCCGAATGGCGGCGCGCAGTTCGCGGATCTGGTCGCTCTCGCGGGTGGACTGGAAAGCGTCCAGCACCATCTCGCTGATGGTTTTCGCCTGGGGTACGTGTTGTGAAAGATTGATGGAGTTTTCGTATTCCGCTTTGGACGACAAGGTGACTACGGATTCAGCGGTGTTGGAATCGGACATTGAAATTTCACTACTTTTTTCAGCTTGAATAGGGGCGAGAAAGCCCGGGGGCTTTTTCAGGCCGCCTAATCTATTGGACCGACGCCGCGTTGTCACGGCCCAATAGACGAAGCCCCTGTAGGAGCTGCCGCAGGCTGCGATCTTTTGATCTTGAAAATCAGGATTAAAAGATCGCAGCCTGCGGCAGCTCCTACAGGGGTGCGTATTCAGTCAGGGATGCAGGAGTTTCTGCGCTCGTTTATCCGCCAGATACTGCATCACCAACCGTCCGATCAGCACCAGCAACGTCAGCGAGATCAGCAACACCGAAATCGCCGCGACGCTCGGGTCGACGTTATCGCGTAAGCCGCTCCAGATGCGCTTGGGCAGGGTGTCGACGTTGACGCTGGTGATGAACAGCGTCACCGCCACTTCTTCCCAGGACAGTGCAAAGCCCAACAGCGCGGTGGAGGCCAGACCCAGTTTCAGGTTCGGCAGGATCACCATGAACGTGGTCTGCATCAGGCTGGCACCAAGGTTGCGCGAGGCCAGTTCGATGCGCCGGTCGATCTGGCTTAGGGCCACCAGCATGGTCACCACGCCGTACGGCACCACCATGATCACGTGGGCAATCACCACGCCGGTCAGGGTGTCGTAGCCCATGCCCGGCGCGAAGCGACCGAGCTTGGTCTCCATGAAGTACAGCACCAGCGCGGAAATCACCGGCGGGATCGCCATCGGCAGCAGCACCAGGCCGATCAGGGCCGTGGCCCATTTCGAGCGCATGTACCAGATGCCCAGGCTGAAACTCGCGGCCAGCAAGGTGGCTATGACGCTGGTGGCGAAGGCGATGGTCAGGCTCTGGCTGATGGCGTGGAACCAGTCCGGGTTGCTCACCAGCGCTTCGTAGTGGCGCAGCGACCAGTTGCCTTCGGGCATCGACAGGAAACGCTTGCTGGTGAACGACACTGGAATGACCGTCAGCAGCGGGAACAGCATGAAGGCCATGGCGACCACGGCCAACAGCCGCGTACTCAGGCTTGTGCGATGGGTATTCATAGTGATCTCAGCCTACCAGTCGGTTGACGCGGGTCATTTTCAACAGCACCCAGATCAGCGCGCTGACCAGGGCCAGCAACACCACGCTCAGTGCTGCGCCCAGGCCCCAGTTGCTGGTCTGGAACATTTGCAGGAACACATACTCGGCGATCATCACCGTTTGCCCGCCACCCAACAGCACCGGGGTGATGAAGAAGCCCAGGCAGAACACGAAGACCATGATGAACGCGCCCAGGATGCCCGGCAGGGTCTGCGGCAGCAGCACTTGCCAGAAGGTGCGCAAGGCACCGGCCCCCAGGCCGCGAGAGGCCATGAGCACACGCTGGTCGAGTTGACGCATGGTCGACAGCAGCGGGAACACCGCGTACGGGATCATCACGTGGAGCATGCCGATGACTACGCCTATCTCATTGCGGCTCAGTTGCAGCGGCTGGTCGATCAGCCCCATGCCCATCAGGCCATTGTTGAGCACGCCGTTGCTGCGCAGGGCGATCAACCAGCCGAAGGCCCGCACCAGTACGGAAATCCAGAACGGAATGAAGATGCAGATCTCCACCACGCGCTGCCAGAACGGCGGGCTGAACACCCAGCAGTAGGCCAGCAGGTAACCGATGATCAAGGCCAGGCCACTGACGGTCAGGCACAGGCGCAACGTGCGCCAGAGCATCTCGTGGATCGCCGGGTCCGTGGCGATGCGCTGGTACTGCTCGATGCCCGGCGTCGGCAGCGAGAAGCTCCAGCCGACCACGCCGAGGAACGGCAGTACGTAGAAGACCAGCAGCAACACCGGCAGCGGAAACAGCAGCAGGCCGCGCTCCAGGCCCGGCGAGCTGAAGCGGGGCTTGGGGGCGGTCAGGGTCGAGGTCAGGGTGGTGGTCATGGTCACAGGCTCACTTGGACAACCGCGTCAGGTACTCTTCCAGGGCTTTGGAGTAGTTGTCGGCGTACCACTGGGCGTTGAGAGCGATCTGCTTCTTCAGGTTTTCTTCAGAGGCGCAGTTGGCTTCGAGTTGCTTGGCCGACATCAGCTTTTCCGTGGCGCTGTTGGAAGGCCCATTGCCCAGCAGTTCGAACAGCTTGAGCTGGCCTTCAGGCTGCAAGGCTTGCTGGATGAACTGCATGGTCGGTTGAGTGCCGCCGGGGTTGCCGTTCAATACCGCCCAACTGCTGGAGTTGATGAAGCCGTTGTCGAAGCTCCAGCGCACGCGGTTGTCGGTGTCTTCGCTGAGCAGCTTGGCGCGGGTGTGCCAGATCGCACCCACCGACACCTCGCCGTCGACCATCAGTTGCTGGCTCTCGGCACCCGAACTCCAGAACGACAGGACGTGAGGTTTGATCTCGTCGATCTTCTTCAGCGCCCGTGGCACGTCCAGCGGGTACAGCTGGTCAGGCGGAACGCCATCGGCGAGCAACGCCGCTTCGAGCATGCCGTTCATCCACTTGTACAGCGTGCGCTTGCCGGGGAATTTCTTCACGTCCCAGAAATCGGCCCAGGTCTTGGGCCCGTTTTCACCGAATTTTTCGCTGTCCCAGGCCATCACGTAGCTGAACTGGTAGCTGGCGATGCCGAAGTCGGAGGAGAGCGCCGGGGCCACCTGATCGCGCTTGATGGTGTTGTAGTCCAGTGGCTGCAGGATCTTTTCCCGGCCCAGCACGATGGCGCTGTAGCTCTCGACGTCGACCACGTCCCAGCTCGGTTGGCCGCTGGCCAACTGCGAGCGGATGGCCCCTTCGGTCGGGCCGGCACCGTCGATGCGCACCTGGATGCCGGTGTTCTTGGTGAAGGTGTCGGTCCATGCCGAACGGAATGCGTTCAGGGCGTCGCCGCCCCAGTTGACCACCACCAGCGGCTTGTCCGCCGACCAGCTGATGCCGCTGCGCAGCGCCAGGGGCACCGCTGCCAGCAGGCCCATGGCCTGGATAAAGGTGCGGCGGTTGATCTGACCGTCGCGGGCCTTGTCGATAAGCACTTCGATGCAGTCTTGTTGGTGATCCTGGCGCATGGGCAAGTCCTCAGTCGGCCGGTGCCTGCGTGGGCACCGGCCTTTTTGTTGTCATTGGAAGAGAGCTTTGTGACGCTTTTTTTGGGGGTTCAGGCCTGAAGCAGGAAGCTTTGCTGCACCGGCCAGCTCAGCCACACCGGCGCGCCGCTGGGCATCGAAGCGCCCGGGTGATTGCCGGGCACGGACAGGTTGATCGGCAGCGTATCGCCGCCGACCTTGAGTGCCAGATGGGTGCTGGAGCCTTGATAGACCTTGTCGGTGAGTTGCGCGGGCATCACGTTGTAGCCGTCGCGAGTCGGGCACTCACTGTGCAATTCCATGTGCTCGGGGCGCACGGCCAGCACGATCGGTGCCGCACTCAGTGCGTTCGGCGCCTGGGCATGCAATACGCTGGTGCCGCAGCGGCCGCTGGCGTTCTGGCCGTTGCGGGTCAGGTTGTCCAGCGGGAACAGGTTCATCTTGCCGAGGAACTCGGCGACAAAACGGCTCTCGGGGCGGTTGTAGATGTTTTCCGGGGTGTCGACCTGGGTCAGCTTGCCGTGGTTGAAAATCGCGATGCGCGAGGACAGCGCCAACGCTTCGTTCTGGTCGTGGGTGACGAACACGAAACTGGTACCGACCTGACGGTGGATGCGTTGCAGCTCGGTTTGCAGTTGTTCGCGCAGGTTCTTGTCCAGCGCCGACAGCGGTTCGTCGAGCAACAGCAGTTCCGGCTCGAACACCAGCGCCCGGGCAATCGCCACGCGCTGCTGCTGGCCGCCGGACATCTCGGCGGGTTTCTTGTGCATATGCGCACCGAGGCCGACCACTTCGAGGATGTGCTTGACCCGGCGATTGCGTTCTTCAACGGGGACTTTGCGGATGCGCAGCGGGTAGGCCACGTTGTCGGCCACGCTCATGTGCGGGAACAGCGCATAACCCTGGAACACCATGCCGTAGTTCCGCTTCTCGGCGGAGCGCCGGATGATATCGACGCCTTGCTCCATCAGCTTGCCCGAGGTCGGGCTGAGGAAGCCGGCCAGAATCATCAGCAAGGTGGTCTTGCCCGAGCCGGACGGACCCAGCAGGGTAAGAAATTCGCCTTGGCGAACGTCGAGATCGACGTTATCCAGCGCCGCGAAACGGCCGTAATACTGGCTGATACCTTGAGCGCTGAGCTGGATCGCTGAACGGCTGGACACAATGAGGTTCCTCTTTTTATTGCCCATAAGACGTACGAGGACGGATGCGAATCCGAAATGGGCTTTGGGGACTTATTATTGTTAAAAATATCGCTACATCAATGGAATTATTTTGCTCGTATTGGTTAGTTTTATTGAACAAATAAGCTGTGTATTTCGCCTCGGCCAGAGGCCCCGAAATAGAGCTTCTACCCTGTGGGAGCGAGCTTGCTCGCGATAGCGATTTATCAGGCGACATCAATGGTGACTGTGGTGGCCTCATCGCGAGCAAGCTCGCTCCCACAGGGGAATGTGATGTGCTTTTACAGGGTGTCCTGCCAGGTCTGGCGGGACGATTGCAGCTGGGTCTTGACCCAGTTGCCGAAGGCCTGGACCACGGCGCGGTCGGCCTTTTGCGGGTCTGCCGCGAGGTAGTAGCCACGGTGCAAATCGATGCCGATGTCGAACGGGCGCACCAGCAAACCCTTGGACAAGGCATCGCCGCTGATCAGGTTGTCGCCAATAGCAATGCCCTGGCCGGCAATGCACGCGGACTGGGCGCAGTGGGCATCGGAGAACAGGATGCCGCTCGTCGCGTTGACCGCGGAAGCCCCCGCGGCGGTCAGCCACACGCGCCAGTCCGAGTAGTCGGTCATGTGCAACAAGGGGTAGCTGCTCAGTTCCTGCGGGCTTTTCAGGCCGCCCAAGGCGTTGATCAGGCGCGGGCTGCACACCGGGAAGAAGCGCAAAGCCACAATCTCTTCAACATTCATTTCCGGCCAGTCGCCAATCCCGTAGGCGATGAACAGGTCGACGTTGTGGTTGTTGGTGTCGTCCGGCGTGCGCGGGGAAACCAGTTGCAACTGCACTTGCGGGTACTGCCGCAAAAAAGCACCGATGTGGTGGCACAACCAATAGGTGGCGAACCCCGGCGCGCAACTGACGCACAACCGTCCGGAAATCTCCTGGTCGTCGACCAACTGTCCGGCGTCGAGCAGGTTCAACAGAATCCCGTGCACTTCCCGCGCATAGCGTTCGCCCTGATACGTCAGGCCGATGCCTCGGCCAATGCGCTCGGTCAGGGCGAAACCGACACACTCCTCGAGCTTGCTGATCTGGTGGCTGATGGCGCTGCGGGTCAGGTTCAGTTCACGGGCCGCGACCGACACGCTGCCTGTGCGGGCAACCGCATCCAGCGCACGAAGGGCTGTCATCGAAGGAAAACGCATAAATCATCCCATTGAATGTTTGAAGACATGAGCCAGACCTGTGGCGAGGGAGCTTGCTCCCGCTCGACTGCGCAGCAGTCGCAAAGCTGTTTTTGCAGTACATCTGGCCCAACAGGCGATGGGTAATGGGGCCGCTGCGCGACCCAGCGGGAGCAAGCTCCCTCGCCACAAGGTTAGCGCTTGCTCTTCTGTATGGTGACGTAAATCGAACAGTCAGGCCAAAAAAAATCGATTGTTGTATCGGTTGATTCAACAATACTAGCCCCATCCGTCGTTGGGCCGAGTTGGCCCCTTATCCAAGAGGTGCTGCATGACCCGTTGTGCCGAGGCGCTCGTTCAGTTGCTGGAAGGCTATGGTGTTGAAACCGTCTTCGGCATTCCCGGCGTGCACACCGTCGAGTTGTATCGTGGCCTGCACGGCAGTCGCCTGAAGCACATCAGCCCGCGCCACGAGCAGGGCGCCGGGTTCATGGCCGATGGTTATGCCCGTGCCAGCGGCAAGCCCGGAGTGTGCTTCATCATCACCGGACCGGGCATGACCAACATCATCACCGCGATGGGCCAGGCCTATGCCGACTCGGTGCCGATGCTGGTGATTTCTACCTGCAACCGTCGCGAACACCTGCGCCTGGGCCATGGCCACCTGCATGAATTGCCGGATCAGCGCGCGCTGGTCGCCGGGGTCTGTGCTTTCAGCCATACGCTGCAACACCCGTCGCAATTGCCGGAAGTGCTGGCACGGGCCTTTGCCTTGTTCGGCTGTACGCGGCCGCGGCCGGTGCACATCGAGATTCCGCTGGATGTGCTGGAAATGTCTGCCGACGGGCTGGACCTGCACCCGCGTTCATTGCCGGCCGCACCGGCCCCGGCGCCGGAAGCCATCGATGACGCCGTGGCCCTGATCAACAACGCCAAGCGTCCGTTAATTCTCGCCGGTGGTGGCGCACGCCAGGCCAGTGAGGCGCTCACCGCACTCGCCGAACGCCTGCAGGCCCCTGTGGCGCTGACCACCAACGCCCGCGGTTTGCTGGCCCCCGAACATCCTTTGCTGCTCGACGGTGTGCAGTCCTCGGCCCATGGTCGTGAGCTATTTGCCGAGGCCGACCTGGTGCTGGCCGTCGGCACCGAACTCGGGGAAACCGACTACGACTTTTTCGGTCTTGGCCCTGTGCAGTTCAAGGCACCGCTGATTCGCCTGGACATCGATCCCATGCAAATACTCGGTGTACAAGCGGCCTCGGTCGGCCTGCTGGGCGATGCCGGGCAAGGCTTGCTGTTGTTGCTCGATCGACTGCCGCAGCGCCAGGCCGATCCAGCCTGGGCGGCTGAGCGAGCGGGCAAGGTCAACGCCCTCGAACACGCCGGCTGGAGCGCCAGACAATCCCGTATGCAAGCGCTGCTCGATACCCTGCGCGATCACTTGCCGCAGCCACTGATCGTCGGCGATTCGACCCAACCGGTGTACCAGGGCGCGCTCGGCTACCGGGCGCCAACCCCCAACAGCTGGTTCAACGCCGGCAGTGGCTACGGCACCCTCGGCTACGGTTTGCCCGCCGCCATCGGCGCCAAGCTGGCCCAACCTTCGCGCCCGGTGGTGGCGTTGGTCGGCGACGGTGGCTTGCAGTTTTCCAGCGCCGAACTGATCGCCGCCAAAGAGGCCGGCGTCGGCGTGATCCTGCTGCTGTGGAACAACAGCAGCTATGCCGAAATCCGCGACTACATGAACGCCAAGGCGGTGCCGTTGCTGGGGGTGGACATCCTCACGCCGGACTTCGCCGCCCTCGCGCAAAGCTGCCACGTCAGCCATCACCGGGCACGCGACCTGGACGGTTTGCGCGAGCTGCTGGGGCAACTCGGCAGCAGCGATGAGCCGGTGATGATCGAGGTCGACGCCACCATGTTTCTGGCTGACTAAAACAACAACAAATTTTTCAGGTCGCCGACACGCACAACGTCCGGTCGACCTTTCAATCTCCTGAACTCGAAGGTGGCTTACATGGCTGAGTCCGATAACTTTTCCTCTACCCATTCCGTGCAGGGGACCTACGCCGACCTGATCCTCACCAACGGACGTATCTACACCCAGGACCCGGCCAACCCGTGGGCCGAGGCCGTGGCTATCCGCGACGGCAAGTTGATCGCAGTCGCCAGCCTCGGCCAGATCGAGATGTTCAAGGGCCCGAACACCCGCGTGCACGACCTGCAAGGCGCATTCTGCATGCCGGGCCTGCACGACATGCACACGCACCCCGACCTCGCGCTGGCGCCGCGCTACGCCGATGACCTCGACGTCGGCATTGAAGACCCTACCCCGGAGCAGTTGCGCGAAAGCATCCTCGCCTACGCCGACAGCCATCCCGGCGACGGCTGGATCTACGGCCAGTACTGGGTACGCTACACCTTCCGCGAGGCTGGCCTGACCCCCGGCCGCGAGTGGCTCGACAGCGTGATGCCGGACCGCCCGGTGGCACTGCTCGACCGCATGTGGGGCACCATGATGGTCAACTCCAAGGCCCTGGAGCTGGCCGGCATCGACCGCCACACGTCCGACCCGCGCAATGGTTATTTCGAGCGTGACGAGCTGACCGGCGAACCCACCGGCCTGATGATCGACGGTGCCTATGCAATGATCCACGCCGCCATGCCACCAACTCCGGTCAGCGTGCTGCGCCGTGCCTACCGCGATGGCGTGCACTTCCAGAGCTCGCGCGGCGTCACGGCGAGCAAATACGTGCACGTCTGCGAACAGCGTTTGCAGGCCCTCAAGGAACTCGACGACAGCGGCGAACTGACGGTGCGCATCGAAGCGGCGATCAGTTGGCAGGACGACATCTTCCCGGTGCGTCGACGCTGGGAGCTGCTGGCCGGCGAACGTCACTACTACCGCAGCGCGCGCCTGAGCGCCAACGCGGTGAAGTTCCACTTCGACGGCACCGTGGAGCCGAAGTCTTCGTACCTGCTGACCCCGTGGCCGCAGGAATCGAGCTGGCGCGGCAAGCTCAACCTGACCCCGGAACACATCACCGACATGGTGGTGGACATGGACCGCAAGGGCATCCGCGTGATCGCCCACTGCACCGGCGACGGCGCCTCCGACGTGTTCCTCGATGCCGTGGCCGAGGCCCGTCGTCGCAACGGTTTCAGCGGTGTTCGCCACCAGTGCGCCCACAGCACCTTGCTGCACCCCGGCAACCTGCCGCGCTTCAAGGAACTGAATGTCATCGCCGAGTTTTCCCCGGCCGCCTGGTATCCGACGCCGTTCGCCAGCGGCGCGCGTTCCGGTTACGGCCAGGAACGCCTCAAGCGCATCTACGACTTCAAAGGCGTGCTCGCCGCCGGTGGCACGGCGGTGATGGGCACCGACTGGCCGGTGGCGTCCATCGACCCGTGGCTGGCGCTGGAAACCATGATCACCCGGCAGAACCCGTGGAACGACGACCCGGCGTGCTTCGGTGACCCGATCAGCCTCGAACAGGCGCTGACCGTGATCACCAGCAACGGCGCCGTGGCCATGGGCCTGGAACACAGCACCGGCAGCCTGCAAGTGGGCAAGTCGGCGGACCTGATCGTCATCGACCGTGACCTGTTCGCTGCACCGGCACGCAACTACATTCACAAGACCCAGGTGCTGCTGACCTTCGTTGAAGGGCAACTGGTCTACGACCGCCACTCAACGCTGGAAACCGTCGGCCTCAAAGCCGTCTGGCAAGGCGAACCACCGGTGCTGGAGGGCAAGGCAGAATGACTTCCCCACGTATCGCTGTGACCGTGGTGTCGGGTTTTCTCGGCGCCGGTAAAACCACACTACTCAACCGTATGGTGCGCCGTGCCGAAGGCAGTCGGCTGGCGGTGATCGTCAACGATTTCGGCGAGCTGAACATCGATGCGGCCATCGTTTCCGAAGTCACCGACGCGGTGTACAGCCTGCAGAACGGCTGCATCTGCTGCACGGTGCAGGAAGACCTGCTGGCGCAACTCGCCAGCCTGGCGCAGCTTGAACCAAGGTTGGAGCGCATCGTCATCGAGTGCAGCGGAGTGTCCGATCCGCAGCGCATCGTGCAGACCCTGGCTTATCCACAGCTGCGCAGCCAGATGCAACTGGATATGGTGATCACGGTGGTCGACGCCACCCGCCATCTGCAACTCGAGGGTGAATACGCGCGCCTGGCTCGGGCGCAGGTGGCCGCTGCCGACCTGCTGTTGCTTAACAAGACCGACCTGGTCGATGAGGCGCAGTTGCAGGCGTTGCGCGATGCACTGGGCGCCAGGACGCGTGTGCATGAAAGTGTGCAAGCCGAGTTGCCCGATGCGTTGTGGCTGGATACCGATCTGGACCTTGAGCCTCGGGCACAGAAACCGCTGACCCGGGTGTCCGATGGCGATCACGGCGAGATGTTCAGCAGCTGGTTGTGGCAGAGCAATGCGGCCCTCGATGCCGAGTGCTTGCGTGGCTGGTTGAGGGCGCTGCCCAGCGATGTATTCCGGGTCAAAGGCCTGGTGCTGCTGACGCCGGGCAGCACGGCGCACTGGCTGCAACATGTCGGCACCCGCAGTCAGTTTCTGCCGGCACTGGATGACGTCCGGGCCGATGCCACACGCCTGGTGTTCATCGCTCGCCGGGGTTTCGATGGCTGGGAGGCCTTGGGGCAAGGGCTGGAAGATTGCACTGTGAAAGAGGTTGCCGGGATATGACATCGACAGAGCAACGTTTGCGTGAAGAGTTGGCGGCCTGCTACCGCCTGATTGCGCACTTTCGCATGACCGATTTGATCTTCACCCACATCTCGGTGCGCATTCCGGGGCCGGAGCATCACTTTCTGATCAACCCTTACGGGCTGATGTTCGACGAAATCACCGCGTCCAACCTGGTGAAAATTGACCTCAACGGCCATGCCGTAGAGCCCTCGCCGTACCCGGTGAATCCGGCCGGCTTCGTGATCCACAGCGCCATCCACGGTGCCCGGGAAGATGCGCAATGCGTGCTGCACACCCACACTAAATCCGGGTGCGCGGTGGCGGCGTTGAAGTGCGGGTTGTTGCCGGTGAACCAGATTTCCATGGAGTTCTACGGCCGCGTCGCTTATCACGATTACGAAGGCGTGGCGCTGGACTTGAGTGAGCAACAACGGCTGGTGGCGGACATGGGTGACAAGCCGGTGATGATGCTGCGCAACCATGGCTTGCTGACGGTGGGCGAGACGGTAGGGCAGGCGTTCATGCGCATGTATTACCTGGAAAAGGCCTGCGAAATCCAGTTGGCCGCGCAAGCGGCCGGTGAAGTTGTTCTGCCGTCGCATGAGGTCTGCGCGCATACCGAGCGGCAGTTCAATGATCCGGGGCGGCCGTTGGAAGACGGTGAGTTGAACGATCCGGATGCCATGCAACTGGCGTGGGCGGCGTTGTTGCGGATGCTGGATCGGGTGGCACCGGGTTATCGCGACTGATCGGAATCTCGGGTTGTTTGTGCCTGCCTCATCGCGAGCAAGCTCGCTCCCACAGGGTTAGTGGGTGTACGCAAAATCTGTGAACACCCGAAAACTCTGTGGGAGCGAGCTTGCTCGCGATGCAGGCGCCGCGGTCTCTCAGGCCTGCCGCGGTGTATTCAGGTTCATCGACCGCACCGCCAGCGCCGACGCTGTCTCTTCATCGATCGGCAACGAAAACCGAAAGGTCGCCCCCCGCCCCGGCACATCGATCAACTGAATTTCGCGCCCATGCAATTGCAGGATGCGATGCACAATCCGCAGCCCCAGCCCGCCATCACGCCGTGCGCCACCGATGTTGAACGGGCGCAGTTGCGGATACTGGATCGTGTGGCGCCGGGGTATCGGGGCTGATCGAAGTTTTCGGTTGTTCTGGCTGGCCTCATCGCTGGCAAGCCAGCTCCCACAGGGTTAGTGGGTGTACGCAAAATCTGTGAACACCCGAAAACCCTGTGGGAGCGAGCTTGCTCGCGATGCAGGCGCCTCGGTCTCTCAGGCCTGCCGCGGTGTATTGAGGTTCATCGACCGCACCGCCAGCGCCGACGCTGTCTCTTCATCGATCGGCAACGAAAACCGAAAGGTCGCCCCCCGCCCCGGTATATCGATCAACTGAATTTCGCGCCCATGCAATTGCAGGATGCGATGCACAATCCGCAGCCCCAGCCCGCCATCACGCCGTGCGCCACCGATGTTGAACGGGCGCAGTTGCGGATACTGGATCGTGTGGCGCCGGGGTATCGGGGCTGATCGAAGTTTTCGGTTGTTCTGGCTGGCCTCATCGCTGGCAAGCCAGCTCCCACAGGGTTAGTGGGTGTACGCAAAATCTGTGAACACCCGAAAACCCTGTGGGAGCGAGCTTGCTCGCGATGCAGGCGCCTCGGTCTCTCAGGCCTGCCGCGGTGTATTGAGGTTCATCGACCGCACCGCCAGCGCCGACGCTGTCTCTTCATCGATCGGCAACGAAAACCGAAAGGTCGCCCCCCGCCCCGGTATATCGATCAACTGAATTTCGCGCCCATGCAATTGCAGGATGCGATGCACAATCCGCAGCCCCAACCCCCCATCACGCCGTGCGCCGCCGATATTGAACGGGCGCAGAAACAAACCTTCGCGCAGTTCCGGGGCGATGCCCGGGCCGGTGTCGCTGACCGTGACCTCGATGAATGACCCTTGCGGGCGCAGGCCCAGTTCGATGTCTCCACCTGGTGGTGTATGGCGCAAGGCATTGTCGAACAGGTTGGTCAGCACCCGTTCGATCAAGCCGAGATCCGCGCAGGCCGCCGAGGCGTTTGGCGCGAACGTGGCCTTGAGTTCGACCTGGCGCGCTTCGGCGGTGAGTTCGAATTTCTGGAAGATGTCCTGGGCCAGGTCGGTCAGGGAAAAGCGCTCCAGCACCGGCTGCACGAAGCCGTGCTCCAGCCGTACCAGTTCCAGCAGCGACTGCGCCAGACCACCGACCTTGCGGCTCTGGTCCAGCGCGATGCCGAGGTAGCGACGGCGGTCGGCAGGGGACAGCGTGGCGTCCTTGAGCGACAGGGTTTCCAGATAGCCGTGCAGCGAGGCCAGCGGCGTGCGCAAGTCGTGGGAGATGTTCGCCACCAGTTCGCGGCGCTCCTGGTCCTGGCGGGTCAACGAACGCCATTGCTCGCCCAGGCGGGCCTGCATCTGCCGGAACGCGGCATCGAGCACGGCGATTTCATCGTGGCTGGCGGCTTTTTCCACCGCGACGGGCAGGGGCGCTGTGACCGGTACGCCATCAATGTCGAACTGGCTCACGGTTTCGGTCAAGCGGCGCAACGGCCGGGTGATCAGGGCAAACGCGGTGAGACCGGCAATCAGGCACAGCAATGCCACCAGGCCGATGGACAGCAGTGCTGTGTTGAGCGCCGCGCTGGTTGCACCGCGTTCGGCCAGGCGGTCGTGATCCTCACCGAGCAGGACCACGTAGAGATAGCCCACCGGTTTGCCATCCACCTTCAGCGGTGCTGCGCTGAACACTTTACGGGCATCGACGCTGCGCGGGTCGTCGCCGGGAATCGGCAGCGGATCGCCCCGCAGCAGGCGCTGGATCGGCGCGAGGTCGACCCGCTCCCGACGGATCCGGCCCTCGGGCGCGGCACTGCCGACAATCTTGCCCTCGGTGTCGAGCAGGTACACCTCGACACTGGGGTTGACCTGCATCAGCTTGCTGAACAAATCGCGCACGGCGTTGGGCATCAGGCCCTGGGTGTCCATCAGCACCGTGTCGCTGGCGATGTGCTGCGCCAGGTCGCGGGACAAGCCTTGCACCACTTCCTGTTCATGCATCTGGTTGGAGCGCACCTGCATCCACGCCGACGTGCCGCAGCACACCAGCAGCAGCACGGCGAACACCAGGGACAGGCGTTGCGTCAGGGTCAGCCTCATGGCTGCGGCTCCTCCCCGGTGGCGAATTTGTAGCCGCGGCCCCAGACCGTGAGGATGCGCACCGGTTGCGCCGGGTCGGCCTCGATCTTGGCGCGCAGGCGGTTGATATGGGTGTTGACCGTGTGCTCGTAGCCTTCGTGGCTGTAGCCCCACACGGCGTTGAGCAGGTCCATGCGCGAAAACACCTTGCCGGGCTGGCGGGCGAAGAAGTACAGCAAGTCGAATTCCCGGGGCGTGAGGTCCAGGCGTCGTCCGTCGAGGGCCACCTCGCGGGTGATCGGGTCGATGGCCAGGCCGTCGGTGAGCAGGCTGCCGGCGTCCATCTTCAGGTTGCGCGCCATGGCATCGACCCGGCGGAGCAGCGCCTTGACCCGGGCCACCAGCTCGAGCATGGAAAAGGGCTTGGCCAGGTAGTCGTCGGCGCCCAGCTCCAGGCCGAGAATCCGGTGCACTTCGCTGGAGCGCGCGCTGGTGATGATGATTGGCGTGTAGCGCGCCATGGCCCGGGCGCGGCGGCAGATTTCCAGGCCGTCGACACCGGGCAGCATCAGGTCGAGGACCAGTGCGTCCCAGTTGCCTTGCTGCAGCAGGCGCATGCCTTCATCGCCATCGGCGCTGTGCACCACCTCGAACTGCTCATCGCGAAGATGCAGGCAGATCAGGTCGGCGATGTGCTGGTCGTCCTCGACCACGAGGACGCGTTTGGTCTGTTCCATCCAGGTCAATCCTTCAGCGCATTGTGCGTAGTGCCACTCACTGTAGGAGCTGCCGCAGGCTGCGATCTTGTTTTTAAAGATCAAAAGATCGCAGCCTGCGGCAGCTCCTACAGTGAAGCCAGTGAAGTCAGTGAAGCCAGTTAAGGGCATACCCATTGTGCGGGTTTTTCGGGGCCCGAGTTATCACGAATTGTTTAACTTCCCGTGAGGATTTGGCGATCACCCAAAGCCTAGGCTGTGTTGCATGAAACACCCCTGGAATTTTGGAGGCGAGCATGTTTTCACGACGGCAATTTCTTCTGGCGGGCGGCGGGTTGGGCGTTGCAGCCCTGGCGATCGGCCTGTTGCCGAAGTTTTCCACAGGCTCGGCCTTGATCAGTGAGGCCAGCGCGGCCGAGGAGTTCGAAGTGACCCACAGCGACAGCGAATGGCACGCGATCCTCAGTGACGAGCAGTACGACATCCTGCGCGAGGAGGGCACCGAACGGGCCTACAGCAGCCCGCTGAACAACGAGCACCGCGACGGTACTTTCGCCTGTGCCGGTTGCGACCTGCCGCTGTTTTCCTCGGCCACCAAGTTCGACAGCCGCACCGGTTGGCCGAGTTTCTGGGCTCCGCTGGACGAGGCCGTGGCCACCCGGCAGGACCGTGCGTTCGGCATGGTCCGCGAGGAGGTGCACTGCCGGCGCTGTGGCGGGCATCTGGGCCATGTCTTCGATGACGGCCCGAAACCCACCGGCCTGCGCTACTGCATGAACGGCCTGGCGCTGAAATTCGTGCCGAAGACGGTGTGATTCCCTTCCACTCACTTTTTGCAGGTAAACGCCATGTGGCTGCTGGTCCTCGCTTATCTCGGTGGTGTGCTGACGATTGTCAGCCCGTGCATTCTGCCGGTGTTGCCGTTTGTCTTCGCCCGCACCGGGCAACCCTTCGTCAAAAGCGGATTGCCGCTGCTGGTCGGGATGGCGCTGACCTTCGCGCTGGTTGCCACATTGGCCGCGGTGGGCGGTGGCTGGGTGGTGCAGCTCAATCAGTACGGGCGCTGGCTGGCACTGGTGTTCGTGGCGTTGTTCGGCCTGACGTTGTTGCTGCCGCAGTTGGCCGAGCGCCTGACCCGGCCGCTGGTGGCGGCGGGCAGTCGTTTGTCGGAAGCGGCGGGCGCCGATGCGCGGCCACGTCCTGGTGCCTCGTTCCTGATAGGCGTGGCAACCGGCCTGTTGTGGGCGCCCTGCGCCGGGCCGATCCTGGGCCTGCTGCTGACGGGTGCGGCGCTGCAAGGCGCGAGCATCCAGACCACCTTTTTGCTGTTGGCTTATGCCGCGGGTGCTGCCACCTCCCTCGCGCTGGCGTTGCTGTTGGGCGGCAAGGTTTTCACGGCGATGAAACGCTCGATTGGCGCAGGCGAATGGGTTCGTCGTGGCTTGGGCGGCGCAATGCTGGCCGGTGTGGCGGCGATTGGCCTGGGCCTGGATACGGGGATTCTGGCGCGGTTTTCCACGGCGTCTACCGGTGGTATCGAGCAAGCGCTGGTGGAGAAACTGTCCGGCAAGTTACCGCGTAACAGCGGGGCGATGATGGCGCAGAACTCGACTACCGGCGGCGCGGTGCAAGTGGCCGAGAAATCCCCGGGCACCTTGCCGGTCGAAGGCAGCCTGCCGCCACTGGAGGGCGCCGTGCAATGGCTCAACTCGCCACCCCTCGATGCCCAGGCCTTGAAAGGCAAGGTGGTGCTGGTGGATTTCTGGACCTACTCCTGCATCAACTGCCTGCGCTCGCTGCCTTATGTGAAAGCCTGGGCCGAGAAGTATCGCGATCAGGGCCTGGTGGTGATCGGTGTGCATGCGCCGGAGTTTGCCTTCGAGCGTGACGTCAACAACGTCACCAAAGCCATGAAGGACCTGGGCATCCACTACCCGGTGGCCATCGACAACGAGTTCAAGATCTGGCGTGCCTTCAACAATGAGTACTGGCCGGCGCATTACTTTGCCGACGCTCAGGGCCGTATTCGTTATCACCACTTCGGTGAAGGCGAGTACGCCGAGTCGGAGCGGGTCATCCAGCAACTGCTGCGTGAGGCGGGTGGCAAGGTGTCGGACGGGCTGATCGAGGCCAAGGCCGATGGCGTGCAAATGGCGCCGGACAGCAGCGAAGTGCAGTCGCCGGAAACCTATGTCGGCTACCAGCGTGCCGAGCATTTCGTGCCGCCAACCGCGCTGGTGCCGGACAAGGTCGCCACCTACAACCCGCCTGCACAACTGGCGCTCAACGACTGGAGCCTGAGCGGTCAGTGGCATGTCGGCTCCGAGCGAGCCACTGCCAGCGCAACGGACAGCCGCATCGTCTACCGCTTCCACGCCCGTGACTTGCATCTGGTGCTGGGCCCCGGTGCCGATGGCAAACCGGTGCGCTTCAAGGTGCTGATCGACGGCAAGACACCGGGTGACGACCACGGTATGGACGTGGCGCCCGATGGCAGCGGCACCGTGACCGAGCAGCGTTTGTATCAACTGGTGCGCCAGAGCGGTGGTGTGCAAGACCGGACCTTCAGCATCGAGTTTCTTGATCCGGGCGCATCGGCCTACGCCTTTACCTTCGGCTGATTGCCCTTGTTTTTTTCAGGAGTCCATTTCATGAAAACCCTGTTCACCTGGCGCCGTACATTGTTGGGGCTGGCCGCTGCCGGCATCATCAGCCAATGCTCGGCCTTCTCCTTCGGTGGTGCCGAAGAGGCGGTGCTCATTCCACCGCCGGCCCTCGACGAAACCACCCAGGCCCGCAGCGAAACCGCGGTGTTCGCCGGCGGCTGCTTCTGGGGTGTCCAAGGGGTGTTCCAGCATGTCAAAGGCGTGAAAAACGCCGTCTCCGGTTACGCGGGCGGGGCGGCCGATACCGCGCAATACGAGCGCGTCAGCGACGGCAATACCGGCCATGCGGAGTCGGTCGAAGTCACTTTCGATCCCGCTCAGGTCAGCTACGGCACCTTGCTGCAAATCTACTTCTCGGTGGCGCACAACCCGACCGAACTCAATCGCCAGGGACCGGACACCGGCACCCAGTATCGTTCGGCGATCTTTACCAGGAGCAGCGAACAGCAACGAGTCGCCCAGGCCTACATCGCCCAGCTCGACGCCGCCAAGTCGTTCAACAAACCGATCGTGACCCGGCTGGAAAGCTACAACGGCTTCTACCCGGCGGAGGAGGAACATCAGGATTTTCTCACCGAACATCCGACCTATCCCTACATCGTGATCAACGATCTACCGAAAGTGGCGCAGCTCAAGCAGCTGTACCCGGATCGCTATCAGGAGCAACCGGTGTTGGTGAAGGCGGGGAGGTAAGGGGTTATCCCGAGATCACGTTCTTGCCGGCGATTTTCGAGCGGTACAGCGCCTGATCGGCCCGTGCCATCAGGCCAGTCTGCTGTTCTTCTTCAAAGCGCTGGACCACGCCGAAACTCATGGTCACCTGAAAGTCTCCCACGGGCAGCAAGTCCGCAAGGCCGTGGCGGATCTTCTCGGCGAGGCTCCGGGCTTCGGCCAACGGGGTGTTGGGCAGCGTCATGATGAACTCGTCGCCGCCCCAACGGGCCAGCAGGTCGCCCTCGCGCACGAAGCGTTTGACGTTCTCGACCACATGCACCAGCGCGGCATCGCCCAAGGCATGGCCGTAGTGATCGTTGATGGTCTTGAAGTCGTCGATGTCCATGGCGATCAAGGACAGGGGTTCGCGAAAGCGCTGGGCGCGGTCGCAGGCCTGGGGCAGGACCTGTTCGAGTCGATAGCGATTGGCAACGGCGGTCAGCGCATCGGTTTGCGCCAGCTTGCGGTTTTCTTCGAGCTGCAGCTGCAATTGATGATTGACCCGTGACAACTCCTGAGTGCGTTCTTCGATCAACGCTTCGAGGGAGTGATTGCGTCGTTCGAGCGCCTCGAACAGTCGGCGCTTGTCTTCAATGCTGCGATGCGCACCAATCATCCGCGCTACCGAACCATCGGCATTGCGCGCCAGGATGTGGCCGCGGTCTTCTATCCACAGGTAGCTGCCGTCCTGCATGCGGCAGCGATATTCGGCCTGATAACCGCAGGCACGCTGACTCAGGTAGTCGTCAAACAGGGCCATGACGCGTGGGTAGTCATCGGGATGGATGACGTTTTCCCAAGTCAGCACGTTGTTGTCCAGAGTATGAGGCGTATAGCCGAGCATCTCGTACCAGCGTGCCGTGCGGTAGACGAAACCGGTGTTGGCGTTCCAGTCCCAAATGCCGTCGCTGACCAGCTCGAGAATGGTGTGCAGCATGCCGTCGCTCATGTCTTCGACATTGAACTTCAACGGTTCGATATTCGATGCTTCGCCCATCTGAGCTCTCCTTGCCAGTGACTCGCCTGTCAGCAGATTAGTGCATGGCCTGTTCGGCCGACTAGTGCTTGCCCCACATCTGTACGGCGAATTCGACGAAGCGTCGCAGTTTCGGCAAACGGTGGCGATCCTGGGCATAGACCAGGTGCATCGGCCGGCGGGGCGGGCAGTAATCGGGCATCAGGGCCAACAGCTTTCCGTCCTTGAGGTCCTGCTCGACCAGGGCGTCGGGCATCATCACGATGCCCATGCCGGTCCGCGCCGCCTGATGTAATCCGGCCGAACTGTTGATCAGCATCGGCCCGCCGACCCCCACGCTGACTTCGCCCTCGGGGCCGGCCAGGCGCCATTCCTTTTGCACCGATTGCCAGTCATCCCCGGCCGGGTAGGCAAAGGACAGGCAATCGTGGTGTCGCAGGTCTTCAGGCGTTTGCGGTGTGCCGCGACGGGCCAGATAGTCCGGGGATGCGCACATGGTCAGGGTGTAGTCGATCAGCGGGCGGGCGATCAGGTTGGAGGGCTCCAGCGCGCCGAGGCGAAAGGCTACGTCCAGGCCGTTTTCCAGCAGATCCGGGCGCCTGTTGGTCAATACCACGTCAAGTTTCACCCGCGGGTTTTGCCGGCTGAACTCACTCAGTGCCGGCGCCAGGCGTTCGGTGCCGAAGGTCAGGGGAGCGGTGATGCGCAGCGTCCCGCTCGGTTCGTCGAGGGCCTGCTCGGCCAGACGCTCGGAATCGGCCACCAGCCCCAGCACTTCCAGGCAACGCTGGTAATACGCGACGCCGAACTCGGTCAGCCGCTGACGCCGCGTCGTGCGATTGAGCAGGCGTACACCCAGCCGCTGCTCCAGGGCCTTGAGGTGGTTGCCGACCATGGTCGTGGACATATCGCACTGCAAAGCGGCGGCGGTCATGCTGCCGGTCTCCACCACTTTCACGTAGACGCTCATTGCCTGGAACAGATCCATTATCAAGCCCAGCTTTTAAATGATTGAAGTTTTACAGCGTTTATCCAGCTCAGGTGGCTAACCATACTGCAAAAACACCGACCCTTGCTGGAGCTTGACGTCATGACCGCCGCCTGCCTGATGAGCACTTACCAACCCCTGGCCCTGAGCTTCAACAAGGGCCTGGGCACTCGCCTGTGGGATCAGGCCGGGCGCGAATACCTGGATGCGGTCGCCGGTGTGGCGGTGACCAACGTCGGCCACTCCCACCCGAAAATCGTCGCCGCCATCACCGAACAGGCCGGGTTGCTGCTGCACACGTCGAACCTCTACAGCATCGACTGGCAACAACGGCTGGCGCAGAAACTGACGCGGCTGGCGGGCATGGACCGGGCGTTTTTCAACAACTCCGGGGCCGAAGCCAACGAAACCGCACTGAAAATCGCCCGGCTGCACGGCTGGCACAAAGGTATCGAACAGCCGCTGGTGGTGGTCATGGAGAACGCGTTCCATGGCCGCACCCTCGGCACCTTGTCGGCCAGCGATGGCCCGGCGGTACGCCTGGGTTTCAACAAGCTGCCGGGGGATTTCGTCAAAGTACCGTTCGGCGACCTCGACGCACTGGACAAGGTGCAACAAGCCCATGGCTCGCGGATCGTGGCGGTGCTGATGGAGCCGATCCAGGGCGAAAGCGGTGTGCAACTGGCGCCACCGGGCTATCTCAAGGCCGTGCGCGAACTGTGCAACCGGCGCTCATGGCTGTTGATGCTCGATGAAATCCAGACCGGTATCGGCCGCACCGGCCAGTGGTTCGCCTTCCAGCACGAAGGCATCGTTCCGGACGTCATGACCCTGGCCAAAGGCCTGGGCAACGGCGTGCCCATCGGCGCTTGCCTGGCCCGTGGCAAGGCGGCCGAACTGTTCACGCCGGGCAGCCACGGCAGCACCTTCGGCGGTAATCCATTAGCCTGCCGGGTCGGTTGCACCGTACTGGATATCGTTGAAGAACAAGGGCTGCTGGAAAACGCACGGCTCCAGGGCGCGCGCCTGCTCGACAGATTGCGCACCGAGTTGGCGGGCAACCCGAACGTCATGGCGATCCGTGGTCAGGGGCTGATGATCGGCATCGAACTCAAGCAACCGATCCGTGACCTGAGCCTGATCGCTGCGCGGGATCATGGCTTGCTGATCAACGTCACGCGGGGCAAAACCATTCGCCTGCTACCGCCGCTGACGATTGATGGGCGGGAGGTGGAGATGATTGTCAGAGGGGTGAGTGGTGTGGTGAAAGAGAGCTGAAGTTCTGCTCAGTAATGGTACCTGCACATCACGACGCGTATTTCGCCGTCTTCAACGGCGTAGACCAGACGATGTTCAGCCGTAATCCGGCGTGACCAGAATCCGCTCAAGTTATGCTTGAGCGCTTCGGGTTTTCCCAGACCGTCGAAGGGCTCGCGCTGGATAGCCTTGATCAACAGGTTGATACGTTTGAGCCCAGCCTTATCGTTCTGCTGGAACCAGAGATAATCGTCCCAGGCTTCCGGGGTGAACTCGATATTCATTCTTCAATCAGTTGCCTGGTTTTGGTTTTGCCGGCTCGCAGGTTACCGATTGATTTGATCAGGCGCTCAGCGTTAGCGGGGGAGCGCAGCAGATAGGCAGTCTCTTCGAGAGCGTTGTATTCGGCCAATGACATCATCACTACCGGCTCGCCTTTCTGACGGGTTACCAGTAGCGGGGCGCGATCTTCATTCACCCGGTCCATGGTTTGCGCCAGGTGTGCCCGAGCGTTGGTGTAGTTGATGGTTTCCATGTGATTGTCCTCGCTTGATGCAAAGACCGTACAGAAATGAGTACATGTTAGCAAGGCGATACCTACGAGTGGTTGTTACGCAGACAGTGCATTCACGTCAGTATCGAGTATCGCCGAATGTTCCTCAGGACGTTTCCGTGACAGATGTAATCCCATTCTGAGCTACATGCCATCCATTGGGTTTGTGTCCGACCGCAGCTACGCAATCCTACAGGTGATGAATCAGCGCTACGATTTCCTTTCGATCCGCCAATCGGATTTTCTCGCCGCAGAACCCATCGAAAAGGCGCTGGTGTGCAGCAAATCCACTTGAGTCATCTCGCTTGCGGTAGCTGCCAGCCCACTCCAGCAATGCCACCAACCGTTCGTCATCCTGTGTTTCCCGCTGGCGAATGTTGGCGACGCATTCCTTGTCGCCGATGCTCAGCCAGATCAACGCTGTGGCGCGATGGAGGATTTCGCTGGCGATCCAGCCGTAAACTCCTTCGATTACCCAGCGCTGCTCGTCGGCTGCGATCCGTGCCATGGCCAATGCTTCGGCGCGGGGGCGGGGGATGCTGTGTTCGTCGGACAGCCAGTGAATTTTATCCAGATCGATCCATGGCACTTGCAGGTGGCCGGTCAGTCGTTCGGCCAGCCAGCTCTTGCCGGAGCCGGAGTTGCCGATGATCAGGGTGCGGGTGAGGTTCATGCCGAGTTGCCTCTACCTATGTGCCTGACGAGGATCACTGTGGGAGCGAGCTTGCTCGCGATGACGGACTCAAAGCCAACATCGATGTCGACTGATACGCCGCCATCGCGAGCAAGCTCGCTCCCACAGGGGTTATACCTTTAGTACTCACCCTCCGGCGCAACCATTCGTGTCTTTGGTGAGCCATTGGCGTTGTGTTGAAAAATGTCCTGCGGCTGACCCTTTTCATTAAAGAACACCTGCCCGATCCCCGCCGAGTTCCACAGCCGCTCTCCAGCTTCGGCGTGTTCCGGGACATGCGGCACGATGCGCATGCGTCGACGTTTGGTCAGCCAGTTCAGCGGCGAGCGTGGTGAGTACAGCCAGCGGTTGAGGCGGTCGAACCATTCGAGCAGGGTGGCCGGGAATTCGTTCTTGATGCCGCTGCTGGTGATCTGCCAGATGCGTGGCCCGGCCTTGCGATGGCGGATCAGCACTTCGTAGACGAAGGAGTAGTGCACATCGCCCGACAGCACCACGTAGTTACCCGGCGTGCGCGAGTGGCGGAATATGTTCAGGATCACTTGGGCCGCGCCGCGGTGGGCCATCCAGTTTTCCGCGTCCACCAGCAGTGGATAACCGCACCAGCTGAAGACTCGCTGCACGGTTTCAATCAGTTTGACGCCGAAGATCGGCGCCGGTGAAACGATGATCGCGCTCGGGTGGTCCAGCAGTTCCTGTTGCAGTTCGCTCAGGGCTTCCCAGTCGAGCAGGCCGGAAGGCTGCTTGAGGTTCATTTCGCTGCGCCAGCGCCGGGTGCGGGTGTCGATCACGACCATGGCCGGGGTGGTCGGCAGCACGTAATGCCAGTGCTGGAATTTCAGCAGGTCATCGATCAGGTCGTCCTGAACCCTGCTGTCGAGGTGGCGCTCCTGTGTGCTGCTGCTCAACGCCCCGGCCTTGTGCAGCAGGGCAGCGAAGGCGTCCGGGTTGTTGCCCCAGCCCTGGCACAGCATGTACGCCAGCAGTGCGTTGCCGATGATGCGCCGGGAGAACGGATGGCCGTACGCCGTTTCCTCCCATTGGGCGGACAGGTTCCAGTCATCGGTGATGTCGTGGTCGTCGAAAATCATCAGCGTCGGCAGATGCGCCAGTGCCCGGGCGACGTTGCCAAGGCCGGCCGTGAAGGCATCGATGCGCGTCTGTTCAAGGGCGTAGCGCTGGAGCCGCTCCGGTGTCAGCGTCGGTACCTGGGGGGCGATCAGAGCCCAGGGCACGGGCGACCAGACCAGCAAGTACATGGCCATGACTTCGGCGAAGGTCACCAGGTGATTGTCGGCACTGCTGCTGGTGAAGATCGGCTTGCGTGCGCCACCGAAGAAACGCTCGCGCAGGGTTTCATTGCTTTGCAGCGCCGGCAGCAGGTCCGCACGGTGGTAGTAACTGGCCGGATGCTCGTAGAGCCTGGCGCTGTCGCTGACCACGGCGCCTTCGAGGTGTTCGCCGAACAGGCCCAGGCGCTCGATCAAGGCGTGAATCGCCCGCAGCATTGGCCCTGCGACATCGTCGGCGTAGACCTGATCGCCGGTCATCATCAGCAGTGCCGGGCGGTCCCTGGCTGCATGTTCCTGCGCCAGCAAGCGGTCGACGCAGAGCAAGCCGTCTGCCGCCGGGTGGTGAGGCTTGCGGCAGGAACCGTGCAGCAACTGATCGACCCGTGCGCGCAGGACGAAGTTCGGGCAAGGGGCATCGCCGTACAGCAGGTGCGGCGCCCAGTCAGCGATGCCGTGTTCTGCACCGTCGATCAGCAGGTCGTAGTCGATCGACTCGTCGCAGGGCAGGGCGCCATCGAGTGGCACGTCGATCATGTGCACAAAGGCATGAGCCCCTACGGCAATCACCGTGCATTGCCCGCTGTCGAGGCGGATGTCACCGACGCCCTGCAGGCGCAAGGTCAACGCCAGCGCCCGGGAACCCACCAGCCACAGCACCAGCCGCGTGGGCTCGAGGCGCCGCAGCAGCGGGCCTGCCAGGACCGGCGGCAGGGCTGGGTGATCATCGGGCAGTGGCAGTGTTTCGGACATCCGGGTTCAAGGCTCCTGGGGCATCGAGGCGGGCGATGATAGCGCAGGTGGCGACGGGGCAGGCTAGAGTGAGTCTGCCGCGCCATGTGTCGGCATTTTTCAATGGGAGAGAGGAACGCATGTACAAAATCATCCTGCCGGCATTGGCCATTTTGCTCATTGCCCAATCCCCGGCCCATGCCATCAACGACAAGTACCGCAAACAGCTCGAGCAGTCCGGTTGCACCCAGGTCAGCGAGTTGGAGGGCTGCGATATCCACAAGAGCAAGGCCGAAAACGCCAAGGCCGGATTCGGCAAGCCGCAAGCACCGGCCGCTGGCGAAAAAACCACTGACCAGCCGAACGACGGCAAGGAGGGAGCGCCCCCGCCTGTCATGAAATGAAAAGCCATTGTCGCCTGATGAGAAGCGTCACAACAGGCCTCGTCCTACAGTCCAATCAGCGCAATTCGATGCAACACGCCCATATTGCAGATTGGAGAATAAGAAAAATGGCCAAAGCCGTACGCTTTTATGAAACCGGTGGTCCCGAAGTTCTACGTTACGAGGACGTCGAAGTCGGCGAACCCGGTCCAGGCCAGGTTCGTCTCCGTCATGTGGCGGTTGGCTTGAACTACGCCGACACCTATTTCCGTAACGGTACCTATCCGATTCCGCTGCCTAATGGC
The DNA here is from genome assembly GCF_003097365.1 of Pseudomonas sp. B1(2018). Lineage (NCBI taxonomy): Bacteria > Pseudomonadati > Pseudomonadota > Gammaproteobacteria > Pseudomonadales > Pseudomonadaceae > Pseudomonas > Pseudomonas sp. B1(2018). The sequence goes on from NZ_PYUK01000007.1 coordinate 304,657, forward strand.
ATGGGCGTCGAGGCTTCCGGCGTGGTCCAGGCCGTTGGTGAAGGGGTCACCAACGTCGAAGTCGGTGATCGCGTCACCTACACCGGTTTTCTCAATACCCTCGGCGCCTACAGCACCGAGCGCCTGATCCCGGCCGCGCCGCTGATCAAGCTGCCGGAAACCATCAGCTTCGAAACCGCCGCCGCCATGACCATGCGCGGCCTGACGTCTTCGTACCTGATGCGCCGCATCTACGACTTCAAGGCCGGCGACACCATCCTGCTGCACGCCGCTGCCGGCGGTGTCGGCCTGATCGTTTCGCAGTGGGCCAAGTTGCTGGGCCTGAACGTGATCGGCACGGTTTCGACCGAGCAAAAGGCGGAAATCGCCCGGGCTCACGGTTGCGACCATACGATCAATTACAGCCATGAAGACGTCGCCGCTCGTGTTCGCGAACTGACCGACGGCGTGGGCGTCAACGTGGTGTTCGACAGTGTCGGCAAGAACACCTTCATGGGTTCGCTGGATTCGTTGAAACCCCGTGGCCTGATGGTCTGCGTGGGTACCGCATCCGGACCGATCCCGGCGTTCGACCCGGTGATGCTGGCGATGAAAGGTTCGCTGTACCTGACCCGTCCTGCCCTGGCCAACTACATCAGCGATCCGGCCGAAAAAGCCGCCCTGGCCGGCGAATTGTTCGACCACGTCGGCAGCGGCCGGATCAAGATCGAGATCAACCAGCACTACGCCCTGCAGGACGCGGTGCAGGCCCATCGCGACCTTGAATCGCGCAAGACGACCGGTTCTTCGATTTTCGTCGTTTAAGGAGCGGCCAGCCATGAAAGTCGAACAATTGACCTGCAGCATTGGCGCCGAACTGATCGGCGTCAACCTGGCCGACGCGGTGCATGACGACGGTCTGTTTGCCGAGATTCGTGCCCAGTTGCTCAAGCACCGCGTGGTGTTCCTGCGCGATCAGGACATTACCCGCGCCGAGCACGTGGCCTTCGCCCGACGTTTCGGCGAGCTGGAAGATCATCCGGTGGCCGGCAGTGATCCGGATCATCCGGGATTGGTGCGGATCTACAAGAATCCGGACCAGCCGATGGACCGCTATGAAAACGCCTGGCACACCGACGCCACCTGGCGCGAAGCACCGCCGATGGGCTGCGTGCTGCGTTGCGTGGAATGCCCGCCTGTGGGTGGCGACACCATGTGGACCAACATGGTCCAGGCCTATGCGAACTTGCCGGAAGACGTAAAGGTCAAGATCGCCGACCTGCGTGCCCGCCACAGCATCGAAGCGAGCTTCGGTGCGGCGATGCCGATTGAAAAGCGTCTGGCGCTCAAGGCGATGTACCCGGACGCCGAGCACCCGGTGGTGCGCACCCATCCGGAAACCGGCGAGAAGGTGCTGTTCGTCAACGCCTTCACCACCCACTTCAGCAACTACCACACCCCTGAGCGGGTGCGCTTCGGCCAGGACGCCAACCCCGGCGCCGGCGAGTTGCTGCGCTACCTGATCAGTCAGGCGTACATCCCCGAGTATCAGGTGCGCTGGCGCTGGAAGCCGAACAGCATCGCCATCTGGGACAACCGCAGTACCCAGCATTACGCCGTCATGGATTACCCGCCCTGCCATCGCAAGATGGAACGTGCCGGGATCATCGGCGACAAGACGTTCTGATCGAACGCCACCTGCATTCGCACTCTTAAGCACGCTTACCCGGCACGACCCCGGGTGGGCGGGACAATCATAAGAACTGGCATAAGAACTGGAGTAGACCATGCAATTCTTCGACGACTCGCTGCACCCGGAAAACATGGAAAAGGTAGTCATCACCGTGGCCCCGTACGGCCCGGAGTGGATGCCGGAAGACTTTCCGGAAGACATCCCGCTGACCATGGACGAGCAAGTCCAGAAAGCGGTCGAATGCTATGAAGCCGGCGCCACGGTTCTGCACTTGCACGTGCGTGAACTGGACGGCAAGGGCTCCAAGCGCCTGTCGAAATTCAACGAGCTGATCGCCGGTGTGCGTGAAGCCGTGCCGGACATGATCATCCAGGTCGGCGGTTCGATTTCCTTCGCCCCGGAAAGCGACGGTGAAGCGGCCAAGTGGCTGTCCGACGACACTCGCCACATGCTGGCCGAGCTGACCCCCAAGCCGGATCAGGTCACCGTGGCGATCAACACCACCCAGATGAACATCATGGAGCTGCTGTATCCGGAATACCTGGAAGGCACCTCCCTGGCCAACCCGATGTTCCAGGCCGCCTACAGCGAAATGACCGTGCCGGCAGGCCCGGCCTGGGTTGCCGAGCACCTCAAGCGCCTGACGGAGAACGGCATCCAGCCGCACTTCCAGTTGACCGGCATGCACGCCATGGAAACCCTCGAGCGCCTGGTGCGCAGGGGCATCTACAAGGGCCCGCTGAACCTGACCTGGATCGGCATCGGTGGCGGCTTCGACGGCCCGAACCCGTTCAACTTCTTCAACTTCATCCACCGCGCGCCGGACGGTTGCACCCTGACCTCCGAATCGTTGCTCAAGAACGTCATGCCATTCAACACCATGTCGATGGCCATGGGCATGCACCCGCGCGTGGGCAATGAAGACACTATCATTGATCACAAGGGCGATCGTTTCGGCTCGGTGGCACAGATCCAGCAAACCGTGCGCATCGCCCACGAACTGGGCCGCGAAATCGCCACCGGCAAAGAAGCCCGCGAGATCTACCGCATCGGCGTGCAGTACGAAACCATCGAAGAAACCCTGTTGGCCAACGGCATGGCCCCCAACCGCAAGGCTGGGCAAAAAGGTGTACCGCAACGCGGTTGACCGAGGGTCGGGACGAGAGGCCGTGACCTCTCGTCCGCCTGACCGTTACACGCTTGATAACAAAAATAAAACAAAGCTCTTGAGGAGGCTGCATGGCCTTTCACCCAATAGCCGCTGACGATGACGACTCCAGCGGAGTCGGCGTTGCGCGCCAATATGCCTGGATCGTCTTTGCCTTGACGTTCGGCCTGTTGATTTCCGATTACATGTCGCGTCAGGTACTGAACGCGGTATTCCCCCTGCTCAAGACTGAGTGGGCGTTGAGCGACGGACAGTTGGGTCTGCTCAGCGGCATCGTTGCCCTGATGGTCGGCCTGCTGACGTTTCCCCTGTCGTTGATGGCCGACCGCTTCGGCCGGGTCAAGAGCCTGGCGCTGATGGCGTTCCTGTGGAGCGTGGCGACCCTGGGTTGCGCGTTGGCGCAGGACTACCAACAGATGTTCATCGCTCGGTTCATGGTCGGTGTCGGCGAAGCCGCCTACGGCAGCGTGGGCATCGCGGTGGTGATTTCGGTGTTCCCCAAACACATGCGGGCCACCCTGGCCAGTGCCTTCATGGCAGGCGGGATGTTCGGTTCGGTGTTGGGCATGGCGTTGGGTGGTGCGATTGCCGCCAAGCTCGGCTGGCGTTGGTCGTTCGCCGGCATGTCGTTGTTTGGCCTGGTGCTGGCGCTGCTTTATCCGCTCATCGTCAAGGAAGCGCGCATTGCGCCACAACGTGCCGCGCAGATTGCGAACAAGACGGCTGCGGCGGTCAAGCGTCCGCTACGCACGCTGTGGTCCAGCCGTTCGGTGGTGTCGACCTACATCGCCAGCGGCTTGCAGTTGTTCGTCGGCGGTACGGTGATGGTGTGGATTCCCAGCTACCTCAACCGCTACTACGACATGCCCACCGACAAGGCCGGCGGCATGGCGGCGATCATCGTGTTGTGCAGCGGTGCGGGCATGATCCTGTGCGGCATGCTCAGCGACCGCCTGTGTCGCAACTCGCCGGAGCGCAAGGTCAGCCTGGCCATCGGCTTCTGCCTGGGCAGTTGCCTGCTGTTGTCGGCGGCGTTTGCCTTGCAGGCAGGGCCAGTGCAACTGCTGCTGATCTGCCTGGGCATGGCGATTGCCACGGGCACCACCGGCCCCGCCGGTGCGATGGTTGCCAACCTGACCCATTACTCGGTGCACGGTACTGCGTTCGCCACGCTGACCCTGGCCAACAACATGCTGGGGCTGGCACCGGGACCGTTCATCACCGGCCGGGTGTCCGACCTCATCGGTCTGCATGCCGCGTTTCAACTGGTGCCACTGGTCAGCCTCGCGGCGGCGGCGGTGTTCTTTTATGCCAAGTGTCATTACCACAGAGATATTGCCCGGCTTCAGGGTCAGAGCGTGCCTGACCCTGTCGGTGAAGCGGGTTTAGAGGTGAAGTTGTGAGTCGTCGTTTACGTATTGATGTGTTTTTCGATTTTATCTGCCCCTGGTGCCTGATCGGCAAACGCCAACTGGAGCATGCGCAGGTGCAGTTTCGCAGTCGTCACCCGGACGTGCAGATCACCACGGTGTGGCATGGCGTGCAGTTGTTGCCTCAGATTCCGGTAGAGGGTGAACCCTTTGCCGACTTCTACCGCAAGCGCCTGGGCAATGCCGACGCCATGACCATGCGCCAGAAGCAGGTCCAGCAGGCGGCCAGTGCGGTTGGCCTGGCCATCGACCTCAGCCGCATCGAGACGATGCCCAATACCGCGGACGCCCATCGATTGTTCGAGCGTGTCAGCGAACTGGGCAATGCCAGTCAGCGTGAAATGCTGCTCGAACGACTGTTCGCCGCTTATTTCCAGAGACGTGAAAACCTCGGTTGCCGCGAGACCTTGCTGGGCATTGCCCGCTCCTGCGGCGTCGCTCCGGAAGGGCTGCTCGATTGCCTGAAGGGCGATGCCACGCCGTTCGAAGGATCTCCCGGCGCGACCAGTGGCGTGCCGAGCTTCAAGTTCGACAACCGCATGACGGTGATCGGTGCACAACCTGCTCAGGCGCTGCTCGGGGCCATGAACGAGGCCCTCAAGGAAAGTGATCGCGAGCGGCAGCCAGCATGACCCGGCGCATTCCCGTGCCGGCCGGCAAACACCCGCAGGCCGGTGGCCGGGCGCTGTTCGAATTCGAGGACAAAAGCCTGGCGTTGTTCAACGTCGACGGGCAGCTGTTTGCCATCGACGACAGCTGCCCGCATCAGGGCGCTTCGCTGTGTGGCGGGCGTCTTGAGGGCCGGGTGATTCAATGCTGCGCCCATGGCCTGCGCTTCGATTTGCATAGCGGTTATTTGCTCAACTCCAGGCAAGTCAAAGTCACCAACTACCCGGTCGAGATCATCGACGACCAGGCGTTTATCGTCATCGTTTCCGAGGAGGCCGCGCCATGAGCGCCATTGCTCTCACCCGCATCCACAGTCGCACGCGCGAACTGGCACCGGGGTTTATCGTCAGCCTGATCGTGGCGGCCGCCGCGTCGTTCCTGTCCGAGCACTACGGTGCGCCGGTCATGCTGTTCGCCTTGCTGCTGGGCATGGCCCTGAATTTTCTCGCCGATGACGGCCCGTGCAAGGCCGGTATCGAGTTCACCGCCCGCACGGTGCTGCGCATTGGCGTGGCGCTGCTGGGCATGCGCATCACCCTGGAGCAAATGGCCGCGCTGGGCTGGAAGCCAATTGCGCTGGTGGTGATCCTGGTGGTGGTGACCATCAGCGTCTCTGTGATCGCCGCCAAGGCCCTGGGTTTCCAGCGCCTGTTCGGCATGCTCACCGGCGGCGCGACCGCCATCTGCGGCGCTTCGGCGGCCCTGGCACTGGCAGCGGCGCTGCCGAACCATCCGCAGAAAGAGCGGGCCACGCTGTTCACTGTGATCGGCGTCTCGGCGCTGTCGACCCTGGCGATGATCGTCTACCCGATGATCGCCAACTGGCTGCAGTTGTCGCCACAGGTGGCGGGGGTTTTCCTCGGCGCCACGATCCACGACGTGGCCCAGGTGGTCGGCGCCGGCTACAGCATGTCGACCGAGACCGGCGACACGGCCACGGTGGTCAAGCTGATGCGCGTTGCGATGCTGCTGCCGGTGATCGTCACCGCCGCGATGATCACCCGCATGCAAGGCGCCGACCCGACCGGCAAGCGCCCGCCGCTGTTGCCGTGGTTCGCCGTCGGCTTTCTGATCCTGGCCTGCATCAACAGCACTGGATGGATAGCGCCGGCGGTGCAAGGCACGGTCAACGAACTGTCGCGCTGGTGCCTGGTGATTTCCATCAGTGCCCTGGGCATGAAGACCCGCTTGCGCGAGCTGGCGGCGGTCGGGATCAAGCCGATCCTGCTGATGGTGGGGGAGACGGTGTTCCTCGTCGTGCTGGTGTTGTTGCTGCTGCGCTGGGGGCTCTGAACACCTCGTCACGCACAGGTTTTATGGCAGGGCCAAACGGCGTTGACTCCTCATGCCGTGGGGCTCTCGACCGGTGTCACAAACACCGGTCTTTCGCGGCGACTGTACCAGCAGTCGCCGTTTTTTTTTGCGGCTTTCACAGGTTTGGACTCGGACGCGGTCCCTTGGAGCTGGCTTGCCAGCGATGGTCGTCAACGATAACGCGTGTTAACCGGATAAACGCGGCGCACGTGAGTCCATCGCCAGCAGGCTGGCTCCTACAGTTTTAGCGTGGGCACGGCCCCCTGTGGGAGCTGGCTTGCCAGCGATGGTCGTTAACGATAACGCGGGTGAACTGGATGAGCGCGGCGCACTGGAGTTCATCGCCAGCAATCGAGCGTCGACCGGCTGTTCCTACAGTTTCAGCGTGGGCACGGTCCCCTGTGGGAGCTGGCTTGCCAGCGATTGAAGGCGCAGCCGTCGTGGGCGTTGAAGGGGGCGCACGTTCATGCCCTGGCTTCACCTGTAATTTCTGACAGTAGACGCTGGCCGACCGCGAATGCTATCCAGAGCCCATGAACAATCCCTCTGTGCATCACGCCACGCCCACCCTTACGGCCATGGATCCGCGAGGGCTCGCTGTGCGTGGCGTGGGCTACTGGCGCGCGGCGGTCGGACAAACGCCGAGGCCCCGGGTCACGCGGCAGGTGTTCGATGCGGCGGGGCGTGGGGTTGAGCAGTGGGATGCGCGGTTGCCGGTTCCGGCGATGGGGCACGGTTTCAGCCTGACAGGGACTGTGCTGGCGACGGATAGCGTCGACGCCGGTTGGCGGGTGTTACTGCTGGGGCAGGCCGGTGAAACCCTGAGCCAGTGGGACAGTCGAGGCTCGCGGCAGGACTTAGAATACGACACCTCGCTACGCCCGACGACGGTGTTGGAGCAGGCACGTGGTGAGGCGGGGCGGGTGGTCGAGCGTTTCACATACGGCGCCGCCGATATCGAAGTCGGCAATCAGTGTGGTCGACTGATTCGCCACGACGATCCCGCCGGTACCCGGCATATGCCCGAGTACGATTTGCTGGGGCTGGCGCAAAGTGAAATCAGCCACTTTCTCACGGAGTTGGACACACCCGATTGGCCGCTGGACGAGTCGGCACGTGATGCATTACTTGAGCCCGGGGTGGGGCTGGAGAGTCGCTGGTCTTACAGTCCGGCGGGGGATTTGCTGAGCCTTGTCGATGCCGGCGGCCACCGTCGGCGATTCGCTTACACCGTGGCTGGGCAGCTCAAGGAGGGCTGGCTGCAACCGGCGAACAACCCTGCCCCCGGCCAGTGCCTGGTCCACGACATTCGCTACAACCCGAGCCGTCAGGTCGAACGCGAAACCGCCGGCAATGGCGTGGTCACCGAGGCCGAGTACGCCCCCAGCGACGGGCGCTTGTTGCGTCTGGCCGCGGGGTTGCCTGGCGCGTCACCCGTGCAGGATCTGAGTTACGAAGTCGATGCGGCTGGCAACATCGTGGGCATCAAGGACCACGCATTGCCAGTGCGCTTCTTCAAGAACCAGCGCATAGAGGCGTTGCGCACCTTCGACTATGACAGCCTCGGCCAGTTGATCGGCGCCACGGGTTGGGAGGCCGAGCGATCTTCGGTTTATCCCGTCAGCCAGTATCGAACCTCCGCAGACCCCAACGCTGTATTGAACTACCGCGAGGAATACGACTACGACCCGGCCGGCAACATGACCGAACTGCGGCACCTCGGCGCGCAACCCTTCACCCGGAGCTGGGCCGTTGCCGCGAACAGCAATCGCAGCCTGCTCGAAGAGGATCAGCCGCTGGATTTCGACAACCGTTTCGACCGCAATGGCAACCTGCGCTGTCTGCAGCGCGGCCAAGTCATGACCTGGGATTTGCGCAACCAGCTGACCAGCGTGTCGCCGGTGCAACGGGAGAATGAAGCCGACGACACCGAACGCTACCTCTACGGTGGCGGAGGCAAGCGCCTGCGCAAAGTCCGCACGGCCCTGACCGACGCTCGAACCGTGACCAGCGAAGTGCGCTACCTGCCGGGACTGGAGATCCACTTTCGCAACGGCGCCCCTGCGCATCAGGTGCTTGACCTGGAGGCCGGGCGCAATCGGGTGACATGGCTGCAAGGGTCGCAGGCGCCGACGTTCGCGTTGCGTTATCACCTGACCGACCATCTGGGCTCCGGCACGCTGGAACTCGACGATCACGCCAACGTGCAGAGTCGGGAAGCGTATTACCCGTTCGGCGGCACGGCCTGGGAGAACCACAGCGACCAGAGCAGCGCCTGGAAAACCCTGCGTTATTCGGGCAAGGAGCGGGATGCGACCGGGTTGTATTACTACGGTTATCGCTATTTTGCGCCGTGGTTGAGTCGCTGGATCAATCCGGACCCGGCAGGGGCGGTGGATGGGTTGAATCTGTACTGTTTTGTTAGGAATTCGCCGGTGAGTTTTGCTGACAGTGACGGGCGGATGAGGGTACTTAAAACAAAGTATGTAGAAGAAGGCGGTGAGTTACTTGATGCAGCAGGGGCGGCGGCGGCGCGTGTTCAGGGCGTGTTGTACGAACGCTCTTTAGATCGTCAACGTGGGTTTGCTCTGCCTGAACCGACGGCCAGTCCACCTGTAACGACGACCAATCCACCTATACCGACAGACATAATTGAAACCAACGTTGTTGGTCCCCGAACCCCAGTTAACTCTACCGAAGTTGGCGACCCGATAGGGGATCAAGAAGAGCCTGCCAGCTTGGAGGATTTGTATAATATTGACGAGACCCAATTGTTCCAACCGACATCGGGCACTCCGGCGCCTCCCGTCCCCGGCCCGTCAGGTCCTGTTTCTAGAGTGCCAAATGCCTTGACAGGGGATCAAGCAGCTCCTTCCGGCCGGGAGGATAGAGAGTCGGCTCACGTTCCCGGTCCGTCGGGTGTTTCATCCGGAGTGTCAAATCCTCATGTCTGTCCCACTTGCAGGAAGTCTTTTAAAACAAAGTGGAACCTTAACATACATCTAAAAGTGCATACCGATGAGCGGCTCTATGCATGCACGAAATGTGGCAGAAAGTTTAAGCAGTTGGGTACGTTGAACAACCATAGCGTCATTCACAGTGACGCGCGGCCTTTTCGCTGCACGGTGCTGGACTGTAACGAAAAATTTAAACGGTCAGATATCCTTAAACGGCATCATCGTGAAATACATCAAAACTTGAGTCGTTCCTAAAGCACACATCAAACGATGGCGGCTGTTGGTTGGCCAATGATTGATTCTCTATAGGAGGGCGGAGGACCGACTTAAGTGCGAACGACTTAGATGCGAAGTAAAAAATTTTAGGATATCGGTAATCCAACCGAATCAGGTTTCTTTCGGAACAACCTGCCCCACAGCATCCACCTGCATTTTCGCAGCCCCCTGCTTTTGCGCCCGCCACGTCGCCGGCGGCATCCCGAACTGGCTGATAAACCACCGCGTAAACGAACTCGCCATCGAATAACCAAGCATGTCGGCAATCCGACTCAGCGAGTAGTTCGGGTTGTCCAGGTAACGCAGCACCAGGTCTCGACGCACGTCGTTGATCACGTCGTTGAAGGCGCAGCCGTCGTCCTTGAGGCGGCGTTGCAGGGTGCGCACGTTCATGCCCTGGCTCTGGGCGACCTGTTCGATGGTGGCGCGCCCCATGGGCAGCAGCAGGTAGATGGCCTTGCGTACTTCGAACAGCATCGAGGTGCCTTCGTGGCCCTGCAGCGAGTCGAGGTAGCTCTGGGCGTAGCGGGCCATGGCCGGGTCGGCGTTGGGGTTGGTCATGTCGAGGCTGATGTCGGGGCAGACGATGCCGTTGAACTCGCTGCCGAACTCCAGTTTGCAGCCAAACAGCCGGCGGTGCAGGTGCAGGTTGTCCGGTGCCTGGTGCATGAAGTTGACGCTGTAGGGATGCCAGTGTGAGCCCAGCAGGGCCGAGCACAGCCGGAACATCACGCCGATGGCCAGCTCCGTGGCCTGGCGGCTGGGCATGGGCGTTTCGGTGACCACCTCTTCGCGAATGATCACCATCTTGCCGGCCTCTTCGATGAAGATGGCCAGCGAGTCGTTCATCAGGTGTCGGTAATCCACCACGACCTGCAACGCATCGCGCAGGGTGCGCTGGTGACTGAGCAGCAGGCTGACCACGCCGAAGTCCGAGAGCTGGCGCGACTCGGCCATGCTCAGGCCGAAGGTCTGGCAACCGCTGGCGGTGGCGGAGTCTTCCAGCAGGCGTACGGCGGCATCGATCTGGATGCGGTGTTCAGGGGCTTGCAGTTGGGCCCTGCTCAGGCCGACAGCGGCCAGCACGTCGCGCGGGTTGAAACCCAGGTACTGGGTGACCTCAAGGTAGTTGGTCAAGACGGCGGCGCGAACAAGCTTGGTCATGCGAGGGCTTCCCTGTGCCGGTGGTGATTGGCGTGAGCGTGGCGACTATATCCAGCGTATCAACAGTTGAACAGTTGTCATGTCGTTGATGGTTTTCATGCTGTGCGCTCACTCATCTTCTACGCTGCATGGAGCCATCAGCGCTCATCCGTTGATTACAGTGACCTTGCGCCAACCTGCGGGGTTTTTAGACCGGCGGTCACGCGTCCGAGTGTCCGACAATTTGTCATCAAAAGAAAAGTGCCTGACGTCCAATGTAAAGCGCTTCGGGTGGGCGCAATTTAATGTCGACCCTACAAAAAGCCCCTGGCGAAAACAGCCAGTCGAGTTATCGAGAAAGCGAAGGTGTTGACCGTGGACAAACTGCAAACTGCCGCCACCGTTCTGATCGTTCCAGGTCTGCGCGAGCACGTGGCCGAACATTGGCAAACGTTGCTGCAAGCCAGGCTGAGCAACGTGCGTAGCGTCCCGCCACTGGAGACCGACAAGCTCGATTGCATGGCTCGCGTGCGGGCCATCCAGCACGAACTCGAACAGATCGACGGGCCGGTGATTCTGGTGGCCCACAGTGCCGGCGTACTGATGGTCGCGCACTGGGCTGCGCATTACAGCCGTCCGATCAAGGGCGCTTTGCTGGCCGCGCCACCGGACCTCGATGCGGTCTGGCCGGCAAACTATCCATCTTCCGAAACCCTGCGTAGCCAGGGCTGGAATCCTCTGCCACAAGGCCCGCTGCCATTTCGCAGCATCGTCGCCGGCAGCACCAACGATCACCTTGCCACGCTGCCTGCGGTCGCCCGCATGGCAGAAGGCTGGGGCGCCGAATTGCTCAATCTGGGCGATGTCGGTCACCTCAATCCGGCCGCAGGATTTGGCCACTGGCCACAAGCCGAAGCACTCATCCTGGAGCTGGACCGCTAGTACAAGGAGCTGGACTGGCAGTACGCCACCGGCATTTGCCCTCATTCCTTAAACGCAAACCCGAAGAGGTTTGCGTGAGGGCGGCTGCGCTAAAAACAAATACAAAAAGGCGGAGACAACGCAATGCACAACAACAAGAGTCATGGCTTCACCGCTCCACGCTACACCTTGCTGGCCTCGGCCATTCTCGCGGCAAGCGTACCGGTGGCCCATGGGGCCGAAATCGAGACGGGGAATCCGGACTGGAACGTACGGGTGGATAACACCATCAAGTACAACTACGGCGTGCGCACCGAAAGCGCCGACAAACGCATGTTGGGAACGCCGAACAACAACGACGGCGACTACAACTTCCGCAAGGCCGGCACCAACATCACCAACCGTATCGACCTGTTGACCGAAATGGACGTGGTCTACAAGAACGCCATGGGTTTTCGCGTCAGCGCCGCCAGCTGGTACGACAAGGCCTATGACAACACCGGCTCCAATTCCAACCCGTTCGTCAACGGCAACGATGCGCGTTCCGGCCTGATTGCCAACGACCCGCGCCTGGCCGGGGTCACCCATGACAACGTCGGCAACGGCAGCCCGCACCTGAGCAACTATGCCCAGCGCTACTACAGCGGTCCTTCCGGCGAAATCCTCGATGCCTTCGTGTTCTACAGCACCGAAGTGGGCGAGGAGTCGATGTTCAGCGTCAAGGCCGGCCAGCACAACGTGTTCTGGGGCGAGACCATTCTCAACCCGGTGCACTCGGTCAGCTATGGCCAGTCCGGTCTCGACCTGGCCAAGCTTGCCGCGTCGCCGGGTACCGAAGCCAAGGAACTGTTCGTTCCGCGTAACCAGCTGTCGATGACGTTCACCGTCAATCCCGAGCTGACCGTGGGTGCCCAGTATTTCCTCAATTGGGATGCCGCGCGCCTGCCGGAAGCGGGCACCTATTACGGTGGTTCCGACCTGGTCGGCTTCGGCGCGCAATCGTTCCTGTTGGGCAACACCAACGCCGTGGTACCGGGCAGCCCGCTGGGTTGTGGCCTGGCGCCGTGCAACGCCTTGACCAATGTGCGTCGCGGCAAGGACCTGACACCGCATGACAGCGGCGACTGGGGCGTCATGGCCAAGTGGTCGCCGGCGTGGCTGGATGGCACCCTCGGCGTTTACTACCGCGAAACTTCGGAAATCCTGCCGCAAGCCTATCTGGACGCCAGGGGCATTACCTCGGCCAACCCGAACGGCACCCGTCCGGCGGGGCAAGTGCCGGCGGTGATCAACACTCTCAATTCGCTGGACACCGCCACCTATCAACTGGCCTATGCCGACAACATCAAGATCCTTGGCCTGAGCCTGTCCAAGGATGTCGGCGGGATCAGCGTCGGTTCGGACCTGAACGTTCGCCACAACATGCCGCTGGCCAGTATCCCGGCGATCGTCAGTACCCGCAGCCCGCTGGGCCTGGGTCAAGGTCTGGGCTTGCTGCCTGCACGTACGGACGCCACCGGTGTGGTCTACGACACCCCGAGCCGTGGCGACAGCATGAGCGCCACAGGCGACACCTTGCACTGGACACTCAACGGTCTGATGACCCTGCCGAAAACCCCGGTATTCGATCAGGCCACCGTGCTGGCCGAGCTGTACTACAGCAACCTGCTCAAGCTCGATAGCAAGAACGAAGCGCTCTACAAGGGCAAGGACAGCTATCGCGGCATCGACGCGCCGACCCGTGACAACTGGGGCCTGGCAGTCAACTTCACACCGACCTGGTACCAGGTGTTTCCCGGTGTCGATCTCAACGCGCCGATGTCCGTCAACGTCGGTCTCGATGGCGTGTCGCCGGTCTCCGGTGGCGGTGCCAAGGACACCGGCAACTATGCCGTGGGCGTCGGCGCCATTGTGTACAACAAATACTTTGTCGACCTGAAGTACGTGGACTCCTTCGGCCAGACCGACAAGTGCAACGTCAGCGGTGTGAGCACCGGCCCGAACGGCGGCGACGGCTCCACCCCGAACGCCTTCAGCGGCAACGAAAACTACGCCTGCTACGCCGGCGGCTACTCGTCCTTCTCCGGAGGGGGTGCCACGACCGAGGACCGTGGCGCCGTGTACCTGACGATGAAAACAACATTCTGATTCACCACTGATTTGCTCAATGCAAGCAGGAGAATAACAAGATGAAATTTGTACAAACCGTGTTGGCCGCTTCGCTGGCCATGGTCCTTGCCGCCCAGGCACAGGCCGCTGTTTCAGCCCAGGAAGCTGCCAAACTGGGCACCAGCCTGACACAGGTAGGGGCTGAAAAAGCCGGGAACGCCGATGGCTCCATCCCCGCCTACAACGGTGGCCTGACCACCGCGCCGGCCGGCTTCAAAGCCGGCGACAGCATGCGCCCGGATCCGTTTGCCAGCGAAAAGCCGCTGTTGGTGATCGACGGCAAGAACGTCGATCAATACAAGGGCCTGCTCACGGCAACCACGGTAGAACTGGCCAAGCGTTTCCCGACGTTCCGTGTCGACGTATTCCCGACGCACCGCACCGTTTCGCTGCCTCAAGCGATTCTGGACAACGGCGTGAAGAACGCCAGCGGCGCCAAGTCCCTGGAAGGTGGCCTGGCCATCGACAACGTGCTGCCGGGCATTCCGTTCCCGATTCCGCAGTCGGGCAACGAAGCGATGTGGAACTTCCTGTTGCGCTACCAGGGCGTCAGCATCAGCTCCAAGTACGACTCCTGGAACGTTGACTCCGCCGGTGTGCCGAGCCTGGCGACCACCGGGCAGGCGAACATCTCCTACCCGATCTATGAAAACCTCTCGCAGCCGATCAGCAGCGCCGACGTGTACTACCAGATGAAGCTGGCATACACCGGCCCTGCGCGCCGGGCCGGTGAGGCGATCATGCTCAAGGACGCCGCCAACCCGTTGCAGCAGCCGCGTCGTGCCTGGCAGTACTTGCCGGGTCAGCGTCGGGTGAAACTGGCGCCGAGCCTGGCGTACGACACGCCTAACCCGGGTACCGCCGGTGCAGGCACCTACGACGACGTGTTCGTGTTCAACGGTGCGCTGGACCGCTACGACTGGAAGCTGGTGGGCAAGCAGGAAATGATCGTGCCCTACAACACCTACAAGCTGACCTACGTCCAGGATCCGAAGTCGCTGACCACTGCCAATCACCTGTCGCCTGACTTCGTGCGCTGGGAAAAACACCGCGTGTGGGTCGTCGAAGGCAACCTCAAGGCCGGTGCCCGTCACATCTACGCCAAGCGCCGTTTCTACCTCGACGAAGACAGCTGGACCGCTCTGGCCTCGGATCAATATGACGCCCGTGGTCAGCTCTATCGTGGTTCCTTCGCCTTCCTGAGCCAGAGCTATGACAAGCAGGTTCCGGATTCGACGCCCTTCATGATCTACGACCTGGTGGGTGGTTCGTACAACATCAACGGTGTGGTCGGTCCTTACGGCGGCATCAAGTACATCGAGCCGCTCTCCAAGGCGCAGTGGTCTTCGGAATCGCTGGCAGGCGCCGGCATTCGCTAAGTCAACCGCAAGCAAACGCTCACCCTGTAGGAGCGAGCTTGCTCGCGATGGACCAGAAGGCGACGCGGGCATCCAGACAGCACGCGTCATCGTTCACGACCATCGCGAGCAAGCTCGCTCCTACAAGGGCATGACCTGCACGTCTGGCACACGCAAGTGTGCCTCGACGCGGTTTTCCGAAGAGGACGCAGCATGTGTTCGTATAAAAATAATATTGTGCGTTTGGCGTTCGGTGTTGTGCTCGGCCTGTCGCAGGGCATCGCCCAGGCGGCCGATTACGTCGATGTGCTGGACCTGCCCGCCAGGGTCAGTGCCTTGGCGATCAACAGCCCGTTGTCCGGCATGACCCGCGCCGGCGGGCGCGTGATTACCGTCGGCCAGCGTGGCCATATTCTGTTTTCCGATGATTCGGGAAACCACTGGCAGCAGGCCGTCGTACCGGCCAGTGCCGACCTCACTGCGGTGAATTTTCCGACCACCACCCAAGGCTGGGCGGTCGGCAATGACGGCGTGGTGCTGCACAGCAGCGACGCCGGCGCGACCTGGCAAAAGCAACTCGATGGTCGCCAGATCGGCGAATTGCTGATCAAGCATTACACGGCGCTGGCCAAGGCCGAGCCGGGCAACGAGCAATGGCCGCTTCTGGCTACCGAGGGCCAAAGGCTAGTCGATCAGGGCGCGGACAAACCGCTGCTCGACGTCTGGTTCGCCAACGAAAAAACCGGCTATGTGGTCGGCGTGTTCAACCTGATCCTGCGCACCGACGACGGCGGCCAGACCTGGACGCCATTCCAGGACCGCACCGACAACCCACAGGGCTTTCACCTCAACGCCATCGCCTCCACTGGCGATGGGTTGTACATCGCCGGCGAGCAAGGCCTGTTGCTCAAGTGGGACGACAACGCCCAACGCTTCAATGCCGTGCCGACGCCGTATCAGGGCAGCTTCTTCGGCGTGCTCGGCAAGCCCGGCGAAGTGCTGGTCTACGGCCTGCGCGGCAACGTGCTGCGCAGTACCGATGGCGGCCAGAGCTGGACTGCGCTGGACAGCGGCCTGCACGTCAGCATCACCGCGGGCCTGATCGATGCCCGTGGCAATTATCGCTTGTTCACCCAGGGCGGGCAGATGCTGGTCAGCCAGGGGACGGGCGCGCAGATGCATCTGGTGCGGCAACCGGCACCGACGCCGGTCGCCGGTGCTGCGCAGTCCACCGACGGCGCACTGGTGCTGGCGGGAAGCCGTGGTGCCCGGACGCTGTCCGCCGATCCAGCCCTCGAACCCTAAGAGCGAGAACCCAGACATGGGCAACATCAAACAAGACGCCATGCCGGTGATCCGAGATGTGCGTGATTTCGACCACCGCTCCGGCAACCGCCTGGAACGCCTGGTGTTCAACTTCCGTCCGCTGTTCATGCTGCTGATGGCCCTGGCCACCGTGGTGCTCGGCTACATGGCGGCGACGCGCCTGGAGCTGCGCCCCAGCTTCGAGAAAATGATTCCGCAGAGCCAGCCGTACATCCAGAACTTCCTGGAAAACCGCGCCTCCCTGCGCGGGTTGGGCAATTCGGTGCGGGTGGTGGTGGAGAACACCCAGGGCGATATTTTCGATCCCGAATACCTCGACGTGCTCAAGCAGGTCAACGACCAACTGTTCCTCACCGAAGGCGTCGACCGCGCCTGGATGAAGTCGCTGTGGAGTCCGGCGGTGCGCTGGACCGAAGTCACCGAAGACGGTTTCCAGGGTGGCCCGGTGATGCCCGACACCTATTCAGGGCAGCCTGAGCAGATCGAACAGCTGCGCCAGAACATTTCCCGTGCCGGCATTGTCGGCAGCCTGGTGGCCAGCGACTTCAAGTCGACCATGCTGATCGTGCCGCTGCTGGACAAGGCCGCCGCCGGTGGCCAGCGCATCAACTACCACGCGTTCTCGCAGATGCTCGAAGAGCAGTTGCGCGACAAGATCGAATACGCCGGCGACAGCGCTGCGCGTAAGTCCGGGGTGGAAGGCACCGGCCATTACAAGGTGCGGGTGATCGGCTTCGCCAAACTCATGGGCGACCTGATCGACGGCCTGATCCAGGTGATGATGTTCTTCGGTCTGGCGGTGGTCACCTCGTTGGCCATCATCTACGCCTACACCCGCTGCGTGCGCAGCACCTTGCTGGTGGTCGGCTGCTCGCTGGTCGCGGTGGTCTGGCAGCTGGGCATCGTCGCCTGGCTCGGCTACGCCATCGATCCGTACTCGGTGCTGGTGCCGTTTTTGATCTTCGCCATCGGCGTGTCCCATGCGGCACAGAAGATGAACGGCATCATGCAGGACATCGCCCGTGGCACCCACAAGCTGATCGCTGCGCGCTACACCTTCCGCCGCCTGTTCATCGCCGGCGTCACCGCGTTGCTGGCCGATGCCGTGGGCTTTGCGGTGCTGATGCTGATCGACATCCCGGTGATCCAGGATTTGGCGATCACCGCCAGCATCGGCGTCGCGGTGCTGATCTTCACCTCGCTGTTGCTGATGCCGGTGGCGCTGTCCTATGTCGGTGTTGGCACCAAGGCCGCCGAACGCGCGCTGAAAATCGATACCCGTGCCGAAAAGCACAAAGGCTTCGGCCGGTTGTGGGACGCGCTCGATCGCT
This sequence comes from Pseudomonas sp. B1(2018), assembly GCF_003097365.1. NCBI lineage: Bacteria > Pseudomonadati > Pseudomonadota > Gammaproteobacteria > Pseudomonadales > Pseudomonadaceae > Pseudomonas > Pseudomonas sp. B1(2018). Next base: position 322,391 of record NZ_PYUK01000007.1, read on the forward strand.
TCACTACTGCCAAGTGGGCCACGGGCGCCGTGCTGGTCGCGGTGCTGATGGGCATTGGCGGCTATGTGGTCAGCCTCAACCTGAAAATCGGCGACCTGGAAAGCGGTGCGCCGGAGTTGCGCGCCGACTCGCGCTACAACCGCGACAACGCCTACATCACCCAGCATTACGCGCTGTCCAGCGACCTGTTCGCGGTGATGATCAAGACCGCGCCGGAAGGCTGCCTGAACTACAAGACCCTGGTGCTCGCCGACCGCCTGGCCTGGGAACTGCAACAGTATCCGGGTGTGCAGGCCACGGCTTCGCTGGTCAACGCGGTACGACAGATCACCGCCGGCACCTACGAAGGCAACCCCAAGCTCAACAGCATCCAGCGCAACCAGGACGTGCTCAACTACGCCGCGCAGCAAGCCTCGGTCAACTCCCCGGAGCTGTTCAACACCGAGTGCTCGCTGATGCCGGTGATCGCGTTCCTCAAGGATCACAAGGCTGAAACCCTCGATGCGGTAGTCGCCATCGCTGACAAATTCGCCAAGGAAAACAGCAGCGACGATCGCCAGTTCCTGCTCGCCGCCGGCAGCGCCGGTATCGAGGCAGCGACCAACATCGTGGTGCGTGAAGCCAATCACACCATGCTGCTATACGTGTACGCGGCAGTAACGCTGTTCTGCCTGATCACCTTCCGCAGCTGGCGGGCCACGCTGGTGGCGCTGTTGCCGCTGGTGCTGACCTCGATCCTCTGTGAGGCCTTGATGGTGGCCATGGGCATCGGCGTGAAAGTCGCGACCCTGCCGGTGATCGCCCTCGGCGTCGGCATCGGCGTGGACTACGCCCTGTACCTGCTCAGCGTGCAACTGCACTTCCAGCGCCAGGGCCTGCCGTTGTCCCAGGCCTACCGCAACGCTGTGTCCTTCACCGGCCGGGTGGTCGGGCTGGTGGGCATCACCCTCGCCGCCGGCGTGGTGTGCTGGGTCTGGTCGCCGATCAAGTTCCAGGCCGACATGGGCATCCTGCTGACCTTCATGTTCCTGTGGAACATGCTCGGTGCGCTGATCCTGATTCCAGCCCTGTCGTATTTCCTGCTGCGCGAACGGGCCCCGCAGCCGGGCTCCGCTACCGCCGCCGAGAACACTGAATCCACTGAACGTCCGGGCATGCCCCATGCCCTGACCACTTCCGAGTAAGCCAAGATGTCTGAATACAAAGCTCCCCTGCGCGACATGCGCTTCGTACTCAACGAGGTTTTCCAGGTGTCCCGGCTCTGGGCCAGTTTGCCCGGCCTGGCCGACGTGATCGATGAAGAAACCGCCGCCGCCATCCTCGAAGAGGCCGGCAAGATCACTGGCGAAGTCATCGCACCCTTGAACCGCGCCACCGACGAACAGGGTTGTACCTGGAGCAATGGTTCGGTCACCGCGCCAGAGGGTTTTGCCGGGGCCTATCAAGCCTTCGCCGAGGGCGGTTGGGTCGGTGTCGGCGGTGATCCGCAGTACGGCGGCATGGGCATGCCCAAGGCGATTTCGGCTCAGGTCGAAGAGATGGTCAACTCGGCCAGCCTGTCGTTCGGCCTGTACCCGATGCTGACCGCCGGTGCCTGCCTGTCGATCAAGGCCCATGCCAGCGAAGAGCTCAAGCAACGCTATCTGCCGAACATGTACGCCGGCACCTGGACCGGTTCGATGTGCCTGACCGAAGCCCACGCCGGTACCGACCTGGGCCTGATTCGCACCAAGGCCGAACCCCAGGCCGATGGCAGTTACAAGGTCAGCGGCAGCAAGATCTTCATCACCGGCGGCGACCACGACCTGACCGAGAACATCATCCACCTGGTACTGGCGCGCCTGCCGGATGCACCGGCGGGGCCGAAGGGCATCTCGCTGTTCCTGGTGCCCAAGGTGCTGGTCAACGCCGACGGTTCGCTGGGTGAAAACAATGCGCTGTCGTGTGGCTCCATCGAACACAAAATGGGCATCAAGGCCTCCGCCACCTGCGTGATGAACTTCGATGGCGCCACCGGCTGGATCGTCGACGCGCCGAACAAAGGCCTGGCGGCGATGTTCACCATGATGAACTACGAACGTCTGGGTGTGGGCATCCAGGGCCTGGCCCAGGGCGAGCGTTCCTACCAGAACGCTGTCGCCTACGCCCGCGACCGCCTGCAAAGCCGTGCGCCGACCGGTGCGCAGAACAAGGATAAGGCCGCCGACCCGATCATCGTGCACCCGGACGTGCGCCGCATGCTGTTGACCATGAAAGCCTTGAACGAAGGCGGCCGTGCGTTCTCCAGCTACGTCGCGTTGCAACTGGACACGGCCAGGTACAGCGAAGACGAAGTCACGCGCAATCGCGCGCAGGAATTGGTGGCGCTGCTGACCCCGGTGGCCAAGGCATTCCTCACCGACATGGGGCTGGAAACCACCTTGCACGGTCAGATGGTCTTCGGCGGCCACGGCTACATCCGCGAGTGGGGCCAGGAGCAATTGGTGCGCGACGTGCGCATCACCCAGATCTACGAAGGCACCAACGGCATCCAGTCCCTGGACCTGGCCGGGCGCAAGATCGTCGGCAGCGGCGGGGCGCTCTACCGCTTGTTCGCCTCGGAAATCCGCAACTTTACCGCTAACGCCAGTGCCGACCTCGACGAGTTCACCAAGCCGCTGAATGCCGCCGTGGACACCCTCGACGAGCTGACCGCGTGGCTGCTGGACCGGGCCCAGGGCAACCCGAATGAAATCGGCGCGGCCTCGGTCGAGTACCTGCACGTGTTTGGCTACACCGCATACGCCTACATGTGGGCGCGCATGGCCAAGGCCGTCATCAGCGGGGATGCCGAAGACGACTTCTACACCAGCAAACTGGCCACCGCGCGTTTCTACTTCGCCCGGTTGCTGCCGCGTATCCACTCGTTGAGCGCATCGGTCAAGGCCGGTAGTGACTGCCTCTACGAGCTGAAAGCCGATCAGTTCTGATCGAAGGACAAGGAACTCCAACCATGCTGAAAACAAAAATAATCCCGCCCGCCGACGGCGCTTATGCCTATCCCTTGCTGATCAAGCAATTGCTGCTGTCCGGCGTGCGTTACGAGCCGGGCCGGGAAATCGTCTACGCCGACAAACTGCGCTACAGCTACCAGACGCTCAACCAGCGCATCCGCCGCCTGGCCAATGCGCTGACGGCGGCCGGGGTCAAGGCCGGTGACACCGTGGCCTTGCTCGACTGGGACAGCCACCGCTACCTGGAATGCTTCTTCGCCGTGCCGATGATCGGCGCGGTGCTGCACACGGTGAACATTCGTCTGTCGCCGGAGCAGGTGCTGTTCACCATGAACCACGCCGAGGATGACCTGGTGCTGGTGCATGACGACTTCCTGCCCTTGGTCGAACAGATCCACGGACGGCTGGAAACGGTAAAAGGCTACCTGCAGCTCACCGATGACGAGGCGACCGCGACCTCGCTGCCGGTGCTCGGTGAGTACGAGCAGTTGCTGTCCCTGGCCCCGGACCAGTACGACTTCCCGGATTTCGACGAGAACTCGGTCGCCACGCTGTTCTACACCACCGGCACCACCGGCGACCCGAAAGGCGTGTACTTCAGCCATCGGCAACTGGTGCTGCACACCCTGAATGCCGTCGGCACCCTGGGCGTCTATCAAGGCCAGCCGCTGCTGCGTTCCGACGATGTGTACATGCCGATCACGCCGATGTTCCACGTGCATGCGTGGGGCGTGCCGTATGTCGCGACGCTGATGGGCATCAAGCAGGTCTACCCGGGCCGCTACGAACCCAACAGCCTGGTCAAGCTGTACCGCGAAGAGAAGGTGACTTTCTCCCACTGCGTGCCGACCATCCTGCAGATGATCCTCAACTGTGAGCAAGGCAAGGTGACCCGTTTCGACGGCTGGAAAATGCTCCTGGGCGGCAGTGCGCTGACGCTTGGCATCGCCAGTGAAGCCAGCGCCAAAGGCATGGTGGTGCACGCCGGCTACGGCATGTCGGAAACCTGCCCGTTGCTGTGCCTGACCTACCTGCGCGACGAGGACCTTCAGCTATCTGCCGAAGCCCAGTTGCCGATCCGCATCAAGACCGGCACACCGGTGCCGCTGGTCGACCTGAAGATCATCGACGCCGAAGGCAACGACGTGGCCCATGACGGCGAGTCCCTGGGCGAGATCGTGGTGCGCGCACCGTGGCTGACCCAGGGCTATCTGAAAGCCCCGGACAAAGGTGCGGAGCTGTGGCACAACGGCTGGCTGCACACCGGCGACATGGCCTCGATCGACCAACAGGGCGGCGTGGAAATCAAGGATCGCATCAAGGACGTGATCAAGACCGGCGGCGAGTGGATCAGCTCCCTGGAACTGGAAAGCCTGATCAGCGAACACCCGGGCGTCATGTCCGTCGCGGTGGTGGGCATTGTCGATGAGCAGTGGGGCGAACGGCCCATGGCAATGGTGGTGTGCGAGCCGGGGCAATACCTGGACCGCAAGATTCTGGAGACGCACCTGCAAGCCTTCGTCGACGGCGGCCGCATCAACAAATGGTCGATCCCCAAGCAGTTCAAGTTCGTTGCCGAAATCCCCAAGACCAGTGTTGGCAAGATCAACAAGAAGCTGATCCGGGAAACGGAAGTGAACTGAGGGATAAACCTGGCACTGTTGTTGTGGGAGCGAGCTTGCTCGCGATGGACTGGAGCGCGCCGCGTTTAAACAGGAAGCACGCGTTATCGTTGACGACCATCGCGAGCAGGCTCGCTCCTACAGGAATCCACCGGCGCCGGGCGGTTTCCGGATAGCCCGCTTGGCGTCATCTTTGTCATAGTCCTGGCCAGAGATAACGCCCCATTGGTCGCAGTTTTCAGCGCTTGTGCCAAGCTGAACGGGGTATTGAACCGCTGTGCATCAGTCAAACCCCAGGAAGCCCACGACATGAACCTCACCCGTGCATCAAACGTCCGCCACGAGTTCTACAAGGCCGTCTGGTTCTACTTCAAAGTGGTGTGGCCGATCTTCTCGATACTGCTGCTGGTGATCATCGCGTTCGGCCTCATCATCGCCCAACTGGAAGGGTGGAGCCCGTATGACGGCGTCTACTTCGCCTTCGTGACCGGCCTGACCATCGGCTACGGAGAACTGGTGCCCAAACTGGCCGTGTCTCGGGTACTGGCGATCCTGCTGGGGTTCAATGGGGTGCTGATGACGGCGACATTCGCGGCGATCAGTGTCCGGGCGATTGAAGTGACGGTGACGGCGTCACGGCAGAAGGACGTCGAGTAAGGACGTGATGGCCACAGCCTCCGGGGCTCAATGCGAGTGTCGGTGATGGATGTCGGGAAAGTGCGGATGACTGTGGACGATCGGTGAGTGTTGGTGCACATGGCTATGGGGTTGCTCACCATTCCACTCAAAGTCGTGTTCATGCTGATGATGCTCATCATGGACGTGTTTGTGGTCATGGATTTGCGGTTCGTGCCGATGCTCGTGTGAGTGACTCTCGGTCAGATGAATCCAGACCCCAAGCCCCATCAGGCCGGCAGCGATCCAAAACACCCACGTCACGGCTTCACCGAAAAACAGGATCGCTATCGCGGCTCCCAGGAACGGTGCCGTAGAAAAGTAAGCCCCAGTGCGCGCCGTACCAAGCCCCCGCAACGCCAGGACGAACAGCACCAGACTCACGCCATACCCCAGAAAGCCCACCAGCAGGGTTGGCCCAAGCAGCGACCATGCTGGCAGGTGCATGCCCAGCGCGATTCCCAGTGCGCAATTGACGACCCCAGCTACCAACCCTTTGGTGCCGGCAATAAACAACGCATCCGACGCAGACACCTTACGGGTGAGGTTGTTATCAATGGCCCAGCAAAAACAGGCCAGCGCCACCGCGACAGGCCCCAACCAGCCATGAACCTCTGCCGAAGTGCGAGGCCACGCCAACAATACGCCCCCGGCGACAATGGCGATCATCCCCGCAACAATGCGCCGGTCTGCGTTCTCCCTGAACACCACCCAGGCCATCAGTGCGGTCAACACGGCTTCCAGGTTCAGCAACAGTGATGCGGTGGTGCCAGAGGTGAGGGTCAGTCCAAACATCAATGCAACCGGCCCCAGAACGCCACCGAACACAATGGCCCCGATGAACCATGGCCATTCAGGGGCTGTCAGGCCTGTCGGCTGCCAGCCACGATCACGGATCAGGCGGGTTAGCGTCAGCCCGACGCCACTGCCCAGGTAAAGCAGGCCGGCGAGGAGGAGGGGGGACACATTCAAGCCTAGCCACTTGGCCAAGGGCGTGCTGGCGCCGAACAGGGCCGCAGCGCCCAGGGCGTAGAGAATGCTTTTGGTCATGGTGGTTCCGGGGCTCAGGGACGATAGTCGTGAACAGGATACGCTCAGTGCAGGAAATGAGCGCTTGTGGCCTGCCCGCGATGATTTCCCGACACCTGCCGTGAATCATTGAAAGCCCCCGATCACTTCAAGGCTAACCTGAATCTCGACCCCAACACATAACCCTGTGGGAGCGGGCTTGCTCGCGAAGGGGCCAGTACATTCAACATCAATGTTGTCTGGACTGACGCCTTCGCGAGCAAGCCCGCTCCCACAGGTATTCATCCGGGCTCCTTCCGACTAAGCCTCCCAACCCGCCCCACTCACCGCCGCCTGCACCAGCGGGTGCAAATCCGCCCCCTGGTGCTCCGTCTGCCAGGCAAGTAATTCCTTGCGCATGCTCGGTGCCCAGTACATCTGCAGATGATTGCGCACGCTGAGCACCGCCTGTTGCTGGTCCGGCTGGCTGGCGAAGTACTGGGCGATCTGGTTGGCCATCTTGATCAGGTTGTCAGTACTCATCGGCGCACCTCGGCTTTATCACCACGGGCGTGGCGGCGATCCTTGAGCAAACGGTCCTGTTCTTCGCTGAACTCCTGGAAGCGCTTCTGCCACTCCGAAGGGTGATACACGCGGCTGACTTCCACGGCCGTGACCTTGTACTCCGGACAGTTGGTGGCCCAGTCGGAGTTGTCGGTGGTGATCACGTTGGCCCCCGATTCCGGGAAGTGGAAAGTGGTGTACACCACGCCCGGGGCGACCCGTTCGGTGATCCGCGCACGCAGCACGGTCTGCCCGGCGCGGCTGCCGATGCCGACCCAGTCTCCTTCGTTGATGCCACGGCTCTCGGCGTCGGTCGGGTGGATTTCCAGGCGGTCTTCGTCGTGCCAGGCCACGTTGTCGGTGCGCCGGGTCTGGGCGCCGACGTTGTACTGGCTGAGGATGCGCCCGGTGGTCAGCAGCAGCGGATAGCGAGTGTTGACCTTCTCCTCGGTGGGCACGTAGCCGGTGAGCATGAAACGCCCCTTGCCGCGCACGAACTCCTCGATGTGCATGGTCGGCGTACCGTCCGGCGCCTCGGCGTTGCACGGCCATTGCAGGCTGCCGTGGCGGTCCAGTTCGGCATAGCTGACGTTGGTGAAGGTCGGCGTCAGGCTGGCGATTTCATCCATGATTTCCGACGGATGTTTGTAGTTCATCGGGTAACCCAGGGCATTGGCCAGGGCCACGGTGCCTTCCCAGTCGGCCTTACCGCCCAGCGGGTCCATGACCTTGCGCACCCGGGAGATGCGCCGTTCGGCGTTGGTGAAGGTGCCGTCCTTTTCCAGGAACGAACTGCCCGGCAGGAACACATGAGCGAACTTGGCGGTTTCGTTGAGGAAAATATCCTGCACCACCACGCACTCCATGGCCGACAAAGCGGCGGTGACGTGCTGGGTATTCGGATCGCTCTGGGCGATGTCTTCGCCCTGGCAATACAGACCCTTGAAACTGCCTGCCAGGGCCGACTCGAACATGTTGGGAATGCGCAGGCCCGGGTCGGGTTGCAGGGTGACGTTCCACGCCTGTTCGAACTGCGCCCGTACCACCTCGTTGGAAATGTGTCGGTAGCCAGGCAACTCATGGGGGAAGGAGCCCATGTCGCAGGATCCCTGCACGTTGTTCTGCCCCCGCAACGGGTTTACGCCCACGCCTTCGCGGCCGATGTTGCCGGTGGCCATCGCGAGGTTGGCGATGCCCATCACCGAAGTACTGCCCTGACTGTGTTCGGTGACGCCCAAACCGTAGTAGATCGCCGCATTGCCACCGGTGGCATACAGGCGCGCAGCCGCACGGATGTCGGCAGCGGGGACACCGCAGACAGGGCTAAGGGCTTCCGGCGAGTTTTCCGCACGGCTGACGAACTCACTCCAGGTCGCGAAATCGCTGCCCTCACAACGGGCGTCGATAAAGGCCTGATTGAGCAAGCCTTCGGTGACGATGACATGAGCCAGCGCGTTGAGCATGGCGACGTTGGTGCCCGGGCGCAGGGCCAAATGGTATTCGGCGCGGGCGTGCACCGAGTCCACCAGATCAATGCGTCGTGGATCGATGACGATCAGCCGCGCGCCTTCACGCAGACGCCGTTTGAGTTGGGAGGCGAACACCGGGTGGGCGTCGCTGGGGTTGGCGCCCATCACCAGGATCACGTCGGCCTGCATCACCGAGTCGAAACTCTGGGTACCGGCGGACTCGCCCAACGTTTGTTTCAAGCCATAACCGGTCGGCGAGTGGCAAACCCGCGCACAGGTGTCGACGTTGTTGTTGCCGAACGCGGCGCGCACCAGTTTTTGCACCAGGTAGGTTTCTTCGTTGGTGCAGCGGCTGGAGGTGATGCCACCAATGGAGTCGCGGCCATATTTCTGCTGCAGCCGGCGGAATTCGCTGGCGGCGTAGGTCACCGCTTCATCCCAGCTGACTTCCTGCCACGGGTCGTTGATGTGCTTGCGGATCATCGGTTTGGTGATGCGATCCGGGTGGGTGGCGTAGCCCCAGGCAAAGCGCCCCTTGACGCAGGAGTGGCCGTGGTTGGCCTGGCCGTTCTTGTCCGGAACCATGCGCACCAGCTGGTCGCCTTTCATCTCGGCGCGGAACGAGCAGCCCACGCCGCAGTAGGCACAGGTGGTGATCACGCTGCGTTCGGGCTGGCCGAGTTCCACCACGCTTTTTTCCATCAGGGTCGCAGTAGGGCAGGCTTGTACACAGGCGCCGCAGGACACGCATTCCGAGTCGAGGAAGTTATCCCCACCGGCGGCGGCCACGCGGGATTCAAAACCGCGCCCGGTAATGGTCAGGGCAAAGGTGCCCTGGGTTTCTTCGCAGGCGCGCACGCAGCGGTTGCAGACGATGCACTTGCTCGGGTCGTAGTCGAAATACGGGTTGGACGTGTCCTTCACATCGGCCAGATGGTTGTCGCCTTCATAGCCGTAACGCACCTCCCGCAGGCCGACCTGACCGGCCACGGTTTGCAGCTCGCAGTTGCCGTTGGCCGAGCAGGTCAGGCAGTCCAGCGGGTGATCGGAGATGTACAACTCCATGACGTTACGGCGCAGGGTCGCGAGCTTCGGCGTCTGGGTGTGTACGCTCATGCCTTCAGTGACCGGCGTGGTGCAGGACGCCGGATAACCGCGCATGCCGTCGATCTCCACCAGGCACATGCGGCAGGAGCCGAAGGCTTCCAGGCTGTCGGTGGCACAGAGTTTTGGAATGGTGGTGCCCAGCAGCGCGGCGGCGCGCATCACCGAGGTGCCTTCGGGCACGCTGATGCTGCGACCGTCGATGCTCAGGGTGACTTGCACCTGGCTCTCACGGGCAGGGGTGCCCAGATCGATATCGGTGTTCGGGTCGAAGAGAGTAATCATTGCTCGGCCTCCGAGGGCTGCAAGCCGAAGTCGGCGGGGAAGTGCTTGAGGGCGCTGGCGACCGGAAAGGAAACCATGCCGCCCAACGCACATAGCGAACCGTATTGCAGGGTGTCGCACAGGTCCTTGAGGATGATCACCTGCTCATCGCGACCGCTCTGGTCAGGCGCGGCCAGCAGGCGGTCGATCACCTCGACGCCCCGGGTCGAGCCGATGCGGCACGGCGTGCATTTGCCACAGGATTCCTCGGCGCAGAACTCCATCGCGAAACGCGCCATGTGGGCCATGTCCAATGAGTCGTCCGCCACCACCACACCACCGTGACCGAGCATCGCGCCGATGGCGGCGAAGGCTTCGTAATCCAGCGGCGTGTCGAATTGCGACGGCGGCACCCAGGCGCCGAGCGGGCCGCCCACCTGCGCAGCCTTTAGCGGCCGGCCACTGGCGGTACCTCCGCCGTAGTCTTCCACCAGCTCCCGCAGCGACAGGCCAAAAGCCCGTTCCACCAGCCCGCCATGACGAATATTGCCCGCCAACTGGAAGGGCATGGTGCCCAGGGAACGGCCCATACCGTAATCACGATAGAACTGCGCACCCTTGGCCAGAATCAGCGGCACCGAGGCCAGGGTCAGCACGTTGTGCACCAGCGTCGGCTGGCCAAACAGGCCCTTCAAGGCAGGGATCGGCGGCTTGGCGCGGACGATCCCGCGCTTGCCTTCGAGGGAGTCCAGCAGCGCGGTTTCTTCACCGCAGATGTACGCACCGGCACCGACGCGCACTTCCATATCAAAGGCCTGACCGCTGCCGCCAACATTGGCGCCGAGGTAACCGTTCTCCCGGGCAATCTGCAGCGCGTTGCGCAGGATGATCACGGCATCCGGATATTCCGAGCGCACATAGATGTAGCCATAGGTGGCGCCGACGCACAGGCCAGCAATGGCCATGCCTTCGATCAGCAGGAAGGGGTCGCCTTCCATCAACATACGGTCGGCGAAAGTGCCGGAGTCGCCTTCGTCGGCGTTGCACACGATATACTTTTGCGTGGCTTCGGTAGCGCGCACCGTGCGCCATTTGATCCCAGCGGGGAAGGCTGCACCGCCTCGGCCACGCAGACCGGAATCGAACACCTCAGTCGCAGTCTGTTCGCCTCCGATGGCGATGGCTCTTTTCAAACCCTCGAAACCGCCATGATCCTGGTAATCGTCGATGTGTAGCGGCTGGGTGATGCCAGCGCGGGCGAACAACAGGCGCTGCTGAGTTTTCAGATAGGGCAACTCTTCCACCAGGCCCAGGGCCAGTGGATGAGAAGACGGGTCGCCTTTGAGCGCTTCGAGCACAGACGGCACATCAGCATCTGTCAGCGGACCGAAGCCGAAACGGCCTTGCGGCGTGTCCACTTCCAGCAGTGGTTCCAGCCAGTAAAGGCCCCGCGAGCTGGTGCGTTTTATCTCCAGCGGCACAACGCGTCCCCGGGCATGGGTGATAAGAGCTACCACAACATCTTCTGCACCCACGGCACGGGCAACCGAATCACCAGACACATAGAAAGCTGGCATCACGCGTCCTCCCGGCAAGCGTCGAGCAAGGCATCCAGACGCTCGGCACTGAGCCGCGCATGCACCCGGCCATCCAGTTCCAACGCGGGCGAACAGGCACAAGCACCAAGGCAATACACCGGCCGTAAACTGATGCTGCCATCGGCGCTGCTGCCGTGATCATCCAGTTGCAGACGCTCACGCAACTGCGCGGCCAACTGCTCGGCACCACGGCTCTTGCACGACTCGGCCCGGCACAGCCGCAGGATATGCCGCGCGGGCGGCGCGGTACGGAAGTCATGGTAAAAACTGATCACCCCACGAACCTCGGCCTGGCTCAGGTTCAGGGCATGGGCAATCTCGGGGACGGCGACATCGGGGACGTAACCGATACGCTCCTGAATATCATGAAGAATGGGCAACAGCGCACCCGCAGAGCCCTTGTGGCGCTCCAGCAAACTGTTGACCACAGGCAGGTGCAACATCTCATCAGGCATTCAGCAATCCTCACGGTCACGGACAAACCAGAAGGTCGTCGGTCGTCCGAAAGTGTCGGCTGCGGCACTCACACCACGTCACGGTATCGTGGCAATTTGGCCGTTGGCCAGGGCACCCTGAGCGGGCATCTTGTTGTGCCCGGCACGGTCTTCGCCGCACCTCTACTGGGCATAAAGGGCAGCTTGCCACGCCGCTATTGATCGACCTGCACCAAAGCGACGTGCTCGGTTCTGCCTACGACTATCCATTAAGTCTAGATGAGTGCCGCACGGGGCGTTCACACACTGGCCTAATGCCCGGAGGGCCGGTCGATGAATGATGTATAACAAGCAATACGGGAGAGAAAAAGCATCAGAACCAAGGGCCGTTTTACGGAGCAGATGCGTTGACCTATGCCGCTACACAACCTTGTGGGAGCGGGCTTGCCCGCGAAAGCGCCAGCCCAGACAGCATCAATGCTGGATCAGTTGCCTGGCGATACCTGCTCAGTTGAAAAGCTGGATGCAAAAGCCGTGGGCCTGCTAACCCGTGCCGCCTGGCTGAGCGCACTATTATAATTTCATGGATGTCTGCGGGGATGGAACGCTCACCATAGAGTCGACGACAGCTATTGATCATGAGTGGAGCAATGATCATGGAATACGACGACAAACTCATTGAAGACGCCGTGCTTGCCCTTTTGGCAACCTTCAGTTTCGACAGCGGCAACGCTTGGAAAGGGTTCGACTTCGAGACCATGAACCGATTGCATGAACATGGTTTCATCAGTAATCCGGTGAGCAGGAACAAATCAATTTGGTTAACGGAGGAAGGGCTGGAGCGAGGTCGGTGGATAGCCGACCAATTGTTCGGCGTGAAAACTCAAGGCGAGCTTGAGTCGAGCTCTGATACCTGACTTCATACTGCGGTCACGATGGTTGGATTGATATCGAAAATAAATGCATCCCCATTCAGTCCCCCCACTCAGCCTGGGTTGTTTTCAGCCTGTCGCGACAGGCAGCAATCCACAGCCAAAAGCGGTCAGTCAGCGTCTACGAAATAAGGGGCGATTTAGTGACGACGTGGTCTGGGTACTCTGCTGCCCTGATGTTTTGTTCGGACCTTGGAAGTTTTCATAGTGGCAACCCAGGCTCTTTAGGTAGGGAAAAGAATTTTTAGACGGGGGTTGACCACGTGTTTTAATCCTGTATTATTCGCCTCCCGCTAACGAGCAGTTCGATGCTGAGTTTGGCTTAAGTAATTGATTTTGTTAAAAAAATCATGCGCTTTTAAGGGTGTTATTTGAGAGCGTGTGCTGTATAGTGCACGCCTCGGTTGAGACGAAAGATCTTGACCAGCCGCTCTTTAACAACTGAATCAAGCAATTCGTGTGGGTGCTTGTGGAGTCAGACTGCTAGTCAACAGATTATCAGCATCACAAGTTACTCCGCGAGAAATCAAAGATGTAACCAACGATTGCTGAGC